>NZ_JBWLKM010000025.1:0-79623 GCF_059026085.1 Streptomyces sp. a15 | reverse complement strand
CCGGTGGGGTCGAAGGGGCGCAGCCCCGGTGGGGTCGAAGGGGCGCAGCCCCGGTGGGGTCGAAGGGGCGCAGCCCCTGGGGATGGGACGGGTAGGGGCGGCGGGGGCGAGAACAGGTTGACGGCAAGCACAGCGCCGGGCAGTCGGCACCGCCCCCCACCCCGCCTCACATACGCGACACGTTCCGCTCGTACACCAACCGCAGCCCGATGAGCGTCAGCCACGGCTCATGCTCGTCGATCACGGACGACTCGCCGAGCACCATCGGCGCCAGTCCCCCCGTGGCGATCACCGTCACATCCTCCGGATCCTCCGCAAGCTCCCGAGCCATACGGCTCACCACCCCGTCCACCTGGCCAGCGAAACCGTAGATGATCCCCGCCTGCATCGCCTCGACCGTGTTCTTGCCGATCACACTCCGCGGCCGGGCCACCTCGATCTTCCGAAGCTGCGCCCCCTTGACGCCCAGCGCCTCGACCGAGATCTCGATACCGGGCGCGATGACACCACCGACGTACTCCCCGCGCGCGGACACCGCGTCGAACGTGGTGGCCGTACCGAAGTCCACGACGATCGCGGGCCCCCCGTACAGCTCGACCGCGGCCACCGCGTTGATGATCCGGTCCGCGCCGACCTCCTTGGGGTTGTCGGTCAGGATCGGCACGCCGGTCTTGACGCCGGGTTCGACGAGCACGGCCGGCACGTCGCCGTAGTACCGCCGCGTCACCTCGCGCAGCTCGTGGAGGACGGACGGAACCGTCGCGCAGATCGCGATCCCGTCGATGCCGTCGCCCAGCTCGTCCCCGAGGAGCGGATGCATGCCCATCAGGCCCTGGAGGAGGACCGCCAGCTCGTCCGCCGTACGGCGCGCGTCCGTCGAGATGCGCCAGTGCTCGACGATGTCCTCGCCGTCGAACAGGCCCAGAACCGTGTGCGTGTTGCCTACGTCGATCGTGAGGAGCATCGCGACTACTCCGCCTCGCGCAGGTCCAGGCCGATGTCCAGGATCGGCGAGGAGTGGGTGAGGGCCCCCACGGCGAGGTAGTCGACGCCGGTGTCCGCGTACGCCTTGGCGTTCTCGAGGGTGAGCCGCCCCGATGCCTCAAGGGCGGCGCGGCCGTGCACGACTGCAACCGCCTCCTCGCACTCCCCGGGCGTGAAGTTGTCCAGCAGGATCAGGTCGGCGCCGGCGTCCACGACCTCCCGCAGCTGGTGCAGGGTGTCGACCTCGACCTCGATCGGCACGTCCGGGAAGGCTTCGCGTACGGCCTTGAAGGCCTGCGCGACGCCACCCGCGGCGACCACGTGGTTGTCCTTGACGAGGGCCGCGTCGGACAGCGACATGCGGTGGTTGACGCCGCCGCCGCAGCGGACGGCGTACTTCTCCAAGGACCTGAGCCCCGGCGTCGTCTTGCGGGTGTCCCGCACGCGCGCCTTGGTGCCGTCCAGGACGTCCGCCCACGCGCGCGTGGCAGTCGCGATGCCCGAGAGCCGGCACAGGAGGTTGAGCGCGCTGCGTTCGGCGGTGAGCAGGTCACGCGTGCGCGTGGTGACCGACAGGAGCTTCTGCCCGGCCTCCACGCGGTCGCCGTCCTCCACGTGCCGCTCGACTTCGAGCTCGTCGGTGCAGACGACCGAGAGGACCGCCTCGGCGACCCTCAGGCCCGCCACGACGCCCGCCTCGCGCGCGGTGAAGTCGGCGGTGGCCACGGCCTCCTCGGGGATGGTCGCGACGGTCGTCACGTCCACGCCGTGGTCGAGGTCCTCCTGGATGGCGACGTTGGCGATGTCCTCGACCTCCACGGGGTCGAGTCCCGCGTCGGCCAGGAGCTGCGCGAGCGCGGGGTCGAGCCCGCACTCCAGATACTCCTCGCCGGCGATGTCGGAGGCAGCGCCACAGGCACAGCCGTCGCCGCAGCCGCCGCTCTCGGCGAGGGGAAGGTCGGGGGTGCTCACTTCTGTCACTGCTCCTGGGGACGGTGGGGCTGCTGCTGCCGGGTCGGGGGGAAGTCTGGGGCGTCCGTGGTGTGTACGGCCAGCGTGCGGTCCGGATTCAGCCGTACGACGATGTGGCGGCGCCAGGTCGTGTCGTCGCGCTCGGCGTGGTCCTCGCGCCAGTGGCAGCCACGGGTCTCCTCGCGCAGGAGCGCGGCGGCGACCAGGACGCGGGCCACGCACAGGAGGTTCGTGGCCTCCCAGGTGTCGACGCCGGGCTCGGCGGTCTTGCCGTTCTCGTCGAGGGCGTCCCGGGCGTCGGCGTGCAGCCGCTGGAGGGCGTCCGCGGTGCTCGCCAGGGACTCGGCGGAGCGCAGGACGCCCGCGCCCTGCGTCATGGTCCGCTGGATGGCGAACCGCGCCTCGGGCGCGAGCAGGGGGTGCGCGGGCTTCTCGGGGTGCTCGACGGGCACGGGCACGCGCGCGTGGAGGCCGTTCTCCGCCCGGCGCGCCGCGATGTCGGCGGCGATGCGCTCGGCGTAGACGAGGCCCTCCAGGAGGGAGTTCGACGCGAGCCGGTTCGCCCCGTGCACGCCGGTGCAGGCGACCTCGCCGCACGCGTACAGGCCGGGGACGGTCGTACGGCCCTGGGAGTCGGTGCGCACGCCCCCGGAGGCGTAGTGGGCGGCCGGGGCGACCGGTATGGGCTCGTGGATCGGGTCGATGCCGTGGGCGCGGCAGGCCGCGAGGATCGTCGGGAAACGGTGCTCCCACATGTCGGCGCCGAAGTGCCGGGCGTCGAGGAACATCTGCTCGGCGTCCTGCTCCTGCATGCGGCGCATGATGCCCTTGGCGACGATGTCCCGGGGCGCGAGTTCGGCGAGTTCGTGCTGGCCGACCATGAAGCGCACGCCGTCCGCGTCCACCAGGTGGGCGCCCTCGCCGCGTACGGCCTCGGAGACCAGGGGCTGCTGGCCCTCCGCGTCGGCGCCCAGGAAGAGCACGGTCGGGTGGAACTGCACGAATTCGAGGTCCGAGACCTCCGCACCGGCACGCAGGGCGAGCGCCACGCCGTCGCCGGTCGACACGGACGGGTTGGTGGTCGCCGAGAAGACCTGGCCCATGCCGCCCGTCGCGAGGACGACCGCGGGGGCGAGCACGGCGCCCACACCGTCGTGCTGGCCCTCGCCCATGACGTGCAGGGTGACGCCCGCGGTGCGGCCGTCGGCGTCCGTCAGGAGGTCCAGGACGAGCGCGTTCTCGATCGTGCGCAAGCCACGCGCGCGTACCGCCTCCACCAGCGCCCGGGAGATCTCCGCGCCGGTCGCGTCGCCGCCCGCGTGTGCGATGCGGCGGCGGTGGTGGCCGCCCTCGCGGGTGAGTTCCAGGCGCCCTTCCTCGGACTCGTCGAAGTGGGCGCCGGTCTCGATGAGCCGGCGTACCGCGTCGGGCCCCTCGGTGACGAGGATCCGTACGGCCTCCTCGTCGCACAGGCCCGCGCCCGCCACCAGCGTGTCGTCCAGGTGCTGTTCGGGCGTGTCGCCGTCGCCGAGGGCCGCGGCGATGCCGCCCTGCGCCCAGCGGGTGGAGCCGTCGTCGAGGCGGGCCTTGGTGACGACGACCGTCCTGAGGCCCTCGGCCTCGCAGCGCAGGGCGGTGGTGAGGCCGGCGACGCCGGAGCCGACGACGATGACGTCCGCGTCGATGGACCAGCCCGGGGCGGGCGCGTGCAGTCGTATGCCTGTGCTGGTCACGAGGCGGCTCCGAAGGTGAGGGGGATGTTGTCGATCAACCGGGTCGTCCCGACCCGGGCGGCGACGGCGAGGACGGCCTCGCCGGTGAAGTCGTCCTCGATCTCGGTGAAGTCGGACGGGTCGACGAGCGCGAGGTAGTCCAGCCTGAGCGGCGGGCTCAGGCGGCCGGCGTCGTCGAGGACCAGGCGGGCGGCCGCGCGGACGGCCGCGGGACCGCCCGTATGGGCGGGACGACGCGAGGCGTCTCCGCCAAGGGCGGTGGTGGGCGACGGGCGGGACTTGGCGACGGCGTGCGTGTCGGCCGCCGCGCGGGACTCCCCTATGGCGCTCAGCGCCTCGGCACGCGCGTGCGTGGCGGGCACCTCGCGCGCCCGCGCGCGCAGCGCCTCCTGCGCCGCGTGCCGGTCGCGGCCCGCGAACAGCGCGCGGGACAGCGTGAGCGCCGTGCGCCGTTCCTCTGGGCTGAGGTAGCGGTTGCGGCTGGACAGCGCGAGGCCGTCGTCCTCGCGCACGGTGGGTACGCCGACGATCTCGACGCCGAAGTTCAGGTCCCGCACCATGCGGCGGATCAGGGCGAGCTGCTGGGCGTCCTTCTGGCCGTAGAGGGCGACGTCGGGGCGGGTGAGGTGCAGCAGCTTGGCGACGACGGTGAGCATGCCGTCGAAGTGGCCGGGGCGCGAGGCGCCCTCCAGGCGCTCCCCCATGGGCCCGGCGCTGATGCGGACCTGGGGCTCGCCGCCCGGGTAGACCTCCTCGACGCCCGGGGCGAACACGGCGTCCGCGCCGGAGTCTTCGGCGATCTTGAGGTCGGCGTCCAGGGTGCGCGGGTAGCGGTCGAGGTCCTCGCCCTTGCCGAACTGCAGCGGGTTCACGAAGACGGTGACCACGACCTCGCCGTCCGGACCCGCGATCTCGCGGGCGGTGCGGATCAGGGTGGCGTGGCCCTCGTGCAGGGCGCCCATGGTCATCACGACGGCGCGGCGGCCCACGCGCACGCGTGCGTGCAGCTCGTCGGCGGTGCGCAGCAGGGCGGTGGTCATCGGGCGTCCCCTTCGGTGCCGGTGGTCCCGTCGGTCCCGTTGGCGAGTACCCCGAGGAGGTCCTCCGCGAGTTCCGGCTTCAGCAGTCCGTGGGCGAGCGCGCGGTCGGCGGTCGCGCGCGCCATCGCCAGGTAGCCGGCGACGGCCTGCGGGGCGTGCCTGCGCAGCTCGGCGACATGGGCGGCGACGGTTCCCGCGTCTCCCCGCGCGACGGGGCCGGTGAGGGCCGCGTCGCCGGAGCGCAGGGCGTTGTCGAGGGCGGCGCCGAGCAGCGGGCCGAGCATCCGGTCGGGGGCCTCGACGCCTGCCGTGCGCAGCAGCTCCATGGACTGGGCGACCAGCGTCACCAGGTGGTTCGCGCCCAGCGCGAGGGCCGCATGGTAGAGCGGCCGGTTCTCCTCGGCGATCCACTCGGGTTCGCCGCCCATCTCGATGACGAGCGCCTCGGCGGCCAGCCGCAGCTGGTCGGGGGCGGTGACGCCGAAGGAGCAGCCCGCCAGGCGCTGGACGTCCACCGGGGTGCCGGTGAAGGTCATCGCCGGATGCAGGGCCAGCGGCAGCGCGCCCGCGCGCAGGGCGGGGTCGAGGACCTTCGAGCCGTACCGCCCCGAGGTGTGTACGAGCAGCTGGCCCGGTCGCACGGCCCCGGTCTCGGCGAGGCCCTCGACGAGCCCGGGCAGCGCGTCGTCGGGGACGGTCAGCAGCACCAGGTCGGCGCGCTCCAGAACCTCGGCGGGCGGGACGACCGGCACGTCGGGCAGCATCTGCGCGGCGCGCCTCCTGGAGGCGTCGGAGACCCCGGAGACGGCGACCGGGCGGTGTCCGGCGAGTTGCAGGGACGCGGCAAGTGCGGGACCCACCCGGCCGGCGCCGACGACGCCGACGGTGAGCCGCGCGGGGCGGTCCTTGGGGTCTGGCTGGTGGACTGTACTCACGCGACGGCGGCCTTCCCGTTCCAGTCCGCTCTGGGTACCGGACGATTTCTCGTCATGTTAACGCGATCGGTTCCAGGGGCGTCCGGTTGTCCACAGGCTGTGGGTTTCCCAACACGCCGCGCCCGTCGGCGGGACGGCGGAAATGCGGGTGCCCGCGCGGACCGCCGCACGGCATGATCCGGAGCATGACGGACACGGCGGAACAGGGCGGGGAGCAGTCGGCGCGGGAGCGGCTGCGGGAGCGGCGGGCGGCCGCCTTCCTGGGGGCGGAGCGCGTCCTGGCACGAGCGGGTTTCCGCGGCACCCTGCGCGAACGGCTCGCGTGGCTGCAGGAGGCGGCGCCCGAGGTGTACGACCTGGACGAGCCCGGCGACATGTACGGCAACCGGATCGTGGAAGCCCTGGAGGACCGCGTCGCCGCGCTGCTGGGGACGGAGGCCGCAGCGTTCTTCCCGACCGGCACGATGGCCCAGCAGATCGCCCTGCGCTGCTGGGCGGGCCGTACCGGCAACCCCACGGTGGCGCTGCACGCGTTGGCCCACCCCGAGGTGCACGAGCGAGGTGCGCTCAGCGAGGTCGCCGGGCTGCGCCCGGTCCGCCTCACCGGCGAGCCCCGGTTGCCGACCGCCGAGGAAGTGCGCGACTTCGAGGAGCCCTTCGGGACGCTGATGCTGGAGCTGCCCCTCAGGGACGCCGGTTTCGTGCTGCCCTCCTGGGAGGAGCTGACGGAGGTCGTGGAGGCGGCGCGCGAGCGCGACGCGGTGGTGCACTTCGACGGGGCGCGCCTGTGGGAGTCCACCGTGCACTTCGGGCGCCCCTTGGACGAGATCGCGGGACTGGCGGACAGCGTCTACGTGTCGTTCTACAAGTCTCTCGACGGCTTCGGCGGCGCGGCGCTGGCCGGCCCGAGGACGCTGGTGGAGGAGGCGAAGACCTGGCGGCACCGGTACGGCGGCATGATCTTCCAGCAGTTCCCCACCGTGCTGTCGGCGCTCGTCGGCCTCGAACGCGAGCTGCCCAGGCTGCCTCAGTACGTGTCCCACGCGCGCGTGGTCGCCGCCGCGCTGCGCGAGGGTTTCGCCGAGGCCGGCGTGCCGTGGGCGCGCGTCTTCCCCGAGGAGCCGCACACCCACGAGTTCCAGGTCTGGCTGCCGTACGACCCGGACGTCCTCGCCGAGGCGGCCGTACGGCAGGCCGAGGAAACCAGGACGCTGCTTTTCGGCGTCCCCTGGGACCGGGGCGGACCGGGCCTGGGCATCACCGAGGTCACCGTGCGCGCCGACGGCCTGGAGTGGACGGCGGACGACGTGAAGGCGGCGGTCGCGGACTTCGTGGCGCGGGTGAGCGAGGTGGCCGGCGAAAGTGTCGAGGCGGCCGAGACGGTCGAGACGGTCGGTAAGTAGAACGCAGTCGCGTCGATTGACGGCGGCCGTCAAACGACGGCGGCGTTGTCAGTGGCGGCGTGCACCATGAGGGCATGAGCGTGCACATCGACATCGCGGGGCTGCGGCCGGAGCGGATCGCCGTCGTGCCCTCGCCGCTGGCCGAGCTCTGCATGGCGCTGCACGCGCTGTCCGAGCCGGGGCACCATCCGGGCCTGCAGGGCTGGGTGACGGGCGTGAGCGCGGGGCTCGACCCGCATCTGGCCGACCGGATGTGCGAGGCCGACTTCCTGTGGCGGACGACGTTCTCGGACCTGTTCCTGCCGGCCGCGGGCATCCCGGGCGGTACCACGCTGCCCGGCGCGGCGCTCGCCGAGGAGCTGGACCTGCTCGACAAGCTGACGGACGAGCAGTTCGTGGACGCGGCCCTGGAGTTCACCTGTGCACTGCCGTACAGCACGCGCGGAGCGACCGCGCTCTCCGACCCCGAGCTGCGCCGGCGGGCGCTGGAACTGGCCGCCGCGCGCGGACCGCAGCAGGTGCGCTTCAGCGAGCGGCTGCTGGCAGACCCGCCGCGGATCCGGGCATGGCTGAGGCAGTTCATGGAGGACTGCGACGCGGCGTTCTTCGCGGAGACCTGGTCCCGGCTGCGCCACCAGCTGGCCTCGGACGCCCGGCACAAGACCGACCTCCTGCGGCGCAAGGGTCTGGCCGAGGCGCTCGCCTCGGTATCGCCGGCCGTGACGCTCGACGAGTCCGCCGCACGGATCACGGTCGACAAGCTCGGCGACGGCCGTACGGCCACTCGGGACGGCGGTCTGCTGCTCATCCCCACCAGCCTGGGCTGGCCCCACCTGATGGTCCTGCACCGGTACGACTGGCAGCCGGTCCTGCACTACCCGGTCGGCTCCCCGGAGCTCGCGGCCCCGCCTTCCGTCGAGCAGCTGACGCTGCGGATGGCCGCCCTGTCCCACCCGGTGCGGATGCGGCTGTGCCGCAGCCTGGCCCGCAGCGCGTTCACGACCAGCGAGCTGACCCAGGTGCACGGCATGACGGCCCCCGAGATATCCCGGCACCTGAGCGTGCTGAAGAAGGCGGGTCTGGTGACCACCCGCCGCCGCGGCCGGTACGTCCTGCACCAGCTGGACGTCACGGTGGTGGCCCGGCTCGGGAGCGACTTCCTGGAAGGGATACTCCGCTAGCGGCGGGACCCTCCTCAGCCGTGCCCGCCCGCCCGCACCAGCCCCGTCTCGTACGCCAGGACCACCACCTGCACCCGGTCCCGCAGCCCCAGCTTGGTCAGGATGCGGCCCACATGGGTCTTCACGGTCGCCTCGGACAGCACCAGCCGGGCCGCGATCTCACCGTTGGACAGCCCCTGGGCGACCAGCACCATGACCTCGCGCTCGCGGTCGGTGAGCCGCTCCAGGGCCTTGAACTGGGGCTCCTTGCCGGCGCTCGGCAGCATCGGCGCGAAGCGGTCGAGCAGACGGCGCGTGGTCGAGGGAGCCACCACCGCGTCGCCGCTGTGCACCGCGCGGATGGCGGCCAGCAGCTCGCCGGGCGGCACGTCCTTGAGCATGAAGCCGGAGGCGCCGGCCTTCAGCCCGGAGAAGGCGTACTCGTCGAGGTCGAAGGTGGTCAGGATCAGGACCTTCGGCGGGTCGGCCTCCATGCAGATGCGTCGGGTGGTCTCCACGCCGTCGAGCTTCGGCATGCGGACGTCCATCAGCACCACGTCGACGGCGGTCGAGCGCAGCACCTCCAGGGCCTCGACGCCGTCGCCCGCTTCAGCGACGACCTCCATGTCCGGCTGGGCGGCGAGCACCATCCGGAACCCGGTGCGCAGCAGCACCTGGTCGTCGACGAGCATCACGCGGATCGTCATCGGGGCCTCTCTTCAAAGGTCTTCAGGGGCGTTACAGGGGGCGTTACACGGGTCGTTACAGGTGTCAATGAAGGACATAGGTCGGCGTCAGTGCGCCGGTTTGAGCGGGAGCAGGGCGCTGATGCGGAATCCTCCGCCCGGGCGCGGGCCCGCGTCCAGGGTGCCGCCCACCATGCCGACCCGTTCGCGCATGCCGATCAGGCCGTGGCCGGCGCCGTCGGCGCCGCCCTCCTCGTACAGCTCGTGCGGGGCGCCCTTGCCGTCGTCCTCGACGAGCAGGCCGAGGCCGTCGTCGAAGTAGACCAGGCGGACGCTGGCGCCCGCGTTCGGCCCGCCGTGCTTGCGGGTGTTGGTGAGCGCCTCCTGCACGATGCGGTACGCCGTGAGCTCGACGCCGCTGGGCAGGGGCCGCGGGGTGCCCTCGATCTTGAAGTCGACGGGCAGGCCGGACCCCCGGCACTGCTCGACCAGGTCGTCGATCTGCTCGACGTCGGGCTGCGGGACGTACTCGCCGCCCTCCTGGTGCTCTCCGGTGCGCAGCACGCCCAGCAGGCGGCGCATCTCGGCGAGGGCCTGGCGGCCGGTGGAGGAGATCGTCTCCAGGGCCTTCTTGGCCTGGTCGGGGGCGGCGTCGAGGACGTAGGCGGCGCCGTCGGCCTGCACCACCATCACCGACACGTTGTGCGCGACCACGTCGTGCAGTTCGCGCGCGATCCGGGCGCGCTCGGCGGCGACCGCGACCTTGGCCTGGGCTTCGCGCTCCTTCTCCAGGCGCGCGTTGCGCTCCTCCAGCTGTGCGAAGTAGGCGCGGCGGGTGCGGATCGAGTCGCCCAGCACCCAGGCCAGCACGAACGGCACCGTCAGGAAGATCATTTGGGCGAGGTTGGCCAGCGTGCTCGTGTCGTCGTTCCACCAGCGCAGTTGCGCCAGGGGGGCGGCGCACAGGCCTGCGGCCAGCGCGAGCCGGGAGGCCCAGCGGGCGCCCGTCACGGCCACGGTGTAGGCGATCACCAGGAAGGCGAAGTCGGCGGCCGTCGTCTCCACGTTCAGCGCGAGCTGCGCCACTCCGAGCGCCACGGCCAGCACCAGCATCTTCTCCGGCATGCGCCGACGCAGTGCGATGACCAGGCACAACAGGAGAACGATCGGGACGACCACCGCCGGGGCGTCGGTGCCCCGCGCCTCCTGACGGGCGGTTTCGCCCACCACCGAGATCCCGAACAGGAAGACGGCCCAGAAGCTGTCGACCCACGTCGGGTGCCTGCGGAGGAAGTCATAGAGGCGCTGCACGTAACCCAGCGTAGGGAAGCAAGATGCGTGCAGGGGTCAACCGGAGGACCGATCCGTACGCCCCGCGCATACTCCGCAAGGTGGAGGCTCCGTTCCCCTGGACGCCTAACCTGACGGCGTGACGCAAGGGACAGTGGGCGAGTGGCGCGGCTGGCGAGCGGCCTCGGAGGCCGCCCTGTACGGGCCGGACGGCTTCTATCGCAGGCCCGAGGGGCCGGGCGCGCACTTCCGTACGTCCGTGCACGCGTCGCCGCTGTTCGCGCAGGCCGTGGCCCGGCTGCTGTGCCGGGTCGACGAGGCGCTGGGGCGGCCCGAGACGCTGGACTTCGTCGACATGGCCGCCGGGCGGGGCGAGCTGGCCGCCGGCGTACTGGCCGCGCTGCCCGCGGACGTGGCCTCCCGCGCGCGCGGGTACGCCGTCGAGGTCGCCGACCGCCCCAAAGGGCTCGATCACCGGATCGAGTGGCTGGCCGAGCCCCCGAAGGGCGTCACCGGGCTGCTGTTCGCCAACGAGTGGCTGGACAACGTGCCGGTGGAGATCGCCGAGGTGGACTCCGCGGGCGTACCCCGGCTGGTGCTCGTACGGCGGGACGGGCGCGAGCGCCTCGGGGAGCCGGTTTCCGGTGCGGAGGCGGAGTGGCTCGCGCGCTGGTGGCCGCTGCCGGCCGAGGAGGGGCTGCGGGCGGAGATCGGTCTGCCCCGGGACGAGGCGTGGGCGTCGGCGGTCGCGACCGTCGACCGGGGGCTCGCGGTGGCGGTGGACTACGCGCACACTGCACGCGCGCGCCCCCCGTTCGGGACGCTCACCGGATTCCGCGAGGGACGCGAGACGGCGCCCGTGCCGGACGGGTCGTGCGACATCACGGCGCACGTCGCCCTGGACGCGTGCGCGCTCCCGGGAGGGCGCGTACTGACCCAGCGCGACGCCTTGCGCGCCCTGGACCTCTCCGGCGCACGCCCCCCGCTCGCACTCGCCTCCACACAGCCGGCGGCCTACGTGCGCGCCCTCGCGAGCGCCTCAGAGGCCGCCGAGCTCACGGCGTCGGGCGGGCTCGGCGACTTCGGGTGGCTGCTCCAGCCGGTCGGAATCGAGCCGGCAGGAGCCCCGGACGCGCCTCTCCGCGGCCTACTTGTCGATGTCCCCGACCACGAAGAACAGTGACCCCAGGATCGCCACCATGTCCGCGACCAGCGTGCCCGGCAGCAGCTCCACGAGCGCCTGGATGTTGTTGTACGAGGCGGAGCGCAGCTTCAGCCGGTACGGGGTCTTGTCGCCCTTGCTGACGAGGTAGTAGCCGTTGATGCCGAGCGGGTTCTCGGTCCACGCGTACGTGTGGCCCTCGGGCGCCTTCAGGACCTTGGGGAGCCGCTGGTTGATCGGCCCGGGCGGCAGGCCGGCGAGCCGGTCGAGGCAGGCGTCCGCGAGGTCGAGGGCGTTGTGCGTCTGCTCCAGGAGGACCTCGAAGCGGGCGAGGCAGTCGCCCTCCTTCCGGGTCACCACGTTCAGGGTGTCCTGCAGCTCGCCGTAGGCCAGATACGGCTCGTCGCGGCGCAGGTCGAAGTCGACGCCCGAGGCGCGCGCGATCGGCCCGCTCACGCCGTACGCGTGCACGGCCTCCGGCGCGAGGATGCCCACGCCTCGCGTGCGCCCACGGAAGATCTCGTTGCCGAGCACCAGGTCGTCGAAGCGGTCCATGCGGGAGCGCACGGCGGCGACGGCCGCACGCGCGCGTGCAGCCCATCCGGCCGGCAGGTCCTCCTTGAGGCCGCCGACGCGGTTGAACATGTAGTGCATGCGCCCGCCGGAGACCTCCTCCATGACGTTCTGGAGCACCTCGCGCTCGCGGAACGCGTAGAAGACCGGGGTGATCCCGCCGAGCTCCAACGGGTAGGAGCCGAGGAACATCAGGTGGTTCAGCACCCGGTTCAGCTCCGCGAGGAGTGTGCGCGTCCACACCGCGCGTTCGGGGACCTCCATGCCGAGCATGCGCTCCACCCCGAGGACGACGCCCAGCTCGTTCGAGAAGGCCGACAGCCAGTCGTGGCGGTTGGCGAGCATGATGATCTGGCGGTAGTCACGCGCCTCGAAGAGCTTCTCCGCGCCCCGGTGCATATAGCCGATCACCGGGTCCGCGCGCATGATGCGCTCGCCGTCCAGGACGAGCCTGAGGCGCAGTACACCGTGGGTGGACGGGTGCTGGGGCCCGATGTTGAGCACCATGTCGGTGCTCTCCGCGGCGCCGCCGATGCCGACCATGGTCTCCGTCGTAGGAGTCATGGACACAGTCTCTCCTACGTACGCTGGCGGTATGGAGACGGGGAGCACGGCCGACACGGGGACCACGCGGGACGAGCCGGTGTGGACCGGCCTGCCGCCGGGGCTGCTGCGGATGCGGCGATTGCTGCTGGTGGTGTGGCTCGGACTGCTGGCGGTGGGGCTGGGACTGCTGCTCGGCCTGGTCGTGGGCCCGGCCTGGGCCGCCTTCGCGCTGCTGCCGCTGGCCCTGATGGCGTGGGGCTGGGTGATGCTCGGCCACAACTGGCGTTCCTGGCGCTACGCCGAGCGCGCCGACGACCTGCTGATCAGCCGGGGCGTCCTGTGGCAGGAGGAGACCGTCGTGCCGTACGGACGGATGCAGCTGGTCGAGGTCACCTCCGGTCCCGTCGAACGCCACTTCGGGCTGGCCAGCGTGCAGCTGCACACCGCTGCCGCGGCGACCGACGCGACCATCCCGGGCCTCGACCCGGACGAGGCGGAACGGCTGCGCGACCGGCTCACCGAGCTCGGCGAGGCCCGATCGGCCGGCCTGTGACGGCACCGGGCGTGAACGACGCCATACGCGAGAAGCCACCCGTCACCGAGCGACGGCTGCACCCCGTGACGCCGTTCAGGCGCGCGTGGGCGCCGATCGCCGTGATCATCGGGTGGGCGGTGCACGACCCCAACCAGGCGCAGCAGCAGCTGACCAGACTGACGACGACCACGCTGCTGATCGCTCTCGCCGTGTTCGTCCCGGCCGCCGCTCTCTACGGCTTCTTGACCTGGTGGTTCACTCACTTCGCGGTGACGGACACCGAACTGCGCATCCGTACAGGACTGCTGTTCCGGCGCGCCGCGCACATCCGGCTCGAACGGATCCAGGCCGTCGACGTCACCCAGCCGCTGCTCGCGCGGGTCGCGGGAGTCGCGAAACTCAAACTCGACGTCGTGGGCGCGGACAAGAAGGACGAACTCGCCTTCCTGGGCGAGGGCGAGGCACGCGCGCTGCGCGCCGAACTCCTCGCGCGCGCCGCCGGTTTCGCGCCCGAGACGGCGCACGAGGTCGGCGAGGCACCCTCCCGCGAGCTGCTGCGCGTGCCGCCCGGCGTCCTCGCCGTCTCGCTGGTGCTGACCGGCGCGACCTGGGGCACCCTGGTCGCCGCCCTCGTCGTACCGACGGTGCTGTGGCTGGCCACCCACAGCGTGTGGACGGTCCTCGCCACCGCGCTGCCGCTGCTCGGCGCGGCAGGCGCGAGCAGCGTGGGGCGGTTCGTCACCGAGTACGACTGGACGGTGGGCGAGTCGCCGGACGGGCTGCGGATCGACCACGGGCTGCTGGACCGTACGCACGAGACGGTGCCGCCGGGGCGTGTGCAGACCGTACGGATCGTGGAGCCGCTGCTGTGGCGGCGGCGCGGCTGGGTGCGGGTGGAGCTGGACGTGGCCGGGTCGTCCAACTCCGTGCTGGTGCCGGTCGCTCCGCGGGAGGTCGCCGAGACGGTCGTCGCGCGCGTGCTGCCCGGGGTGACCGTGCCGCCCCTGTCGGCGCTGTCCCGGCCGCCCCGGCGGGCCGCGCGATGCGTGCCGCTGTGGTGGCGGGGCTACGGACTCGCCGTCACCGACGCGGTGTTCGTGGCCCGGCACGGGCTGCTGCGGCGGAGTCTGTCGCTGGTTCCGCACGCGAAGGTGCAGAGTGTACGGCTCGCGCAGGGGCCCTGGGCGCGCGTCTGGCGCGTCGCCGACGTTCACGTGGACACCGGGGCCAACAAGACCGTGACAGCGCGGCTGAGGGATGCTCAGGAGGCTGCCGAACTGCTGCGGGGGCAGGCGGAGAGGTCACGGACGGGGCGGAGCGAGGCGCGGCCGGACAGGTGGATGGCGCCCTAACCGCGGGCTCCTGGCCGGGGCTGTCGTTACGAAACCGCGCTCCGCAGCCCCTGCACGTCGATCTGCTCGGTCTCGTCGTGGGCCGTCAGGTCGATGACCTGGCCTACGCCACGGGACTCCTCGTCCGCCGGCTTGAACTCCGCTTCGGCCTCGGCCTTGTGGAGCGCGAGGGCCTCCTGGCCGACGACGTCGGCCAGGTCCTCGTTCTGGACGGCCGCCAGCGCGGCCGGAGCCGCGCCCTTCTGCGCACCGAAGAAGTCGAAGCCGCCCTCGACCAGCGGACGCCGCGCGGGCGTCGTCGGCACGACCGCCACCGCCGTCGGGGCGACGAAGTGTCCGGAGGACTGCCGGCCCGGCTGGGCGGTCCTGGCCGTGGTGATGGCGGCCGCGCGCGAATGCCCGTCGACCGCCTCGGGCTTCCCCTGCGCCTCGTCCTCCTGCGCGGCCTCCGCCTCGGTGTCGCCGGCGGCACCGGCCGCCGGCGCCTCGGCCGAAGCGACCTTCACCGGCTCGCCCTTCGTGGCGTCCTTGGGGCCGGACTTGGTCACGTCCTTGGAGTCGTTCCATGCCTCGGACTTGGACTCGTTCTTCAGCTCGCTCTTCAACTCGGGCTCGTTCTTCGGCTCGGCCTTCACCGTGCCGTCGCCGTCGCCGTCGTCGCCGAAGCGCGCCAGCGCTCCCTGTGCCCGCAGAAACAGCTTGGAACCCTCCGGCGAGAAGATCGCCGGAGCCTCCGGTTCGTCTTCCGCCGCCGGTACGGCCTCGCCGGCCTCGTCGATCTGGGCGGTCGCGGCAATCTCGTCGGCCTCGGCGGTCTCGTCGGCTTCCGGATCGGCCGGGGCAGCCACAGCCCCCGCCTCCTCCACGGGCGCGGCCGGTGCCGGCAGCAGCTCACGGGCCGGACCCGACGCCTCTATCTCCAGCAGACGGCGGCCCTCAAGGGCGCTGGCCCGCTCGGTCTCCGCCGTGGCGTACCGCCGCAGCAGCGCCGCGTGTTCGTTGCGCAGGCCCGCGAGTTCGGCGCGCTTGGCCCGCAGCCGCTGCTCCAGCTTGACGCGCAGCTCGCGCGACTCGTCGAGGTCGGTCTCCAGTTCGGCGACCCGCTCCTCGTAGCGCCATTCGTCGCTCGCACGCGCGCGCGTGAGGTCGGCGACCTGCTTGCCCGCCTGGGTGTCCCAGTGACGCATGACGACCGCACCGACGACCGCCGTCACCGCGGCGGCCGCGGCCAGCCCACGGAGCACCGTCTGTTCCGTGAACACCCAGGGGCCGAGAGCGCAGACCAGAGAGACTCCTGCGATCGCCGACGGGGGCAGGATCCTGTGCAAAGGCGGGGAATGGCGGTGACGTCCACGTGGCATGGCCAGAAACTTACCGCGCGTAGGCGAATGATGGTGCCCCGGGCCGTAAAAACACCGCCATCCCGAAGACTTCACAGGTCATCAGGAAACAGATCCGCATCGAATTCGGCAGGATTGGCAAGAGGCACCACGCGCGGCCGACCGGAACGGCGAGAACTGCAAGATCGTTTTCAGTGGTCGCCCAGCCGCCCCCCGATCCACTGCAGCGTCGCGGGAATCTCCCGTCGCCAGGTGTTGAAGTTGTGCCCGCCGCTTTCGAGGATGATCGACGAGATCCGTGTCCGCCCGGTGTTCTTCACCCGCTCTATGAACTTCAACGTGTCCTTGTAGTTCGCCTCGCCGGCCTTGCTGCTGGTGACGAGCAGTGAAGTGTCGGGCGCGGGCCTGTGCTTGAGGTACCACCAGAGGTTCGCCCGGTCGCGCAGTTCCCTGTCTCCGTGGAAGAGATCGCCCGTGGTCGGGTCGCTCGGCGCGTTGTAGTACGCGGACAGCCCCGCCCCGGCTGCGTACACCTCGGGGTGGTGCATGGCGAGCTTCAGCGCACAGTAGCCGCCCGTGGAGTCGCCGATGATGCCCCAGCCGCCCGGCTTTTCGCCCACCCTGTAGTGGGCACGTACGGCGTCGGGCAGATCCCTTGCGAAGAACGACTCGGTCTGCGGGCCCCCGGGGATGTCCACGCACTCCGTGTCCCGCGGCGGCGCCACCGTCGGCCGCAGCATCACCAGGATCATCGGCTGCATACGTCCGTTCTCGGCGAGCTTCCATGCCGTGCGCGGATAGCGGAGTTTGTCCACCAGTGCCTGAGCGGTACCCGGATAACCGGTGAGGACGACGGCTGCGGGAAACGTTCGCGTTCGGTACTGCGGCTGGAAGTACTCCGGCGGCAGATACACGTACGCGGGCGTGGCGATACGGGTCGTACGGCCCACAATGGCGACCTTCTGGATCTGCCCGCCGACCTGCGGCCTCAGACCGCCCGTCTCCTTCACCCGCTGCGTGTCGACCACCCGGAGAGGGCCGCCCGAACCGAGGCCCTCGGTGTGGTCGACCACCACTCCCTGGTCGGTCTCCCGCCCGAACAGGTCCGCCCAGGAGGCGTAGAAACCGAAAGCCTGGTTGGCGGCGAGGCCGACGGACACGAAGAGTGCCAACTGGGTGGCGATCAGCAGGCCGACGCGTCCGCCGACGGCCCGCAAGTTCCGCCGTGCCAGCCGCGGCCACAGCCACACCGTGCCGACGAAGAGCAGCACGGCGCAGAGCACCGCCAGCAGCACCGTCTTGTTGCTCGTGAGACCCATGGGTTCCTTCGCGAGGACTTGCCCGGGACTTGCCCAGGGCTTTGGACCGGTTTTGAGGAGGTGAGTGAACCTCTCCCCCCGAGACACCGTCCTAGAGGGCGCAATGTCGCCGGATGCCCGAATCGGGCCCGGATCCAAGGTCTCTCGCGGAACAACGGGATGCGATGTCTGTCAGGACAGATGAGGAAATGTCGGGCGAGGTTCCGACCCGATCACACCGGATGCGGCGCGTCCTGAGTGGTCCGCGCCCCGAGGCCGTCCCGGCCCTCGTCGGCAGAGCGTGCGCCCTAGTGGGCCTCGTGGACATCGCCGCGGGCGTCTTCCCGCGCTTCAGGCACAGCCGTATGCACACCATCGCCGAGGTGCTGCCCGGCGCGCTCGGTCCGTTCGCGGCCGCGCTCGCGCTCAGCGTGGGCATTCTGTTGCTGCTGCTCGGCCACGGCCTCAAGCGCGCCAAGCGCCGGGCCTGGCGTGCCGCCGTGGTGCTGCTCCCGGCCGGAGCGATGGCGCAGTTCACCTACCGGCACTCGCTCGTGGGAGTCATCATCTCGCTCGCGCTGCTCGCGCCCCTGCTGCGCCACCGCGACCAGTTCTCCGCGCTGCCCGACCCGCGCAGCCGGTGGCGGGCACTCGCCAACTTCGTCCTCATGGGCGCCGGTTCCCTCGCCCTCGGGCTGGTCATCGTCAGCGTCCACCCCGATCACCTGGTGGGCGACCCCAGCCTGGCCGACCGCATCACGCACGTCCTGTACGGCCTGTTCGGCTTCGAGGGCCCGGTCGACTACCAGGGCGACACCTCCTGGACGGTCGCGGTCTCCCTGGGCGCCCTCGGCCTGCTCACCGCCATCACGACGATCTACCTGGCCTTCCGCCCCGAACACCCGGCCGCGCGCCTCACGACGGAGGACGAGGCCCGGCTGCGGGCCCTCCTGGACAAGCACGGCGGCCGCGACTCCCTCGGCCACTTCGCGCTGCGCCGCGACAAGGCCGTGGTCTTCTCGCCCAGCGGCAAGGCGGCGGTGACGTACCGCGTCGTCTCCGGCGTGATGCTGGCCAGCGGCGACCCGATCGGTGACGTCGAGGCCTGGCCGGGCGCCATCGAGCGCTTCATGGACGAGGCCAGAGCCCACTCCTGGACCCCCGCCGTCATGGGCTGCTCCGAGACCGGCGGCGAGGTCTGGACCCGCGAGACCGGCCTCGACGCCCTCGAACTGGGCGACGAGGCGGTGGTGGACGTCGCGGATTTCTCCCTGGCCGGCCGTGCGATGCGCAATGTGCGCCAGATGGTCAAGCGCATCGAGCGCGCCGGTTACCAGACCCGGGTACGGCGCGTCCGTGACCTCGGCGACGCCGAGCTGGACCGCATCCGCCGCGCCGCCGAGGACTGGCGCGGCACCGACACCGAGCGCGGCTTCTCCATGGCGCTCGGCCGCATCGGCGACCCGTCCGACGGCGACTGTCTCATCGCCACCGCCCACAAGGCCGACGGTCGGCCGGGGCCGTACGGCGACCTCAAGGCGATCCTGCACTTCGTGCCGTGGGGCACGGACGGCGTCTCCCTGGACCTGATGCGGCGCGACCGGTCGGCGGACCCCGGCATGAACGAACTGCTGATCGTGGCGGCACTCCAGGCGGCACCGAGGCTCGGCATCACGCGCGTATCCCTGAACTTCGCGATGTTCCGCTCGGCACTGGCCCGCGGCGAGAAGATCGGCGCGGGCCCGGTCCTGCGGGTCTGGCGCGGGCTGCTGGTCTTCCTGTCCCGCTGGTTCCAGATCGAGTCCCTGTACAAGTTCAACGCGAAGTTCCAGCCGCGCTGGGAGCCCCGCTTCGTCGTCTACCGCGCCTCCGGAGACCTGCCCCGCATCGGCTTCGCCGCCATGCAGGCGGAGGGCTTCGTCAACCTGGCCCTCCCTCTGCCGCGCTTCCTGCGACACCGTACGGCCCCCTCGCGCGCGTGCGCCCACGCCGTCACGGAGCGGGACGTCCGCGCGGCGTGACGCGGCCACCGGGACAGGCCGCGGTCCACGGTGACGGCCCCGGGGCCCGCCCCTCGCCACGGCCGGGCCCCGGGGCTCGCGGCCCCGCCCTGGGCCTACGCTGAACGTATGAGCAAGCAGAGCGGACGTGGACGCGTCGCGGGCCTTCCGGAATGGGGCCGCTGCGCGGTCATGGGAGTCGTGAACGTCACCCCCGATTCCTTCTCCGACGGCGGCCGCTTCTTCGACACGACAGCGGCCGTCAAGCACGGCCTGGACCTGGTCACCGAGGGCGCCGACCTGGTCGACGTCGGCGGCGAGTCCACCCGCCCCGGCGCCACCCGGGTCGACGAGGCCGAGGAGCTCAAGCGGGTGATCCCCGTCGTCCGCGGCCTCGCCTCCGAGGGCGTCACCGTCTCCGTCGACACCATGCGCGCCTCCGTCGCCGAACGGGCCCTCGCGGCCGGCGCCGCCCTCGTCAACGACGTCAGCGGCGGCCTCGCCGACCCCGCGATGATCCCGGCCGTGGCCTCCGCGGGCGCCCCCTTCGTCGTCATGCACTGGCGCGGCTTCCTGGAGGGCGGCAACGTCAGGGGCGTGTACGACGACGTCGTCGCCGAAGTCGTCGACGAACTGCACGCGCGCGTGCAGGCCGTTCTGGACGGGGGCATCGCCCCCGACCGCATCGTCGTCGATCCGGGCCTCGGCTTCTCCAAGGACGCCGAACACGACCTCACCCTCCTGGCCCACCTCGACCGCCTCCTCGGCCTCGGCCACCCGCTGCTGGTCGCCGCCTCCCGCAAGCGGTTCCTCGGCCGGGTCCTCGCCGGGCCAAAGGGCGCGCCGCCGCCCGCACGCGAGCGCGACGCCGCGACGGCCGCCGTCTCCGCGCTCGCGGCGCACGCCGGCGCATGGGCGGTACGCGTGCACGAGGTGCGCGCGACGGCGGACGCGGTACGGGTCGCACGCGCCGTGGAAGGCGCACGCGCGGCGGACAACGGCACAGAGGGAGCCCTGTGAGCGCCCCCCACACCGACGTCGAGCAGGTCGAACTCGCCAACGCCACCTATTACGAGGCGATGGAGCGGGGCGACTTCGAGGAGCTGACCTCGATGTGGCTGACCCCGTCCGACCTGGGCGTCGACGAGGAGTACCACGATCCGGCGGACACCGGTGTGATCTCGTGCGTGCACCCCGGCTGGCCGGTGCTCACCGGCCGCGGCGACGTCCTCAGGTCCTATGCCTTGATCATGGCAAATACGGACTATATTCAATTTTTCCTCACGGATGTGCACGTTTCCATCACGGGTGACACCGCCCTGGTGACCTGCACGGAGAACATCCTCAGCGGCGGCCCCGCCCCCGAGGGCGGCGAGGAACTCGGCCCGCTCGTCGGCCAGCTGGTCGTCGCCACCAACGTGTTCCGCCGCACTCCCGACGGCTGGAAGCTCTGGTCGCACCACGCGTCCCCGGTTCTGGCCGAAAACGACGAGGCCGAAAGCGACGACACCCCCGCCTGAGCGGGTAGGCGCCCCACAGGACACCGACAGATCCCAGACAGGTCCCCGTCGCCCGCACGGACCAAGAAGTGGTTGGAATCACGGACCCGGGGTATGGGCGGCTACCAGCCCGTGAGCCGTCGGGTTCCCCGGGGGAAACACAAGGTGAAACCTCCGGCCCCGGCTCGGGCCCGCGGCCCCGTGGCCCGGCCCTGTCAGTGCTCGCAGGTAGATTCGTTCGAGGCCGGTGTGCCGCCCGCACACGGTACGGACCGGCCGTCACCGACGATTGCAGGAGTGATTCGCGTGGATCGTGTCGCGCTGCGCGGCCTCAAGGCCCGCGGGCACCACGGCGTGTTCCCCAAGGAGCGCGAGGAGGGCCAGACCTTCATCGTGGACCTCGTCCTCGGCCTGGACACCCGTCCGGCCGCCGCCGACGACGACCTGGCGAAGACCGTGCACTACGGCATCGTGGCGGAGGAGGTGGTGGCCGTCGTCCAGGGCGAGCCCGTCAACCTCATCGAGACGCTCGCCGAGCGCATCACCCAGGCCTGTCTGAAGCACGAAGGAGTCCAAGAGGTCGAGGTCACCGTCCACAAACCGGACGCGCCGATCACCGTCCCCTTCGACGACGTGACCGTCACCATCACCCGGAGCCGAGTATGACCGCGTTCTTCACCGAGGGTCACAGCGACCCGACCGTACAGCCGGTACCCGCCTCCGTCGTCGAGAAGGTCGACGCCGCCGACACCACCCTCCAGAACCCGAAACGCGCCGTGATCTCCCTCGGCTCCAACCTGGGCAACCGCCTGGAGACCCTCCAGGGAGCCATCGACGCCCTGGAGGACACCCCCGGCCTCCGCATCAAGGCCGTCTCCCCCGTGTACGAGACGGAGCCGTGGGGCGTCGAACCCGGCAGCCAGCCGTCCTATTTCAACGCGGTCGTGGTCCTGAAGACGACGCTGCCCCCGTCCTCCCTGCTGGAGCGGGCGCACGCGGTCGAGGAGGCCTTCAACCGCGTCCGGGACGAGCGCTGGGGCCCGCGCACCCTCGACGTCGACATCGTCGCGTACGCCGACGTCGTCACCGACGACCCGCACCTCACCCTCCCCCACCCGCGCGCCCACGAACGCGCCTTCGTGCTCGCCCCCTGGCACGACGTGGAGCCCGAGGCACAGTTGCCCGGACGGGGCGCGGTCGCGGCCCTCCTCGACACCGTCACCCGCGACGGCGTGGAACCTCGCAAGGACCTGGAACTCCGGCTGCCCGAGTAGCCGTTAAGGTCAAGACGACCCCGATGCGGCCGGACGAGACGGCCGGACCGCAGGGGTCATCACGACCACCGTCCGCGACCACGGCCGGGGAGCTGAAGGGACACCGTGAGAGAGCTGCGCATCAGGTTGCTGGCCGGCGTCTTCGCCGTCGCCGGGATCCTGTCCTGGGCGGGCGCCCGCCTCTGGAACTCGGTCGGGACCCTCCCCAGCGTCCCTCTGGCCGCCCCCATCGTCCTCGCCCTGATCGCCGCGGTCCTGCTGTCCACGGCGCTCTCCATCCGCGCCCGCCTCAAGGCCCAGCGCGAGCGCCGCCCCGAGGCCAAGGGCGTCGACCCACTGATGGCGGCCCGCGCGGTCGTCTTCGGACAGGCCAGCGCCCTGGTCGCCGCCCTCGTCTGCGGGATGTACGGCGGCACCGGCGTCTTCCTCCTGGAGTCCCTCGACATCCCCGCCCGCCGCGACCAGGCCATCTACGCCGGCTTCTCGGTTCTCGCGGGCATCGCCGTCATAGCGGCCGCCATCTTCCTGGAGCGCGTCTGCAGGCTCCCGGAGGACGACGACCACAACACGGGGGCGGCTTCGGCGGCCTGACCCGCCGGACGATCAGGAGGCCGCTCAGCGGGCCATGATGAGGCTCATCGCCTCATTACGGGTGGCGGGGTCACGCAGCTGGCCCCGGACCGCCGACGTTATGGTCTTCGCCCCGGGCTTCCGGACCCCCCGCATCGACATGCACATGTGCTCGCACTCCACGACGACGATCACCCCGCGCGGCTCCAGGATCTTCATCAGGGAGTCGGCGATCTGCGTGGTGAGTCGTTCCTGCACCTGAGGCCGGCGGGCATACACATCCACCAGCCGGGCCAGCTTCGACAGTCCCGTGATCTTGCCGTCGGTGGACGGGATGTACCCGACATGGGCGACTCCGACGAACGGCACCAGGTGGTGTTCACAGCTGCTCAGGACTTCGATGTCCTTCACGAGCACCATCTCGTCGTGCCCCAGGTCGAACGTCGTCGTCAGCACGTCCTCGGGCTTCTGCCACAACCCCGCGAAGATCTCCCGGTACGCCCGCGCCACCCGCCCCGGCGTCTCCCGAAGCCCCTCGCGGTCCGGGTCCTCGCCGACCGCGATCAGCAGTTCGCGTACGGCGTTCTCGGCCCGCTTCTCGTCGAAATCGCCGATCGAGCCCTCGCCGTCCAGCGTCACGGGGTCGGTCATCTGGTGCCTCGTTCCTGTGCCTGTCGCGCGTGTGGACCACGCACCTCACTGCGGACATGCAAATGCCGCGCCCCCCAGGCTAGAACCTGGGGGGCGCGGCATCCATTCCGGGCCTGGTGAGGTCACCGTGCCCCGAAGTGTCCGAGGAGTCAGCTCTCCGGACGCTCCTCGGGGGCGGGCTCGGCCACCGGGGCGGGTTCCGCCGCGGTGGACTTCGCGGTGGAGATCGCCGGTGTCGCGCCGTTGGCGCCGTTCGTCAGTGCGAGCTCCCTGGGGGAGAGCACCGGCGGACGGGTGGACGGCGTGCGGCGGGAGGAGCCGGTCCAGGCCGGCCGCGGGGGACGCTTGACGATGGGAGCGAAGATCTCGGCGATCTGCTCCTTGTTCAGCGTCTCCTTCTCCAACAGCTGGAGCACCAGCTGATCGAGCACGTCGCGGTTCTCGACCAGGATCTCCCAGGCCTCGTTGTGCGCGTTCTCGATGAGCTTCTTGACCTCTTCGTCGACGAGCGCGGCGACCTCTTCCGAGTAGTCACGCGGGTGCGACATCTCACGTCCCAGGAACGGCTCGGTGTTGTCGCCACCGAACTTGATGGCGCCGAGACGCTCCGTCATGCCGTACTGCGTGACCATCGCGCGGGCCGTTGCGGTGGCCTTCTCGATGTCGTTCGCAGCGCCGGTGGTCGGGTCGTGGAAGACGAGTTCCTCGGCCGCGCGGCCGCCCAGCATGTAAGCCAGCTGGTCCAGCATCTCGTTGCGCGTGGTCGAGTACTTGTCCTCGTCCGGCAGGACCATCGTGTAGCCCAGAGCACGGCCTCTCGAGAGGATCGTGATCTTGTGGACCGGATCGGAGTTCGGGGAAGCCGCCGCGACCAGGGCGTGGCCGCCCTCGTGGTACGCGGTGATCTTCTTTTCCTTGTCCGACATGATCCGGGTCCGCTTCTGCGGGCCCGCCACAACGCGGTCGATGGCCTCGTCCAGCATGTGGTTGTCGATGAGCTTCAGATCGCTGCGCGCCGTCAGGAGCGCCGCTTCGTTCAGCACGTTCGCCAGGTCCGCGCCGGTGAAACCGGGGGTGCGGCGGGCGACGGCCGACAGGTCGACGTCCGGCGCGACCGGCTTGCCCTTCTGGTGGACCTTGAGGATCTCCAGACGGCCCTGCATGTCCGGACGGTCGACCGCGATCTGGCGGTCGAAGCGGCCGGGACGCAGCAGTGCCGGGTCGAGGATGTCCGGCCGGTTCGTCGCGGCGATGAGGATCACACCGCCCTTGACGTCGAAGCCGTCCATCTCGACGAGCAGCTGGTTCAGCGTCTGCTCGCGCTCGTCGTGACCACCGCCGAGGCCGGCGCCGCGATGGCGGCCGACCGCGTCGATCTCGTCGACGAAGACGATCGCCGGAGCGTTCGCCTTGGCCTGCTCGAACAGGTCACGCACTCGGGAGGCACCGACACCGACGAACATCTCGACGAAGTCGGAACCGGAGATCGAGTAGAACGGCACGCCGGCCTCGCCCGCGACAGCACGCGCGAGCAGGGTCTTGCCGGTGCCGGGAGGGCCGTACAGCAGTACGCCCTTGGGGATCTTCGCCCCGACGGCCTGGAACTTCGCCGGTTCCTGCAGGAACTCCTTGATCTCGTAGAGCTCCTCAACGGCCTCGTCCGAGCCCGCGACGTCCGAGAACGTCGTCTTCGGGGTGTCCTTGGTGATGAGTTTCGCCTTGGACTTGCCGAATTGCATGACTCGGCCGCCGCCGCCCTGCATCTGATTCATCAGGAACAGGAAGACGACCACGATGAGGACGAAGGGGAGCAGGGAGAGCAGGATCCCGACGAAAGCGTTCTGCTTCGTCGGCGAGACGGTGTAGCCGTCCGGGATCTGCTTGTCCTGGAACTTGTTCTGCAAGGTGCCGGCGAGGGTCGCGCCCTGGTCGCCGATGTAGCTCGCCTGGATCTTCGAGCTGCCCTCGACCTTTGTGCCGTCCTTGAGCTGGACCTTGATGGTCTGCTCATCGCCGGTGGTCAGCTTGGCTGATTCGACCTTGTTGTCATTGATCGCCTGGATCACCTGGCCGGTGTCCACCGTCTTGTAGCCACCGGACGAGCCGACGACCTGCATCAACACGACCACGGCAAGGACGGCCAGCACGATCCACATGACCGGCCCACGGAAGTATCGCTTCACGTCCATCCATACGGAGCGGTGCCGCCCCGTCCCTCCTGCCATAGTGAGTTTGATAAGACAGTTCTTCTGACGGTACCCCAGCATTGTGGACCGAAGCCGCACAGGACAGCCGGTGAACCCGTCTGCATGCTCCAACGGCGCGAAACCCGCTGGGGTTCCCGATCGTCTTACAGGGCTTGGGCTGTCTGGCTCAGCCGCCGTAGACGTGGGGCGCGAGCGTACCGACGAACGGGAGGTTGCGGTACTTCTCGGCGTAGTCGAGGCCGTAACCGACGACGAACTCGTTCGGGATGTCGAAGCCGACCCACTGGACGTCGATGGCGACCTTGGCGGCCTCGGGCTTGCGCAGCAGGGTGCACACCTTGAGGGATGCGGGCTCGCGCGAGCCGAGGTTGGAGATCAGCCAGGACAGGGTCAGTCCGGAGTCGATGATGTCCTCGACGATCAGGACGTGCTTGCCCTTGATGTCGGTGTCGAGGTCCTTGAGGATCCGCACCACACCGGAGGACTGGGTGCCCGCGCCGTACGACGACACGGCCATCCAGTCCATGGTGACGGGGGTGGACAGCGCCCGGGCGAGGTCCGCCATGACCATCACCGCGCCCTTGAGGACGCCGACGATCAGCAGATCCTTGCCCGCGTACTCCGCGTCGATCTTCGCGGCGAGCTCCGTGAGCTTCGCGTCGATCTCTTCCTTGGTGATGAGCACCGACTTGAGGTCGGCACCCATGTCTTTCGCGTCCACCCGCATCACTTTCGGTCGTCCAACCGGCTGCCCTGCCCCTCGCCGAGGTGCACGGAGAGGCCGGGATTCAGCCTTGCCGAATCACCAGTCTGCCACCCTGCCGCTGGGCCACGACCTTGCCCGGGAGATTGATGGCTCCCTGGCCGCGCCAGCCGGTGATCAGCCGGTCGACTTCCTCGATGTGACGCGCGAACAACGAGCCCGCCGGGGCGCCGGCCTCGATGGCGGCGCGGCGCAGGATGCGACGGCGTACGGCGGGCGGCAGGGCGTAGAGCTTGGCGCACTCCAGCAGCCCTGCGGCGTCCCGGACGGCGGCCTCGGCCTGACCGGCCCAGGCGTCGAGGGCGTCGGCGTCGTCGCGGGAGAGCTGGGCCGTACGGGCGAGGGCCTCCACGACGCCTTTGCCGAGCGCCTTCTCCAGCGCGGGCAGGCCCTCGTGGCGCAGCCGGGAGCGGGTGTACGCCGGGTCTGCGTTGTGCGGGTCGTCCCAGACGGGCAGGGACTGGACCATGCAGGCCTTGCGGGCGGTCTGCCGGTCGAGTTGGAGGAAGGGGCGGCGGTAACGGCGGGCGGCCCCCGGACCCCCGGAAACAGCGGCCATTCCGGACAGGGAGCGGATGCCGGACCCGCGGGCGAGGCCCAGCAGGACGGTCTCGGCCTGGTCGTCGCGCGTGTGGCCGAGGAGGACGGCGAGGGCGCCATGGCGTTCGGCGGCCGCGTCGAGGGCGGCGTAGCGGGCGTCACGGGCGGCCGCCTCGGGTCCGCCTTCGCGGCCGACGGTTACGGCGGTGGACTCGACCGGGTCGAGGCCGAGTTCGCGCAGCCGCAGGACGACCTCGTCGGCGCGCAGGTCGGAGCCGGGCTGCAGGCCGTGGTCGACGGTGATGCCGCCGGCACGGAGGCCGAGCTTGGGGGCTTCGAAGGCGAGGGCCGAGGCGAGGGCCATGGAGTCGGCGCCGCCGGAGCACGCCACGAGCACGAGCGGCGACTGCGCGCGCTCGTGCGGGGTGTCGTCAAAGGCGCCGAGGTCTCCGGTCGTACGACTCTCGGTCGTATGGCTCTCGGTCGGACGGCTCTCGGTCGTACGACCGGCAGTCGTACGGCTGTGCTCGGTGAGGATGTCGTGGAGGACGCGGCGGACCGCCAGGCGTATCGCCGCGACCGCAGGATGGGGACCCATGTCCGGTTCCCTTCATGAAGTTTTCGGGGGTGAGCCCGGGTTCGGTCACTCAGAGTGTGTAGATGGTGACAGAACCGGGCCGTTCCCCGAGCATTGCACGCCTACCCATCGCTCACGGTCCCTCGGACGGGTGATTGGAGGGGCGTTCGCCTGCCGTCGGCCGGATTCGCTTCACGACCTCGGCGCGCTGTTCACGACTCGGCCTTGCGATGCACCCGCGCGACCCAGTCCGCCGGTTTGGCGATCTCCGTCTTGGTCGGGAGGGTGTTGGGGGACGTCCACACACGGTTGAAGCCGTCCATGCCGACCTGGTCGACGACCGCCCGTACGAAGCGTTCGCCGTCGCGGTACTGCCTGAGCTTGGCGTCCAGCCCCAGCAGTTTGCGCAGGGCCATGTCCAGTCGGGAGGCCCCCTTGGCGCGACGCTGCTGGAACTTCTCGCGGATCTCGGCGACGGTCGGCACGACGTCCGGACCGACCCCGTCCATCACGAAGTCGGCGTGTCCCTCCAGCAGGGACATCACGGCGGTGAGGCGGCCGAGGATCTCCCGCTGGGCGGGCGTCTGCACGATCTCCACGATGGACCTGCCGCCCTCGTCCTCCTCGCCCTCGGGGCGCCCGCCGGCGAGCGACTGGGCGGCCTCCCGGACGCGTTCCAGGACGGTCATGGGGTCGACCTCGGTCTCCCCGAGGAACGACTGGATTTCGCCCTGCAGGTGGTCCCGCAGCCAGGGCACGGCTGTGAACTGCGTGCGGTGCGTCTCCTCGTGCAGGCACACCCACAGGCGGAAGTCGTGGGGCTGTACGTCGAGTTCGCGCTCCACGTGCACGATGTTCGGGGCGACGAGGAGCAGACGGCCGCCGCCGTTCGCCCCCGCCGGGAATTCGCGGGTGGCCGGGGCGAAGGTCTCGTACTGGCCGAGGACCCGCGAGGACAGGAAGGACAGCAGCATCCCCAGCTCGACGCCCGTCACCTTGCCGCCGACTGCGCCGAGGACCGCGCCGCCGGGGGTGCTGCCGCGCCGTTCCTGCATCTTGTCCAGCAGCGGCTTCAGAAGCTCCCGGAAGCCGGCGACGTTCGCCCGGACCCAGCCCGGTCGGTCGACGACGAGGACCGGGGTGTCGTGGGTGTCTTCCGTCCCCAAACGAGTGAAGCCCCGGACGTGTCCCTCCGAGGCCTTGGCATGCCGACGCAGCTCCGCGACGACGGCCCGGGCCTCGTCACGGCTCACGTCGGGGCCCGGCCGTACGAGCCGGGTCGCGGTCGCCACCGCGAGATTCCAGTCGACCATCTCGGCACCACCGATGCTCGTCATGCGTCAACCGTACGTGAGCGCTACCGCTTGGGGCAGGGCCTCGCCAGGTTGACGGGGCCGCGTTACCTGCAACCGCACGCCGCCAGAGCCGTCGCCGTCCTGTCCAGCGCCGACTGCGCCGCCGCCGGGTCCGTCGTGTTCGACGTGAGGAACGCGAAGGCCAGCAGGTGGCCGTCCTGGTCCACCACCGTTCCCGCCAGCGTGTTCACGCCGGTCAGGGTGCCCGTCTTCGCCCGTACGATCCCTGCCGCGCCGTCCGTGTAACGGCTGGTCAGGGTGCCCGTGAAGCCCGCCACCGGCAGACCGGTGAGGGCGGGGCGGAGTTCCGGGCGGGTGGGGTCGCCGGCCTTCACCAGAAGGGCCGTCAGGAGGTCCGCCGTGAGTCTGTCGTCGCGGTCGAGGCCGCTGCCGTCCTTGAAGGCGGCGCCCGACACGGGCAGTCCGAGTTTCTTCAGCTGGGCGCCGATGGCCCGGCCGGCGCCGTCGAAGTCGGCGCGTTGGCCGGTCGCGACGGCCGTCTGGCGGGCGAGGGCCTCGGCGATGTCGTTGTCGCTGTTGGTGAGCATGCGTTCGACGAGGGCGGAGAGCGGCGGCGAGGAGACCGTGGCGAGGGCCTCGGCGCGGCCGGTGGCCTTGGAGGGGCCGGGGGACGTCGTCTTGATGCCGTTGTCCTTGAGGAAGGCGGCGAACGTACGGGTCGCGTCCGCCGCCGGGTCCGGCACGCGGGGCGCGGGGCCGCTCGCGGAGTCGTCCGTGCGGGCCTCGTCGGCCATCAGGGCGGTGACGAAGGCGAGGTTGTCGTTGACTCCGATGGGATGACGTTCCGGACCGGCGTACAGGGTGGTGTCGTACGAGAGCGTGACCTGGTTGATGTCGCGCTTCTTCAGGGCGGCGGCGGTGTCGTCGGCGAGGGTGCGCAGGCTCGCCCAGCCCTCGGCGTCCTTCCGGGCGGTGAGGGTGGGGTCGCCGCCGCCGACGAGGACCAGTTCGTCGGTGTCGGGTTCGAGGGCGGCGCGGGTGGTGAGGCGGTGGTCGGCGCCCAGGGCGGAGAGGGCGGCGACGGCGGTGGCGATCTTGGTGGTGGAGGCGGGGGTCAGGGCCTCGTCGGCGCCGGTGCCGTAGAGCCGCTTGCCGGTGGCGACGTCGACGACCGCCGCCGTGGAGCGGGCGCCGAGCGCCGGATCCCTCAGGAGGGGGGTCAGGACCTCGGCGAGGGCCGGGCCGGTCGGGGCCCTCTTGACGCCGTTCGTGGCACCGCCGAGGCCGGCGAGGACGGAGGCGGCGCTGGGGGCGGGTCGGGGCGCCCCGCCCGCCGAACCGGACGAGCCGTCGTGATCTGCGCCACCCGTTCGCTCCTGGGCGACCGCCCGGTCCCGCTCCGCCGTACGCTGACCGGTGGAGTCCCAGGGGCCCGCGGCGGTCACCACTGCGGCGGCCAGCGCCAGTCCGGCGGTGGCGGCGCCCGCGGTGTACTGCCAGGTCTTCGGTGTCTTCGGCCTCGTGATCCGCGCGACCTGCGGCTTCGCGGCCCGCGCGATCCGTGCGAGCCTCGGCTTCGCGGCCCGCGCGATCCGTGCGAGCCTCGGCTTCGCGGCCGTCGCGGCCTGTGCCAGACGCGGTCGTACGGCGTCCGCGACCCGCGTCACATGCGGTCTCGCGGCCCGCCAAGGCCTCCGCTCCGGCACGACCACCAGCCCCTTTCGCGATCACACACCTGCGTGAGGGACACTTAACCACCAGAACTATGTGCTGATCATGGAGGAGCCACCGGTGGAGTTCGACGTCACGATCGAGATTCCGAAGGGTTCGCGGAACAAGTACGAGGTGGACCACGAGACCGGTCGGATCCGCCTGGACCGTCGCCTCTTCACCTCGACCAGTTACCCGGCCGACTACGGCTTCGTCGAGAACACCCTCGGCGAGGACGGAGACCCGCTGGACGCCCTGGTCATCCTGGACGAGCCGACCTTCCCGGGCTGCCTCATCCAGTGCCGCGCGATCGGCATGTTCCGTATGACGGACGAGGCCGGCGGCGACGACAAGCTGCTGTGCGTCCCGGCGCACGACCCGCGCGTGGAGCACCTGCGGGACATCCACCACGTGTCGGAGTTCGACCGTCTGGAGATCCAGCACTTCTTCGAGGTCTACAAGGACCTGGAGCCCGGCAAGTCGGTCGAGGGCGCCGACTGGGTGGGCCGCACCGAGGCCGAGGCCGAGATCGAGCGGTCGTACAAGCGCTTCAAGGACCAGGGCGGTCACTGAGCCTGCTGTCGCGAAGGGGCCGCACGCGCACGCGTGCGGCCCCTTCGCGTGTGTGTGCGCATACTGAGGCTTGCTGCACGTGTCGTACAGGGAGCGCTACGGAGTGACGGACGCGGAGGACCGCAAGCCGCGGTCGGACGAGGCCAGGAGCAGGTTCACCGCTCCCACCGGCGTTTGTGGGGATCCGGCCGACTCCTCGACGACATCGGAGTTCGCGGTTCCCGAGGGGCTGGCCGCGCCCAGGGGCGTCGCCACGGAGTCCGAGACCACATCGGAGTTCGCGGTTCCCAAGGGGCTCGGCGTGCCGCAGACGCCCGTGGCGGAGTCCGAGGGGTCGGCGTTCAGCCCGCCGCGCACCTACAGCGCCCAGGACGCTCCGGCCGCGTTCACTCCGGCGACCGGCATTCCCCTGATCAGCCTGACCAAGAACGCGCCCTGGCAGGACCGCATGCGCACGATGCTGCGGATGCCGGTGGCCGAGCGGCCCGCTCCGGAGCCCTTGCAGAAGGTCGAGGAGGAGGGCCCGGCCGTTCCGCGGGTGCTCGACCTGACGCTGCGTATCGGCGAGCTGCTGCTGGCCGGTGGTGAGGGTGCGGAGGACGTGGAGGCGGCGATGTTCGCGGTCTGCCGCTCCTACGGACTGGACCGCTGCGAGCCGAACGTCACCTTCACCCTGCTGTCGATCTCGTACCAGCCGTCCCTGGTGGAGGACCCGGTGACGGCCTCCCGGACGGTCCGCCGCCGCGGCACCGACTACACGCGCCTGGCGGCCGTGTTCCGGCTGGTCGACGACCTCAGCGACCCGGACACGGCGATCTCCCTCGAGGAGGCCTACCGGCGGCTCGCGGAGATCCGGCGCAACCGGCACCCGTATCCCGGCTGGGTGCTGACCTCCGCGAGCGGGCTGCTGGCGGGTGCGGCCTCCGTGCTCGTCGGCGGTGACTACATCGTCTTCGTCGCGGCCGCGCTCGGCGCGATGCTCGGCGACCGGCTGGCGTGGCTGTGCGCGGGGCGCGGGCTGCCGGAGTTCTACCAGTTCACCGTGGCCGCGATGCCGCCGGCCGCGATAGGGATCGCGCTGACCCTCGCGCACGTGGACGTGAAGGCCTCCGCGGTCGTCACCGGTGGACTGTTCGCCCTGCTGCCCGGGCGGGCGCTGGTGGCGGGCGTCCAGGACGGTCTGACCGGCTTCTACATCACCGCCTCCGCGCGCCTGCTGGAGGTCATGTACCTCTTCGTCGGCATTGTCGTCGGCGTGCTGATCATGCTCTACGTGGGTGTGCAGCTCGGCGCCAGCCTCAACCCGGACGCCGCCCTGGGCATCGGCGAGGATCCGCTGTGGCAGATCGGCGCGTCGATGCTGCTGTCCCTGACCTTCGCGGTGCTGCTCCAGCAGGAACGGTCCACCGTGCTGGCGGTGACGCTGAACGGCGGGGTCGCCTGGTCGGTGTACGGCGCGATGCACTACACGGGCGGTCTCTCGCCGGTCGCGTCCACGGCGGTGGCGGCGGGGCTGGTCGGCTTGTTCGGCCAGATGCTGTCCCGGTACCGGTTCGCCTCCGCGCTGCCCTATACGACGGCGGCGATCGGGCCCCTCCTGCCGGGTTCCGCGACGTATTTCGGGCTGTTGTCCATCGCGCAGAACCACGTCGACGAGGGGCTGGTGTCGCTGTCCAAGGCGGCGGCGCTCGCGATGGCCATCGCCATCGGGGTCAATCTCGGGTCGGAGATCTCGCGGCTGTTCCTGCGCTTGCCGGGGGCGGGGAGTGCGGCGGGGCGGCGGGCCGCGAAGCGGACACGCGGGTTCTGAACGCCGGGTGCCTACGAACTCGGGGCCGCACAGCTGCACGGCCCCACGCCACTTGGCTGCCTGTCAGTAACCCTGGTTGTAGGGGTCCTGCTGGTTGTTGCCCTGCTGTGCGCCGTACTGGTCCTGTCCGTAGCCCTGCGGGTACTGCTGGGAGCCCTGCGGGTACTGCTGGGAGCCCTGCGGGTACTGCTGTTGCTGCTGCGAGGGCTGGCCGTAGTACTGGTCGTAGCCGTACTGCTGCTGGCCCTGGTCGCCCTGCCGGCCCTGCTGTCCCTGCTGGCTTTGGTTCCCCTGGTTGCCGTACGGCTGGTCCGTCGGGGGGATGCGGCGGAGTTGGGTCGTCGCGTCGTCCATCGCCGGGGGCTGGTAGGCGGCGACCGGGGCCTGGGCGGCGGCGCGCTTCTTCTTGGAGCGTTCGCGGAGGTACTCGACGATGATCGGGACCACGGAGACGAAGACGATCAGGATGAGGATCGCCTCGATGTTCGTCTTGATGAAGTCGATCTGGCCGAGCCAGTAGCCGGCGACCGTGATGCCGACGCCCCAGGCCACGCCGCCGACGATGTTGTACGTGAGGAACGTGCGGTACTTCATGCGGCCGGCGCCCGCCACGATGGGGGCGAACGTACGCACGATCGGCACGAAGCGGGCCAGGACGATCGCCTTGGGACCGTACTTCTCCATGAACTCGTGGGCCTTCTCCAGGTTCTCCTGTTTGAAGAGCTTGGAGTTGGGACGGCTGAAGAGCCTCGGGCCGAAGTACTTGCCGATCATGTAGCCCACCTGGTCGCCGAGAACGGCGGCGAGCACGATCAGCGTGCAGACCAGCCACAGGGGCTGGCTGATGAAGTTCCCCTCCGCCACAAAGAGTCCCGCCGTGAACAGCAGCGAATCGCCGGGCAGGAACGCGAAGAGCCCGGACTCGGCGAAGACGATCAGCAGGATGCCGGGCAGGCTGAAGGTCTCGATGAGGTAGTCGGGGCTGAGCCACTCGGGGCCGAGCGCGAGCGTGGTCACGGGATTGTGGCTCCTGCTGATGGGGGACGGGCTGAGGCTGGCTGCCCAAAAGTATCAACGCAGCTGTCGTGGCCCAGGTTCCATGGGCGTCCCCAGGATGCACTGTGGTCCGTCTGGGACAAAGCTGTGCACCCTGGGCCAGGGGTTACGAGGTGCGGCGGCTCGCGTTCGCCTTGATCGCATCCCTGAGGTGTTCGGCGAGGCCCGGGCGCATGGAGTCGTAGAACGCCTTGAAGCGCTCGTCGGAGACGTACATCTCGCCGAGGCCCTGGTGGATTTCGTACGAGCATTCATAGAACCACCCGCAGATGTGCTGCCGGTGTTCCTCGGCCAGGTCCATCGCCGCCTGGCCGGTCGGCGGTTCGTCGGCGTCCATCAGGGCGTTGTAGCGCTCGCTCCAGTCGTTGACCTCGGCCTGCATGCGCTGCCAGTCGTCCTTGGTGTAGCGCGCGGCGCGGCGCTGTGTCTCGGCGTACGCCTTGGTGTCGCCCCAGCGCTGTTCGGCTTCCTCGGCGTACTGCTCGGGGTCCTTGTCGCCGAAGACCTCGAACTTCTCCTGTGGTGTGAGGTTCATGCCCATCGTGCGTGCCTCCATGGCGTGTTCCACGGCCGCCGCCATCTTCTGCAGCTTCTCGATCCGGGCGGTCAGCAGGTCGTGCTGGCGGCGCAGGTGCGCGCGCGGGTCCGCGGCCGGGTCGTCGAGCAGGGCGGCGACCTCCTCGAGCGGGAAGCCGAGCTCCCGGTAGAACAGGATCTGCTGCAGCCGGTCGAGGTCGGCGTCGCTGTAGCGCCGGTGGCCCGCGTGGCTGCGCTCGCTCGGGACGAGCAGGCCGATGTCGTCGTAGTGGTGCAGCGTGCGCACCGTCACTCCGGCGAAACCGGCGACCTGTCCCACGGAATAGCTCACTTCGTCCGCTCCCTTCTCGGTACGCACTCCACGGTGGGTCCTCACGTGACGTGAGGTGCAAGCCGGATTTCCCGGATTCCCCGGCCAGGTGCGAGGCGGCGGGCCCAACCGGATCCCTCCGGATGTTCCGCCGGTTTTGTCCGCTTATCGTGAGCCCGTGGCCCAGGACACCGTGCAGCAGGCACCCGCCGCCCCGGCGACCCCGGCGCGCGCCCTGCTGCCGCTGATCCTCCCCGCTCTCGTCGTAGGGGTGGGCGCGAGCCTGCTCTTCGTCGGGGTGAGCGCGGCGGCCGAGGAGCTCCAGGACGTGCTGTGGCAGGACCTGCCGGACGCGCTGGGGATCGGCCGGTACTCCGTGCTGTGGATGCTCGTCGTGCTCACCGCGACGGGCGTGGCGGTCGGGCTGGTGGTGTGGAAGGTGCCCGGGCACGCCGGTCCCGACCCGGCCACCACCGGCCTCGACGCTCCCGTTCTCCCGCCCGCCGTGCTGCCCGGGCTGGTGCTGGCGACCGGGCTGATGCTCGCGGGCGGGCCGAGCCTCGGTCCCGAGAACCCGATCATCGCCGTGAACGTGGGGCTCGCCTTCTGGCTGGGCAGCCGACTGCTCCCCCGGGTTCCAGGCGGCCTGTGGCCGGCGCTGGCGGAGGCGGCGACGATCGGGGCCCTGTTCGGTACGCCGGTGGCAGCGGCGCTGCTCATCTCGGAGGCGCTGGCCGGGAAGCAGCTGAGGGGGGCGCTGTGGGACAACGTCTTCGCGCCGCTGGTCGCCGCCGCGGCGGGCGCCCTGACGACCACCCTGGTGGCCCATCCGACCTTCGATCTGCATCTGCCCGCCATCGGGCGGCCCGGCTGGGGCGACCTGCTGGCGGTGCTGGTGGTCGCGTCGGCGGCGGCGCTGCTCGGCATCGTCGCCGTGTACGCCTTCCCGTACGTCCACGGCGCCTTCGCCCGGCTCGGGCACCCGATGCTGGCCCTTCCGGCGGGCGGGCTCGTGCTGGGCCTGCTGGCGGCCCTGGGCGGGCATCTGACGCTCTTCAAGGGGCTGGACGAGGTCGGCGAGCTGGCCCGCAGCCCCGAGGGCTGGTCGGCGGGCGAGTTCGCGACGATGACGGTGGTGAAGCTGGCCGCGCTGCTCGTCGCCGCGTCCTGCGGCTTCCGGGGCGGGCGGATCTTCCCGGCCGTGTTCGTCGGCGTCGCCTTCGGGCTCGGCGCCCATGCCCTGGTGCCCGCCGTGCACCCGGCGGTCGGTGTCGCCGCGGGTGTCCTCGGGATGCTTCTCGCCATCACCCGGCAGGGTTGGGTGAGCCTGTTCACGGCCGCCGTGCTGGTGGCCTCCCCCGCGATCCTCGCCCTGCTCTGCATCGCCTCCCTGCCCGCCTGGCTCCTGGTGACGGGGCGTCCGCAGATGCAGCTGCGCAAGGACGGAACCCCGGTCGTCTGAACCCGCCGATGAACCCGCCGATGAACCCCCCGATCCCCTGAGGAGACCCGCCCATGCCGCTCCACAAAGGCCCCGAGAAGCCCGACGAGCGTCCCCTGTCCGTCAATCCCTTCTACGGCGAGGCCAACCCGATCGGCGGCATGACCGAGGCCCCGCCCAAGCACCGGCTCCCGGACACTCCCCTGTCGCCCACGACCGCCTACCAGTTGGTCCACGACGAGCTGATGCTGGACGGCAACTCCCGGCTGAACCTCGCCACCTTCGTCTCCACCTGGATGGAACCGCAGGCCGGGGTCCTGATGGACGAGTGCCGGGACAAGAACATGATCGACAAGGACGAGTACCCGCGCACCGCCGAACTGGAGCGGCGCTGCGTGGCCATGCTCGCCGACCTGTGGAACGCGCCCGACCCGGCGGCCGCCGTGGGTTGTTCGACCACCGGGTCGAGCGAGGCGTGCATGCTCGCCGGCATGGCGCTCAAGCGGCGCTGGGCGCAGCGGAACGCCGACCGGTACCCGGCCCGGGACACCCGCCCGAACCTCGTCATGGGCGTCAACGTCCAGGTCTGCTGGGAGAAGTTCTGCAACTTCTGGGAGGTGGAGGCCCGTCAGGTCCCCATGGAGGGCGACCGCTTCCACCTCGACCCACAGGCGGCCGCCGAACTGTGCGACGAGAACACCATCGGCGTCGTCGGCATCCTCGGCTCCACCTTCGACGGCTCCTACGAACCGATCGCCGATCTGTGCGCTGCCCTCGACGCCCTCCAGGAGCGGACCGGCCTCGACATCCCCGTGCACGTCGACGGGGCGTCCGGCGCCATGGTGGCGCCCTTCCTCGACGAGGACCTGGTGTGGGACTTCCGACTGCCGAGGGTCGCCTCCATCAACACCTCGGGCCACAAGTACGGGCTCGTCTACCCGGGGGTCGGCTGGGCCCTGTGGCGTGACAGGGAGGCCCTGCCCGAGGAACTCGTCTTCCGGGTCAACTACCTGGGCGGCGACATGCCGACCTTCGCCCTCAACTTCTCCCGGCCGGGCGCCCAAGTGGTCGCGCAGTACTACACGTTCCTGCGGCTGGGCCGCGAGGGTTTCCGGGCGGTGCAGCAGTCCACGCGGGACGTGGCCCTCGGCATCGCCGAACGCGTGGAGGCGCTCGGCGACTTCCGGCTGCTGACCCGGGGCGACCAGCTGCCGGTGTTCGCCTTCACGACCGCGCCCGGCGTGGACGCGTACGACGTCTTCGACGTGTCCCGGCGGCTGCGTGAGCGGGGCTGGCTGGTGCCCGCATACACCTTCCCGCCCCACCGCGAGGACCTGTCCGTCCTGCGGGTGGTGTGCCGCAACGGGTTCTCGGCCGACCTCGCCGAGCTGTTCGTGGAGGACCTGGGGCGGCTGGTGCCCGAACTGCGCCGACAGCCGCACCCGTTGACCCACGACAAGGAAGCGGCCACGGGTTTCCATCACTGATCCGGCCGTGCGGTGCGCCCCCGTCAGTTCCCGTCGCCCAGGTCGAACGACGTCCAGTGGACCCCGTCGGCGGATATGCGGAAGCTCCCGGCGCCATAGCTGTCGCTCCACAGGTAGCCGAGCGGCGTCGGGGTGACCGAGCCCGCGATTCCCCGGGAGCCGGACCCTGTGAAGGAACGCCCGCCGTCGGTGCTGCGCCAGACGCCTGCCTCGCCGTAGACCGTCAGACTGCCGTCGGAGGCGGCGACCGGGGCGCCGAGTGACGAGCGCGGTTCCACGCCCTTGCGGTGCTTCCAGACCCGCGCCCAGGTGCGGGCGCCGTCGGTGCTGCGGTACAGGGCGAGCAGGCCGTTCTTCACGTCGTCCTCGTCGGGCGGGACGCCCGGCTGGAGCGCGTACAGCACCTTCGACCGCGCGGCGCCGACCACGTGCGCACCCGAGCCGTGCTCCGCCGCCCCCGGCAGCCGGGACAGCCGCCAGCTGCGCCCCCGGTCCTCGCTGACGGCGAGGGCGGGCCGGCCGGAGTGCGGGTGGCTGCCGGAGGCGAAGAGGAGGCTCGCGGCCGGCCCGCGCACGGGACCGCTCTCGGCTTCCCCCGCGACCTCCCCCGCCGGCCGCACCGCGCCCTTCAGGGGAGGCTGGGTCGCCAACGTCCGGTACTCCCCCGTGTCCGGCAGGATCGCGGCCAGGCGGGACCGCTCGCAGCCGTTGCCCTCCGGGTCCGTCCGGAGGCAGTCCTCGACCAGGGCACCCCCCTCGGGCACGACCGGCGTCGCGCCCGAGGGCTCGCTGAAGCCCCGCTTCCAGCTGCGGCCCCCGTCCCCGGTGAACCAGGTGCCGTCCGGCGGCGGCCAGGTGCCCTCGGTGATGAGCGCACGGCCGGGCCCCAGCACGACCAGGCCGGCCGTGATCCCGAGGTTGCCCGTCACGTCCGGCAACGGCGAGCGCCCCAGCCGCCAGGCGCCGGCGCCCCGGTCGAGCACGGCGACTCCCTGCCGGCACCGCGTCTTCTCGCACTCCGCGAACAGCGCGAACCCGCTGCCGTCCGACGCGAAGCCGGTGCCGGCCACGAAGCCGGGCAGGTCCGGCGCGGACGGGACACGAGGGGGCCCGGCGGCCCCCGCGTCCCCTCTCTCGCCCGCACGCGCGTCCGCCCGCCCGTCCTCCGCCCCCGCGTCCACGCAAGCCGTCGCCAACGCCAGCACGCCCAGCGCTGCGGCCACCACCGCCCTGCCCCTGACCCACCTCATGGGACCCCCCCGATCACCACAGATCCACCGGATCCGCCCGGCCGCGATGCACTGTCATTTCTGGTACACCGCTCGCCGCATCCGGGTTCCCACTCCCCCACGACGACTTTTCGGAGCCGCCCTGCCGCCCGCCGCGCCGCCCTGCCGCCCGCCGTGCCGCCCTACCGCCCGCCGCCGTGCCGCCCCGTCGGCACTCCGCCCCTCCGCCCCGCCAACTCTCCGCCCCGCCCTACTTGCTCAACCCCCGGAACCTCCGCACCGCCAACGGAAAGAACACGCCCAGCAGCACCAGCGGCCACACCACCGCCGCCCACACATGCCCCGGCTCCCCGCCCGGCCCGCCGAACAGGTCCCGTACCGCCGTCGCCGTCTGGGACATCGGGTTCCACTCGACCACCGTGCCCAGCCACCCCGGCATGGACTCGGGGGTCGCGATGGCGTTGGAGAGGAAGCCGACCGGCCAGACCAGGATCTGCACGGCCTGCACCAGCTCCGGTTTCCCGGCCACCATCGCCAGGTGGATGCCGATCCACAGCATGGCGAAGCGGAACAGCAGGAGCAGCCCGACGGCTCCGAGGAGGCCGGAGACCCCGCCGTGCGGCCGCCAGCCGATCGCGTACCCGACGCCGATCATCACCGTGAGGCTCACCGCCGACTGGAGCATGTCGGCGGCCGAACGGCCCACCAGCACCGCGCTGTTGGCCATCGGCATGGACCGGAAGCGGTCGATCACGCCTTTGTTGAGGTCCTGCGTGACGGCGAGCATCGTGCCCTCCAGGCCGAAGGCCATGGTGAGTGCGAGCATGCCGGGGACCAGGTAGTCGACGTAGCCTCCTTCGACTTCCCGCCCACCGCCGATGAGGTAACCGAACATCAGCAGCAGCATCACGGGAAAGACCAGGCCGACCACGACCTGCACCGGCTGCCGTGCCCAGTGGGCGAGTTCGCGCCGGGTCATGGTCCAGGAATCGGTCAGTGCGTACGCGCGCGTGGCGTACCGGCTCGTGGCGTATGTGCTCGTACTCGTACTCACGCGGCCTCCTTCACTCCGTGGTCGCCCACTCGCTGGTCGCCCCCTCTGTCGTCGCCGGTGAGGTGCAGGAACACCTCGTCCAGCGTCGGGCGGCGCAGGGCCACGTCCTCCGCCTCGATGCCGGCCTCCTCCAGTGCCCGTACGACACCGGACAGTGCCGCCATGCGGTCGGTGACCGGCGCGCTGAGCAGCCGGCGGTCGGCGTCGACGGACACCTGCGACGCGGCGAGCGGCAAGAGAGCCACCGCCGCGCCCAGTTGGCCCGCGTCCCGCAGGACCACGTCGATCCGGTCGCCCCCGGTCAGCGCCTTCAGTTCGTCCGCCGTGCCGTCGGCGATGACCCGGCCCTGGTCGACGACCGAGATACGGTCGGCGAGCTGGTCGGCCTCTTCCAGGTACTGCGTGGTCAGCAGGACCGTCGTACCGGCACCCACGAGGGAGCGGACCGCGGCCCACACCTCGGCGCGGCCGCGCGGGTCGAGGCCGGTCGTGGGTTCGTCCAGGAAGAGGACCTCCGGGTCGGTGATGAGGGAGGCTGCCAGGTCGAGGCGGCGCCGCATACCGCCGCTGTAGGCGCTGACGGGCTTGCGGCCGGTGTCGGCGAGGCCGAAGCGCTCCAGGAGCTCGCCGGCCCGCACGCGCGCGTGCCGGGCGCCCAGGTGGTACAGCCGGCCGAACATCTCCAGGTTCTGGCGGCCGGACAGCTCCTCGTCGAGGGCCGCGTGCTGGCCGAGCAGTCCGATACGGAAGCGGACCTCCTGGGAGTGGGTCACGAGGTCGTGGCCCACCACCTCCACCCGGCCCGCGTCGGGCCGGAGCAGGGTGGAGAGGATGCGGACCAGGGTCGTCTTGCCCGCGCCGTTCGGCCCGAGCACGCCATGCACCGTCCCTCGCCCGACCCGCAGGTCGAGTCCGTCCAGTGCCTTCTTGTCGCCGTACTTCTTGTGTGCGCCTTCGACGGTGATCGCCGTGTCGGCCACTGCCACTCCCTTGCTCACTCGCCCGCCCACTCGTTAGTCAAACTTGACTACCTCAGCAAAGTATCACCGCGCATCATATTGGTCAAACTTGATTAGCGGGCGTCTCCCGGATGCCGCTCATCCGTCGCGTACGGGTTCTCCTCGCCCTCGGCCAGGATGCCGACGAAGGGTTCGCCCTCACCCGCGAAGGTGTAGGCGCCCCCCTCGATGCGGGCGATCAACCCCTGGGTCCACTCGGCCTCGGCGTCCGCCGTGTGGACCCAGAGGTTCATGATCTCGCCGATGTGGCCGAGTTGCTCCGGGCCCTCTTCGGGCACGTAGTGCTCGGTGACGGCGGAGCGCCACTCCTCGATGCGCCGGATCCGCTCCTTCAGGAGCGCCACGGCCTCGGCGCGCGGCAGCTCCACCATGAAGCCGATGGCCGCCGACTTGAGGTCCATCTTCTGGTCGTACGAGGTCAGCGCCTCGCGCACCAGCCTGAAGCACTCCTCGGTACCGGCCTCGGTGAGCTCGTACTCCGTGCGCGGCGGCCCGCCCGCGGTGGACGGCGCGATCTCGTGCGCGTGCAGCAGACCCTGCTTGGCCATCTGCTTGAGCGCGTGATAGATCGAGCCGGGCTTGGCGTTGGACCACTCGTGCGCGCCCCAGTACTCCAGGTCGTTGCGCACCTGGTAGCCATGGGCCCGGCCGTGCTGGCGCACCGCGCCGAGCACGAGGAGACGGATCGCTGACATGCGGTCCAGATTAGGCCGCCGCGTGGCAGCACCGCGGGTCAGCCCCAGGAGGCGCCCTGCTCCTTGGCCACCAGTTCGAAGGCGGTGGCGCCGTCCAGGGACTCGCGGATGATGTCGGCGTGGCCGGCGTGCCGGGCCGTCTCGCGGATCAGGTGCAGGACCACCCAGCGCATGGAGACGCGCTCGTCCGGCGGGAACCAGGGGTCGTTCGGGAGCGGGAAGGTGTCGTCGAGGCTCGGGACCGAGCGGACGAACGCCTCCGTGTCGGCGGCGACCTTCTCCCAGTACGCCAGCTGCGACTCGACGGTCTCGTCACCCACCAGCTCGAAACACTCGTGCCAGTTCGACTCGTCGCGCTTCACCACCGGCGCCCCGCCCTTCGCGCGGGCCACCCATCCCTGCTCGACCTCGGCGACGTGCTTGAGCAGGCCGGCCAGGGACAGTTCGCTGGCGCTGGGGCTCGACGTGGCCTGCTCGTCCGTCAGCCCGAGCACAGCGCGCCGGATGCCGCCGCGCTGCTCGGCCAGGAAGGAGAGCAGCGCACCGCGCTCGTCGCCCTGCGCCTCGGCTCGCACGTGAGTGACCATGACCGGCCGCCTTTCGTCGGATTCGGGATGTTCCGGGGGTTTCCCCCGACACCGACGAAGCTACGGGCCCTTGCGGTCAGCTTCTGTCCGCAAGGGTCGCGACAGCCGAAGAAACAGCGGCCGGAGAAAGACCGCCGGTGAAACCTAGAACGGGAACCCGCTCCGCCCGTGCTGCACCGAGATCCACTTCAGCGTGGTGAACGAGTCCGCCGTCGAGTCGCCGTTCAGACGGCCGATGCCGGAGTGCTTCTCGCCGCCGAAGGGGACGAGCGGCTCGTCGTGGACCGTGCCGTCGTTCACGTGGAACATGCCGGTGTCGATCTGCTTGGCGAAGTTCACGCCGCGCTCGATGTCACCGGTGTGGACGGCGCCGCTCAGGCCGTACGGGGTGTCGTTGACGATGCGTACGGCCTCCTCCTCGCCGTCGAAGGGGACGAGGAAGACGACCGGGCCGAAGACCTCCTGCTGGAGCAGGGAGGAGCCTGCGGGGACGTCGGTGAGGACGGACGGCTCGACCAGGTTGTCCGTCCTGGTGCCGTGCACGAGCGCCGTGGCACCTTCGGTGATCGCCTGCTCGACGACGCCGGAAAGGGAGTCCGCCTGGGAGGAGTTGATGACCGGGCCGATGATGGTCTCGGGGTCGCGCGGGTCACCGACCTTGAGCGTCTTGACCTTGGCGACGAACTTCTCGGTGAACTCGTCGGCGACCGAACGGTCCACGAGGACACGGTTCGCGGCCATGCAGACCTGGCCCTGGTGGACGAACCGGCTGAAGACCGCCGCGTCGACGGCGTAGTCGATGTCCGCGTCGTCGAGGACCACCAGCGCGCTGTTGCCGCCCAGTTCGAGGACCGAGCGCTTGAAGTTCGCGGCGCAGACGGTGGCGACATGGCGGCCGACCTTGTCGGAGCCGGTGAAGGAGATGACCTTCGGGATCGGGTGCTCGATGAAGGCGTCGCCGATCTCCGCGATGTCCGTGATGACGACGTTGAGCAGACCGCCGGGCAGGCCCGCGTCCTCGAAGATCTTCGCGACCAGGGAGCCGCCGACGATCGGCGTGTTCTGGTGCGGCTTGAGGACCACGGCGTTGCCGAGGGCGAGCGCGGGGGCGACCGACTTGAGCGACAGCAGGAACGGGAAGTTGAAGGGGCTGATCACGCCCACGACGCCGACCGGCACGCGGTAGAGGCGGTTCTCCTTGCCGTCGACCGGCGACGGGATGATCCGGCCCTCGGGGCGCAGCGCCAGGTGGATCGACTCGCGCAGGAACTCCTTGGCGAGGTGGAGCTCGAAGCCGGCCTTCAGCCGGGTGCCGCCGAGCTCGGCGATGATCACCTCGGCGATCTCCTGCTCGCGCTCCTCGACCAGTCTGAGGGCCTTCTCGAAGACGGCGCGGCGCGCGTACGGGTTGGTCTCGGCCCACTTCTTCTGGGCGCGGGCGGCCGCCTGGTACGCCTCGTCGACCTCGTCGACCGTGGCTATCGTGATCGATGCCAGCTTCTCGTCGTCGTACGGGTTGAAGTCGATGATGTCCCAGGAGCCTGTACCCGGGCGCCACTCACCGTCGATGTACTGCTGAGCCAGGTCGGTGAAGTAGGACGACATGTGATCCCCAAATCACTAGCAGACACACGATCAACGTCACGGTCTGATCACACGTCATCGTACTGGCGTCTCAAGCGAGTTGGGCACTCTGGGCAATCTTCTGGGGAGAACCTGGGGAGAACCCTAGGACAGCTGGAGGAGACCCCGCAGGAGGTCCCGGCTCTCGTCCGGCCCGGGGCTGTCCTGCTGGAGTTCTTTCAGCGCCTTCTCGTACTGGGCGACGTCCTCGTGCTTGTCCAGGTACAGCGCGCTGGTGAGCTGCTCCAGGTACACGACGTCGGACAGGTCGGACTCCGGGAAGGAGAGGATCGTGAACGCGCCACTCTCGCCGGAGTGCCCGCCGAAGCTGAACGGCATGATCTGCAGCCGGACGTTGGGGCGCGCGGAGATCTCGATCAGGTGCTGGTACTGGCCGCGCATCACCTCGCGGTCGCCGTAGGGGCGGCGCAGGGCGGCCTCGTCCAGGACGATGTGACACTCGGGGGCGTCGTCCTCCAGGAGGTACTTCTGCCGCTCCAGGCGCAGCGCCACGCGCCGCTCGACGTCCTCCGCGCTCGCGCCCTTCATGCCGCGCCGCACGACCGCGCGCGCGTACGCCTCGGTCTGCAACAGGCCGTGCACGAACTGGACTTCGTAGGCGCGGATCAGGGACGCCGCGCCCTCCAGGCCGACATAGGTGGGGAACCAGCTCGGCAGCACGTCCGAGTAACTGTGCCACCAGCCCGCGACGTTGGCCTCCTTGGCGAGGGAGAGCAGCGAGTTGCGCTCCGCCTCGTCCGTGATGCCGTACAGCGTCAGCAGGTCCTCCACGTCCCGTGTCTTGAAGCTCACCCGGCCCAACTCCATCCGGCTGATCTTCGACTCGGAGGCGCGGATCGAGTACCCCGCGGCCTCACGGGTGATCCCGCGTGCCTCACGCAGTCGCCTGAGTTGCGAGCCGAGCAGCATCCGCCGCACCACCGATCCGGGCTCTCCCGCGCTCACGTTCGTCAGCCTCCCCAACCGTCTTCAGGGGCCGAAGTCTGCCACTAAAACACTCCGAGCAGTACTCGTCCGATTACAGAGACGGAAATAATTGATCCATCCGCACAGTGGGCAGACAGGTTCTGGGGAGGAGTGGGCAAGAAGTCGGGGAGAAGATGGCGGAAAAATTGGCCAACAAGCGGTACGGGAGGGTCCAATTCGGTCACGTGCACGTGCATCTGCCCTTGCATCTGCTGTACGCATCCGAAACCATGGTCCCGCGCAACCGCTGCATCGCAACGACCGCGACCTCCCGGGAGTGCCTCGCATGGGGACGAATGGATCGACCATGCTCGAGCCGTTACGGCAGGGCCTTCCGCCGCTGGACCCCGCGGCCGTGTCCAACGCCGCATCGTGTGCACTGCCGGCTCGCTACGAAGCCGTGCGCGAGGCACGGCAGTTCACCCGCAGAACGCTGGACGGGTGGGATCTGGGCGACCGTTTCGACGACCTCGGTCTGGTGGTCTCGGAGCTGGTGACCAACGCGCTGCGGCACGCACTGCCGGCCAACACCCCGCGCGTACCGGAGCAGAGCCCGCCCGTGCGGCTGCATCTGATGCGGTGGACCGAGCGGTTGGTGTGCGCGGTGCGCGACCCGAGCGCGGACAGTCCCATCGCCCGCGAGGCAGACGACTTCTCGGCGGAGTCCGGCCGCGGACTGTTCCTCGTCGACTCCTTCAGCGACAGCTGGGGCTGGCATCCGCTGGCGGGCACGCTGGGCGGGAAGGTCGTCTGGGCGCTGTTCCGGCTGCCCCAGCCGCAGTCCGGCGAATGAGCAACCCCGGCGTTTTCTGACGCCGGGGTTCTACGCGCGTTACGGGGAGCAACCGCCACATTACGGTCCGGAGCGGTCCGGCTCAGCTCGCTATCAGGTGGTCGAACTCGCCGTCCTTGATGCCGAGCAGCATCGCCTCGATCTCGGCGCGGGTGTAGACGAGCGCCGGTCCGTCGGGGAAGCGCGAGTTGCGTACGGCCACCTCGCCGCCGGGGAGCCGGGCGAACTCCACGCAGGAGCCCTGGGAGTTGCTGTGCCTGCTCTTCTGCCAGGCCACCCCGTCCAGCCTGGGGGCCGGCATGCCGTTGTACACGCCGGACGCGTCAACGTCGTACACGTCGTGGTCCACAGGTCGCTCCCCGGTGGTGCACTGGCTGATGAGGCCATTGATGCATTGGTCAACTGGACCGGATCATAGCCCTGTTCATGTGCAGACGCATGGGCGGATGCATCTGCAGATGCACGTGCACGGGGGGTGTTCCTGCGGTTACAGCTTTGACGGACGTTTTACCGATGCCGCCGCGCACCAAGGCTTGCCTTGGAAAGAGACGCATTGCACGGCGTTCGTGTTCCATCGGCCGGGCGATGGCCGGGAATGGACCGTCGCCCGGCCGGTGGTCACGGTGCGATACCGGGGAGCCGCCGTCAGCGGCTGGAGTACGGCAACAGTGCCATCTCCCGCGCGTTCTTGATCGCGCGGGCCAGCAGTCGTTGCTGCTGAGCGGTGACGCGGGTGACCCGGCGGCTGCGGATCTTGCCGCGGTCGGAGATGAACTTCCGCAGCAGATCGGTGTCCTTGTAGTCGATGTACGTGATTTTGGCCTGATCCAGCGGATTGGGCCGGTTCTTGACGGGCTTGCGGTCGGTCTTGCGGGGCGGCATGGCGGGGTCAGACCTCCAGGAGGGTGTCGAAGGCGGGCGGCAGCCGCTTCCAGGCGTCGCGCCCGGCGGCGTACTCGGTGTCGGTCAGGAGGCAGGACTCCAGCAGCGACTCCAGTCCGTCGCGGTCGAGGCCGGGGGACGTGAAGACGAGGTGCTGGCAGCAGTCGCCGTGCTCGGGGTGCCAGTCCAGCGCGGCGGCGGCGCGGCGCACCGGCGGGACCATCTCCCAGGCCGCGTCCGGGAGGGACGCGAGCCAGGGGCCCGCGCTCTCCACGCACAGCGCCCCGCCGGCCGCGTCCCAGTGCAGCAGCGCGTCCGGCTTGTCGGCGAGCCAGAACCGGCCCCGGCTGCGGGCGGCGGCACAGGTGATGTCCTCCAGGGCCTCGTACAGCCGCTCCGGGTGGAAGGGGCGGTGCCGGCGCCAGACGAGGGTGGACACGCCGTGCGCGTCCGCCTCGGCGGGCAGCAGGGCGCACGCGGGGTGCTGGGCGGCCGCGGCGGCTTCCACGTCGAAGCCGGCGAGGGCGGCGCGGGCGAGTTCCTGCCGGGCGCCCGCCAGGTCGCCGTGGCCGATCGGGACCTGGCGGGCTGTCGGATGCAGCTGGGCCAGCAGCTCCCGGTCCTCGTCGTCGGCCTCCGGGGAGTCGGCGAGGGCGAGGACGGGGGCGTACTCCAGCTGCCGTGCGAAGGTGTCGGCGACCGTCCGCTGGTCGGTGGCCGCGGCGGCGAGGCCGCCCTCGGCCAGGTCGTCGCCGTTGGCCAGGTACGGCAGGACGAGGGCCGGGTCGACGGCGGTGATCACGCCGGTGACGGTGAGCCCGCCGGACGTGACCACCTCGGCCATGGCCTTGGGCTCGACCGAGTCCCACAGCTCGACGACCGCGAGGTGGGTCGCGCCGACCTCGGCGAGCCGGCGCAGCTCGGGCACCAGGTCCTCGCGGAGCGCGCAGCAGGCGCAGTCGTTGACCAGGGGCGCCTCACCGGCGTCGATGATGCCGGTGGCGTCGCGGATGGTCCGTACGACCGTGCCGGCCGCGGCGGTCGCCAGGTCGTGGTGGAGTATGACGCTGCCGGGCACGTCGGCGAGCAGCCGCGCGACGGCCGCCCGGCGGGCGTCGGCGTGCAGCCCGCCGACGATCACGACGGAGAGTGCGGAAGGCACGGCCACGGTGCTAGCCCTGCTTTCCGTACCGGCGTTCGAAGCGCTCGACGCGCCCGGCGGTGTCCAGGACCCGGGCGGTGCCCGTGTAGAAGGGGTGGCTGACGTCGGAGATCTCGACGTCGACGACCGGGTAGGTGTTGCCGTCCTCCCACTCGACCGTCTTCTCGCTGGTCATCGTCGAGCGGGTCAGGAAGGCGTAGTCGGCGGCCCGGTCGCGGAAGACGACGGGGCGGTACTCGGGGTGGATTCCCTTGCGCATGGCGGTGTCAGCGCTCCTCTCGGAAGTCGACGTGGCGGCGGGCGACCGGGTCGTACTTCCGCAGGGTCATGCGGTCCGGGTCGTTGCGGCGGTTCTTGCGGGTGACGTAGGTGAAGCCGGTCCCGGCGGTGGACCGGAGCTTGATGACCGGGCGGAGTTCGTTGCGAGCCATGCTGGTATCTTACTGAAAATGAATTCCATTTCTACAACCGCTTCGAGAGAGGTGCATCACCCGTGTCCGCCCACTGCATGCTGACCGGCGCCCAGCCCGGCTTCGGCAACCGCATCTCCCACTCCCACCGGCGCACCTCGCGCCGCTTCGACCCCAACATCCAGTCCAAGCGCTACTGGCTGCCGAGCGAGGGCCGGCACGTACGGCTGCGGCTGAGCACCAAGGGGATCAAGACCGTCGACACGATCGGCGTCGAGGCGGCCGTGGCCCGGATCCGGGCGCGAGGGGTGAAGGTCTGATGGCGAAGAAGAGCAAGATCGCGAAGAACGAGCAGCGCCAGGTGATCGTCGCGCGGTACGCCGCCCGCCGGGCCGAGCTGAAGGAGATCATCCGGCGGCCGTCCTCGACGGAGGCCGAACGGCTCGCCGCCCAGGAGGAGTTGCGCCGGCAGCCGCGGGACGCCAGCGCCACCCGCGTCCGCAACCGCGATCAGGTGGACGGACGGCCCCGCGGCTACTTCCGTGCCTTCGGGCTGTCCCGGGTGGGGCTGCGTGAGCAGGCGCACGCGGGGTACCTGCCGGGCGTTCGCAAGTCGTCCTGGTAGGCCCGGTTACGCCCTGGTAGCTTGCTGCGGTCCTTAACCGGCCGACTCGGCCGACGGGGCGACCGGCTACAGCTTGGGAGCTTCCAGTGACTTCGGCGACCTTCTCGCGTACGGCGGCGCGGCGGCGGGTGCGGACCGCCGCCGCGGCCGCGGCCCTGGCCGGTGCGCTCACCCTGACCGCGTGCAGTGGTGACGGCGGCTCCGACGACGAGGCCTCCGACAGCCCCGGCCCGTCCGCGAGCGCCAGTACGTCCGCGAGCGCGTCCGGGAGCGCGGACACCGGCGGCGTGACCGGCGGCAGCGAGGGGGGCACGGCCGCGTCCGACGAGCTGGAGGGCAGCTGGCTCGCCACCACCGACGGCAAGGCCGTGGCGCTGGTGATCACCGGCACCAAGGCCGGGCTCTTCGCCACCGACGGGGCGGTGTGCAGCGGCACCGCCGGCGAGGAGTCGGGCGCGGAAACGATCCGCCTCAAGTGCTCGGACGGCAGTAAGAACCGGGCCGAGGGCACGGTCGACTCCGTCGGCGGGTCGACGCTCGAGGTGACCTGGGAGGGCGGTCTCGGCACGGAGACCTACACCAGGTCGGAGGGCGGACAGCTGCCGAGCGAGCTGCCGACGGCGAGCCTGGGGTCCTGAGTTTCCGTCCCGGGCGACCGGGCTCCTGGGCGGGGCGGGCAACCGCACCACCGCCTGATGCGTGATGATCCATGCACTCGACCATCGGCATCACGCTCCCCCAGAGGACCCTCATGCGCACCGCCCCTTCCCTGGCCGCAGCCGCCCTCGCCGCAGCCCTCCTCCTCACCGCCTGCGACGACAGCGGCAGCAATGACGACGGCGTCGGTGCCGCGGAAACCGGCAAGGAGAGCACCGCCTGCAAGCTCGACGAGGTCACCGTCGAGGTCGGGCCCGCCGCCGAGGCCCCGGCCGCCGGGGACACGGGCAGCGTCCCCGTCACGATCACCAACAGCGCCACCGAGTGCACCCTCGACGGCCTCCCCACCGTCGGCCTCCAGGCGGGCGACACCTCGACGGACGTCCCCGCGGACCCGGCCGCCACGGCCCAGAAGCTGACCCTCGCCGCGAACCAGGCCATGTCCTTCACCATCACCTACGTCCGGGGCGAGGCGGGCGGCGCGCAGAGCCTCGCCGTGAAGACCGGGAAGTTCAGCCTGCCCGGGGCCACGGCCACGCACGGCTTCCCGTGGTCGTACGGCGAGGTCGCGCTGAAGGGCGACGGGAGCGAGCCCGACGCCACGGTGAGCGGATTCCAGCAGGTCGGCGACTGACCCGGCCGACAGGTGCGCGGCCTCCTCAGCGGCCTCCTCAGCCTCAGCGGCCTCCTCAGCCGAGCGGCCGGCGCGCCCGGACCTGCGCCCGGTCGGCCGCCTGGGACCCCTCCGTCCAGCCCGCCTCGTCGCTGACGCCGCGCAGGCGGGTGGTGGTGGTCTCCGGGAACATGCGGTCGAGGTGGTCGGTGACGGCGACCTCGCGGGTGGCGAGGACCGGCAGCAGATCGTCGGTGACCTGGGTGTCCGCCGCCGCGGCCAGACGCGTGCTGACGCGGTGGGCATAGGCCGCGAGGAAGGACTGCCGGAAGCTCTTGGTCCGCTTACGGCCGCCCGCGCGCTGCGCCGCCTCCGCCTTCGCCATCGCGGACTGGGCCTGGACGAGCAGCGAGGTGTAGAGCAGCTCGACCACCTCCAGGTCCGGTTCGAAACCGACGACGGTGGTGAAGCCGAAGGGTTCGTTCCACACGGCCCGGCAGTGGTTCGCCGTGGCGACCGCGTCCAGCAGCACCGCCTTGGCCTGCTCGTACGGCGGCTCGACCCCGATCCGGCAGGCGCCGGGGGCGTCGGCCGCGGGCGCCCCGGCCGCGAGCAGCGCCTCGTCGACACTGTGCCGGGCCATCAGCTCCTGCGCCTTGGCACTGAGCGCCTCGGCCTCCTCGGGGAAGCCGGTCGCCTCCGCCTTGGCGAGGAGGGCGCGGATACGGGCGAGCATGCGGGACTCGGACTTGGAGTGGTGCCGGGCGGCGGCGGGCTGCTCCAGGGGCTCGATCGCGGGCAGGCTCAGGAGCAGGCGGTACAGCTCCAGGACGACGGTCGCGTACGAGAAGCGGTCCGTGCGGGGCGGGGCCTCGGCGGCCTCGGCGGCCAGTTCGTCGAGCTGGGCGGTCCAGCGCGGGCCGCGCGGACGGTCGTACGCCGCCTGGGAGCGGATCAGCGCGGACAGCACGCGCGCGTGCACGCCGTCCAGCTCGCGCCGCACGATCCGTACGACGTCGGCGGGCTGCCAGCCGCGCCGCCAGGCCGTCGCCACGAACTCCTGGCCCCGCCGGTCGAGTTCGGCGTCCGCCGCGAGGTCGGCCGCGAGGAGGGAGGCGCCGGTGTCGAGGGCGGAGTCGGTGTCGGCGTAGAGGGCGACCTGGAAGGCGCGTTCGACGGTGCTGCTCACCGGACGATCGTCTCACTCCCGTCTCACTCCGGAACTCGCGTCATGGACCCCCTGACGTCAACCCGTGGTTGACACTGGACCACTGTCAACCTAAGGTTGACACATGACGACGAACCCCAACATCACGTCATCCGTACGTCTCGACGACCTGATCACGGCCATCAAGAAGGTCCATGCCGAGCCCCTCGAACAGCTCCAGGACGCGGTGCTCGCCGGTGAGCACCTCGGCGAGGTGGCCGACCATCTGATCGGCCACTTCGTGGACCAGGCGCGGCGCTCGGGCGCCTCCTGGACGGACATCGGCCAGAGCATGGGCGTCACCCGGCAGGCCGCGCAGAAGCGGTTCGTGCCGAAGGAGTCGGCGGCCCTCGATCCGAACTCCGGCTTCAGCCGCTACACGCCCCGCGCCCGCAACACGGTGATGGCCGCCCACAACGAGGCCATCGCGGCCCGCAACCCCGAGGGCCGCCCCGAGCACCTGGTCCTCGGCCTGCTGGCCGAACCGGACGGCCTGGCCGCCAAGGCGATCACCGCGCAGGGCGTCCTCCTGGACTCCGTACGCCAGGCCGCCACCGCCGCACTGCCGCCCGCCGCCGAGGAGGTCCCGGAGCTCGTCCCCTACGGCTCCGACGCCAAGAAGGTCCTGGAGCTCACCTTCCGCGAGGCCCTCCGTCTCGGCCACAACTACATCGGCACCGAGCACATCCTGCTCGCCCTGCTGGAGTTCGAGAACGGCGAGGGCGTCCTGTCCGGCCTCGGCGTCACCAAGCCGGCGGTCGAGGAGAACATCGCGGCGGCACTCGCCAAGATCACGGTGAAGCTCGGCGAACAGGACTGAACAGGCCGGAGCAGGTCGGAGCAGGTCGGAGCAGGTCGGAGCCAGGCCAGAGCAGGTCGGAGCAGGTCAGAGGCCGTTGTCAGACCCTCCTGCCACACTCGCAGCATGACCGACCGGTGGGCTCTCGCTCCGGCCGAGGACGGTGGCGTGGAGATCGCCCCCCTCGGCCCCGGCGGGCTGCTCGCCGGGCCGGTGCGGCGGGCGCCGGACCCCGCCGAGGCGGTACGGGGCCTGCCGGACGTCACGCGCTGGGTGTGGCGGTCCACGGCCGAGACGTATCCGCGTCTGCTCGCCACGGGGGTGCGAGTGGAGCGGTGCTACGACGTCGAGGACGCGGAGACGCTGCTGCTGGGCCACGAGGGGCGCTCCGGCGAGCCGCGTTCGGCGGCCGCCGCCCTGGCCCGGCTGCGCGGCGGCCCCGTACCGCCGGATCCGCCGCAGCGGGCCGCCGAACCGGGCTCGCAGTCGCCCCTGTTCGAGCCGCAGTCCGTGCACCTGCCGCTGACGGACCTGGTCGAGGTGTACGCCGAGCAGCAGCGCCGGCACGAGGCCACCGCGCACCCGGACCGGATGCGGCTGCTGACGGCGGCCGAGTCGGCGGGGATGCTGGTGGCCGCCGAGATGAACCGGTCGGGACTGCCGTGGAGCGCCGACGTCCACCGCCGGGTGCTGCACGAACTGCTCGGCGAGCGGTACGCGGGCGGTGGTGAGCCCCGGCGCCTGGCCGAACTCGCCGACGAGGTGTCCGCCGCCTTCGGCCGCCGGGTCCGCCCCGACCTGCCCGCCGACGTGGTCAAGGCGTTCGCGCAGGCCGGGATCAAGGTGAAGTCGACCCGGCGCTGGGAGCTGGAGTCGGTCGACCATCCGGCCGTGAAGCCGCTCATCGAGTACAAGAAGCTGTACCGCATCTGGGTCGCGCACGGCTGGTCCTGGCTGCAGGACTGGGTGCGCGAGGGCCGCTTCCGGCCCGAGTTCCAGGCGGGCGGGACCGTCACCGGCCGCTGGGTGACCAACGGCGGGGGCGCGCTGCAGATCCCCAAGGTCATCCGTCGGGCCGTGGTGGCCGATCCCGGCTGGCGGCTCGTCGTCGCCGACGCCGACCAGATGGAGCCGCGCGTCCTCGCGGCGATCTCCCGCGACCCCGGGCTGATGGAGGTGGCCGGCCGGGAGACCGACCTGTACCAGTCCGTCTCCGACCGCGCCTTCTCCGGCGACCGCGCCCAGGCCAAACTCGCCGTGCTCGGCGCGGTCTACGGCCAGACCTCCGGCGACGGGCTCAAGAACCTCGCCGCGCTCAGACGCCGCTTCCCGCGCGCGGTGGCCTACGTCGACGACGCGGCCCGCGCGGGCGAGGAGGGGCGGCTCGTACGGACCTGGCTCGGCCGGACCTGCCCACCGGCGGCCGGGACGGGCGACGACGCCTCCGAGGAGGCGGGCATCCCCGCCGCGGAGGACGAGTCCGGGGACCGTCAGTGGGTGCCCGGGTACGCCTCCACCGATGCCCGCGCCCGCGGCCGCTTCGCCCGCAACTTCGTCGTCCAGGGCAGCGCCGCCGACTGGACGTTACTGCTGCTCGCCGCGCTGCGGCAGTCCTGCGCGGGCATGGCGGCCGAACTGGTGTTCTTCCAGCACGACGAGGTGATCGTGCACTGTCCCGAGGAGGAGGCCGAGGCGGTCGTGGCGGCGATCCGGGAGGCGGCGGAGCTGGCGGGCCGGCTGACGTTCGGTCAGACGCCGGTGCGGTTTCCGTTCAGCACGGCGGTGGTGGAGTGTTACGCGGACGCGAAGTGAATCTCCCCTCCCTGAGGGAAAGAAGTGAATCCCCCTCCCTGAGGGAAAGGGGGTTGCCGGCTCAGGCTCCCGGCCGCAACGCCGTCCGCCCGGCGTCAGATGACCGGCGGCCGTCCCAGTCGGCTGAGCCGCCAGACGGTCCGCCAGCGCATCGGGCGCCGCTCGCCGGCAGGCGCCCGTACTCCTTCCACGAATCCGCCGAACCACGCGCGCAGTCCGGCCGCCGACCGCACCCGCAGCAGCGTGAGCAGCGTCCACACGCCCAGGTGCAGGGGAATCAGCGCGAGGGGCAGCCGACGGCGGACCAGCCAGACCCGGTTGCGGGCGTTCACCCGGTAGTAGATGGCGTGCCGGGCGGGCGAGGTCTTCGGGTGCTGGAGCAGCAGCTCGGGCGCGTACAGGATCCGCCAGCCGCCGTCGGCGGCCCGCCAGGCCAGGTCGGTCTCCTCGTGGGCGAAGAAGAACTCGGCGGGCCAGTCCCCGATCTCGCCGAGCATCGTCATACGGAAGGCGTGTCCGCCGCCGAGGAACCCGGTCACATACCCGCCGCGCATCGGATCGGCGGAGCCGACGCGGGGGACGTGCCGCTGCTGCGTCTCCCCGAGCTCGTCGGCGATGCGGAAGCCGACGATGCCCAGGCGCGGGTCGGCGGCGAACAGCTCCGCCACACGGCGCAGCACATCGGCGTCGACGAGGAGCCCGTCGTCGTCCAGCTCGACCACGACGTCGACGTCCCCGAACTCCCGCAGCCGGGCCAGCGCCACGTTCCGCCCGCCGGGGCAGCCGAGGTTCTCCTCGACGTCGATGGTGGTGACCTCGCCGGGCAGCGACAGCCGCGCGGCGAACTCGGGCAGCCGGCAGCCGTTGCCGACGATCACGATGCGCCGGGGGGCCAGGTCCTGCTTGGCCACGGACTCCAGCAGCGCGTCGACTTCCGCCGGCCGGTTCCCCATGGTCACCACGGCGACACCGATCCTCGGTTCCCGCACGTTCTCTCCCCAATCCCGGCCGACCATCGCGATCGCGATGCTAGCCGTTCACTGTAAGGACTCCCTAAGTACAAGTCCGGCAATGACAACAGTCGGGCGATGGCAAACGACATCGCCGGAAGGCGCCGCAACCCACTCGACCAAGTCCGACTTGTCCGTTTGTGGTGCGGCGGGCACGCTGAGGACTATGAGTGACACGCCCGGCACGAATTGAGCAGGGATGGACACCGGAGCCGCCACGGCCACCATCAGCCCCCGAGGCACCGTCACGGGCTGGAGCGAGGGAGCTCGGCGGCTGCTGGGCTACCGCGCCTCGGACGTGGTGGGGCACTCCGCGGCCGGCCTGCTCGCCGTGGAAGGCTCCCGCCCGGCCGGGTTCACCCGGATCGACTCGCGGGAGTGGAGCGGCACGGCGGCCCTCCGTCACCAGGACGGCCGTCGCGTCGAGGTGTCCCTGCACTCCTACCCCTCGCTGGACGGCGACGGCAAGGCCCAGGGGTTCGTCGTGACCGCCACCGCGGACACCTCCGAGCCGGGCTACGACCGCAGGATGGTGGAGTGGGCGTGCACCCAGTCCTCCGTCGCCATGTCCACATTCACCACACGCTCGCGCCACTGGCGGCCGAACACCCTGGCGTCGGCAGCCACAGGCTCGCCCTACCCGGACGTCCTCGACGACGAGGGCGCCGACGAGGGATTCCTACGGTTCGTCGACCAGGTGGCCCAGGACGCGGAGCCGATGCGCTACGAGCGCTTCGCACCAGGACCGTCCCCCTCCCGCCAGCACGCCTGGATCATCGAGATGTGGCCCGTCAGGGACCCCTCCACCGGCCGGGTGTGCGGGGTCGGCACCGCGGCGTTCGACAGCAGCGAGCAGCACTGGGCCCGGCAGCGGCTGGCCCTGCTGAACGAGGCGGGCGCCTGTATCGGCACCACCCTGAACGTGGAGCGCACCGCCCAGGAACTCGCCGATCTGGCCGTGCCCCGGCTCGCCGACTTCGTCAGCGTGGACCTGCTGGACTCCGTGACCCGAGGGGAGGAGCCGGTCCCGGGCCCGGTCGACGCGGCCGTGGTGCTGCGCCGGGTCGCCCACCAGTCCGCCGCCGAGGGAGTGCCCGAGGCCGCCGTGCACCTCGGCCACGTCGACACGTACCCCGCCTTCTCGCCCCCCGCCCGCTGCCTGGCGACCGGCCGACCCGTGCTCAGCGGGACCGACGACCCCGACTTCGTCCAGTGGATCACCCGGCACGAGGCCAGAAGCGCCAGCGTGCGGGCGTACGGATTCCACTCGATCATGGCGGTCCCGCTGCTGGCCCGCGGGATCACGCTCGGCGTGGCGGTCTTCGCCCGGGGCAGCTCCTCGGATCCCTTCGAGCAGGACGACCTGGTCCTCGCCGAGGAACTCGCGGGCCGGGCGGCGGTCGGCATCGACAACGCCCGCCGTTACACCCGGGAGCACGCCAACGCCCTCACCCTCCAGCGCAGCCTGCTGCCCCACGGCCTGCCCCGACAGGCGGCCGTCGAGGTCGCGTACCGCTATCTGCCGGCCGGTACGGGGGCCGGCGTGGGCGGCGACTGGTTCGACGTGGTTCCCCTGTCCGGCACCCGGGTCGCCCTGGTCGTCGGCGACGTGGTCGGGCACGGCCTGCACGCCTCCGCCACCATGGGACGGCTCCGCACGGCGGTGCGCACCCTCGCCGACGTCGACCTGCCCCCGGACGAACTCCTCACCCACCTCGACGACCTGGTCACCCATCTCACCTACGACGACGAGAGCATCCCCGAAGAGATGCCGTCCGCCGGTGAGATCGGCGCCACCTGTCTGTACGCCGTCTACGACCCCGTCTCCCGCGTCTGCACCCTCGCCAGCGCCGGCCACCCCCCGCCCGTGGTGCTTTATCCCGACGGCACGGTCAGCGTGGTCAAGCTCTCCCCCGGGCCGCTCCTGGGCGTCGGCGGCCTGCCCTTCGAGGCCACCGCACTGGAACTGCCCGAGGGCACCCTCCTCGCCTTCTACACCGACGGCCTGATCGAGGCCCGCGACCACGACATCGGCCTCGGCCTCGACCGGCTGTGCGATTCCCTCGGCTCCCCCACCCCCTCGCTGGAGGTCACCTGCGACGCCGTACTCAAGGCGCTGCTCCCCGACAGCCCCGACGACGACGTGGCCCTGCTCCTCGCCCGCACCCGCGCCCTGCACACCGACCAGGTCGCCGCCTGGTCCCTGCCGTCCGACCCGGCGATCGTCGCGGACGCCCGCGCCCAGGCCTCCCGCCAGCTGGCCCTCTGGGGGCTTCAGGAAGCGGCGTTCGTCACCGAACTCGTGGTGAGCGAACTGGTCACCAACGCCATCCGCTACGGGGCGGTCCCCATCGGCCTACGGCTGATCCGCGACCGTACGCTGATCTGCGAGGTCTCCGACGCCAGCAGTACCGCGCCGCACCTGCGCCGCGCCCGTACCTACGACGAGGGCGGACGCGGGCTGCACATGGTCGCCCAGCTCACCCAGGGCTGGGGCACCCGCCAGACCCCGACCGGCAAGACCATCTGGGCCGAACAACCCCTGCCGGTCAGCTGAAGATGACGAGGCCGCCGCAGAATCCCAGCGCCGCCGGAGCCGCCCCGCCCACGGGGGCGGGGGTCCCGGAGGTGGGCGGCACGCGCGCGGGGGCGAGGGCGGGGGTCCCGGAGGAAGGCGGAGCACGCACGGAGGCAAGGACCCCGGCGGAAGACAGCGCACGCACGCAGGCAGGGACGACCCCGGCAGAAGGCGGCACACGCACCCTCGGTCTCGTCTATCCCCCGGCAGGACGCCAACACGACTACACCGGGGGGCAGCTCACCTTCATCGGCGGTGTGGCCGAGGCCGCCACCGCATACGACTACGACCTTCTCCTCTCCCCCGCCGACCGGGCGAGCGACCCGTCCTTCCGGCGGATGATCGACGGACGGCGGGTGGACGGCGTGATCGTCATGGAGATCCTGTTGGAGGACGACCGGGTCGAGCACCTCGCCAGGGCCGGCTTCCCCTTCGTCACCATCGGGAGGAACAGCCGGGCGGAGGAGACCGGCTGGGTCGATCTGGACTTCGCGGGGCTGGCACGCGGCTGCGTGTACCACCTGGCCGACCTGGGCCACCGCCGGATCGCCTTCGTCAACCGGTCCGAAGATCTCTTCCAGAGCGGCTACGGCTTCGCGCACCTCGGACTCGAGGGCTACACCAAGGCCATGGCGGAGCAGGTCCTGACCCCCCGTGCGTATCTCTGCGACGACGACGTCGCCGCCGGGGAGGCGGTCCTGGAACAGATCCTGCTGGACGATCCGGCGACCACCTCGCTGGTCACCATGAACGAGGCGGCCCTGGTGGGCCTGTACCGCGGGCTGACGCGGCACGGCCGCGCCGTGCCGCGCGACTTCTCGGTCGTCGGCGTGGCGGCCGGCCGCTGGGCGGAGCAGGTGGATCCGCAGCTCACCGCGGCGGAGATCCCCGCCAAGGAGATGAGCCGGGTGGCCGTCGAGCTGATGATGCGACGGCTCACCTCACCGGACTCACCTCCCCGGCACGTCCTGCTGAAACCCCTGATCTCCCTGCGGGCCAGCACCGGTCCCTGCCGCCCGGTGCCCGGTTCGGAGCCCGATCGGGAGTTCCCGGATCTCGACGCCTTTCCTGACCTGGACGCTTTCCCTGATCTGCCGGATTCCGACTTCTGACACCTGGGAGCAGAGCATGTCTTACGCCGTCGACCGCCGCGGTTTCCTGCGCGCCGCCGGAGCGGGAGCCGCCGCCCTCGGCCTCGGCTCCGCCCTGGCCTCCTGTGGTTCGGGCCAGGACAGCGGCGGCGGGACAGTCACCCTCACCTGGTGGGACTACTTCACCCTGGACAACTTCCAGCCCGCCTTCGCACGGCTGGTCAAGGACATCGAGGCCAACGTCCCGGACGTGAGGATCGAGCGCCGGACGTTCCCCTTCGCGGACCTCGACCGGCAGATCACCCTGGGCGCGGTCTCCGGTGACCTCCCGGACATCGCCATCGTCGACAACGTCGCCATGAACTCACTCGGCGGCAGCGGACTGCTGGCCGATCTCACCGGCCGGGTCGAGGAGTGGGGCCAGTCGGGCACGTACTACGAAGGCCCCTGGGCCGGCTGCCAGGTCGATGGGAAGACCCTGGGAATTCCCAACAACAGCAACTGCCTCGCCCTTTACTGCAACACCAGGATGCTCGACTCCGCCGGGGTGAAGCCGCCGACCACGTGGGACGAGCTGGCCGACGCGGCGCAGAAGCTGACCCGTGGGGACCGGTTCGGCCTGGCGATGAGCGCGATCAGGACGGAGGAGGGCGTCTTCCAGTTCCTGCCCTTCCTGTGGCAGGCCGGCGGCGACCTGGACACCTTCGCCACGGACGGCGCGACCGCGCTGTCCTTCCTCGACGACCTCGTCGCCAAGGGCTCGCTGTCCGAGCAGTGCGTGGGCTGGACACAGCAGGACGTCAACACCCGGTTCCTCAACCAGCGCGCCGCGATGCAGATCAACGGCCCCTGGCAGCTCCCCTCCCTCAAGCAGGCCGACCTGGAGTGGGAGGTCGTCGCCCTGCCCCGCGACCGAACGTCCGCCACCTGCCTGGGCGGTGAGAACTGGGTCGTGATGGAGAGCAGCAAGCACCAGGACAAGGCCTGGGAGGTCCTGGAGTACACCCAGCGTCCGTCGGTCCTGGTGCCGTACCTGGTGGCGCTCGGCAACCTTCCCGCCCGCAAGGACCTGGCGGACACCGGCACCTGGGCGTCCGACCCGGCCCTCAGGCTCTTCCTCAGCCAGCTGCCCGTCGCCCGTCCGCGTCAGTACGGACCGCGCTACGCCGACGCCTCGCAGGCCGTCGCCGTGGCCGAACAGGCCGTACTCACCGACTCCGCCGCGCCCACGGCTGCGGCGAAGTCCGCAGCCGTCAAGATCGACAAGGCGCTGGGGAGCCGGTGAGGAGGCGTCACCCAACGGTGAGGAGGCGCCACGCACCGGTGAGAAAGCGCCACGGGGAGCGTCACCGGAGACGTCACCCTTCCTCACCTTCCTCCCGCCGCCGCCGAGCCGGGTACCTGTTCTCCCTCCCCGGCCTCGCCTTCCTCGGCCTCTTCCTGGCGTACCCCCTGCTCTACAACGTGTGGACGTCCGTGCACGACGTCGACCTGGGCGCTCTGCTCGGCGGTGCCTCGCGCTTCAACGGCCTCGCCAACTACCGGGCCACCGTGGCCGACCCGGACTTCTGGCACGCCGTACGCCTCTCGATCGTCTTCACCCTGGCGTCGCTGCTGTTCCAGTTCGTCATCGGCTTCGCCCTGGCCCTGCTGTTCGCCCGGCCGTTCCCGCTGAACGGGCTGCTGCGGTCGCTGCTGCTGGTGGCCTGGCTGCTGCCCCCGGTCGTCAGCGGCACCCTCTTCCGCTGGATGCTCGACGGTGAATCGGGCGCCTACAACGCCCTGTTGCGCGCGACGGGGCTGGGCGCCCTGTCCCACGACTGGCTCACCGACCCGAGCACCTCGCTGGCCGGGGTCGTCTTCGCCAATGTCTGGGTCGGCGTGCCCTTCAACATGCTGCTGCTCCTGGTCGGGCTGCACACCATCGACCCGGAACTCCACGAGGCCGCCGCCATCGACGGCGCGAGCGTCTGGCAGCGCTTCCGCTGGATCACCCTGCCGCTGATGCGGCCCGTGTCGGTGACCGTGCTGCTGCTCGGGCTCGTCTACACCTTCAAGGTCTTCGACATCATCTTCGTGATGACGGGCGGCGGTCCCGTCGACGCCACCAGTGTCCTGTCGCTCTACGTCTACGAGATCTTCTTCAGGTTCTTCCGCTTCGGCGAGGGCGCCGCGGCCGGCCTGCTCCTGCTGCTCGTCCCCCTGCTCGCGGGCGGGCTCTATGTGCACAGGCTGCGCAGGGAAGGAGAGGCGGCGTGACCCCGGGCCGCCGCCCCTGGCTGCGCACCGCCGTCGCCACGCTGATCACCGCCGCCTTCCTCCTGCCGGTCTACTGGATGGTCAACACCAGCCTGACCGAGCCGGACCGGATCCAGGCCGACACCCCGCACTGGCTTCCGGTACCGGTCACCACGGAGAACTACTCGACGGCGCTGGCCGCCGACGCCCTGCCCCAGGCCCTGCTCAACAGCGTGGTGATCTCCTGCGGAGTCGTCGCGCTCACCCTGCTCCTCGGCGTCCCTCTCGCCTACGCGCTCGCCCGGATCCCGATGCGCGGCTCCGGCACCATGGTGCTCGCCCTGCTCGTCGCCCAACTGCCGCCCAGCATCGTGCTCGCGGCCCCGCTGTTCATCCTCGAACGCCGAGCCGGCCTCGACGACACCCACCTCGGTCTGATCGCCGCCGACACCACCCTCACCCTGCCCTTCGCGGTGATCGTGCTGCGCCCCGTCCTGCGGAGTGTGCCGAGGGAACTGGAGGAGGCGGCCCTCGTCGACGGCTGCGGCCCGGTGGGCGTCCTGCTGCGCGTCGTCCTGCCGGTCATGGTGCCCGGCCTGTTCGCGGTGGCCGGCCTGGCGTTCCTCATCGGCTGGGGTGAGTTCGTCTTCGGTCTCACCCTCGCCTCGGAACCCGCCGTGCAGCCCGTCACCGTCCTGCTCAACTCCTTCGTGGGCCGGCACGGCACCGCGTGGGGAGCCCTGATGGCCACCGCCACCCTCATCAGCATCCCGGTCGTCTGCGTCTTCGCGATCTTCCAGCGCTTCATCGTCGGCGGGCTCACCACCGGGAGCGTCAAGAACTGACTCCGCGGCCGCCGCCGAGACCGCCCATCGCTGCCGGAGACGGGCGTCTAGGCTGCGCGCATGGATCAGCGAGAGATCATGCAGCGCGTCGTCGGCATTCTCACCGAGTCACTCGAGATGCGGCGACAGGTCCGCGAAAACCCCGGCAAGCAGATCGCTCTCACCGGCGCCATCTCCGCACTGCTCGCCGAGACCCTGCCCCACATCCACCTGCCCGCCGACGCGGGCGGCCAGGCAGCCGCGGCCATCGTCACCGAAGAGCTGGGCCCCACCATCGTGAGCATCGCCAACTGCTTCTCGTTCGCCTTTGTACAGCTCGCCGAGGTCCACGACGAGGGCCGCACCGACATCTCCACCACGGACGTCCTGCGCTCGATCTCCTTGCGCTTCGCGGGCGAGACGGAGCAGTAGGCGGGCCGCCAGGGGTCTACCCGGCCGGGGTGGTCATGCTCGCGCCGCACGGGGTGCGCCTCCACACCCCGCGCGGTCCGGGCGGCCCGCGCACGGGACGCCGGAGTCGACTACGCCTTCGTCGGAGCGCTGAGCAGCGGTTTCTGCAAGTGGCGTATCGACTTCACCTATGCCGACACCAACATCCGGCCCTACCGTGCATCGCGCGGCCGCGTTCGGGCTTGCGCGCAGTGGGCGGACTTGCTCAACGGGTCGGCCAGTCCTGGGTCACGAGAACAGCGAAGGAGAAATCCGAACGCATGTGATCGCCTCGATGGAGCCAGGCACGAGGCTCCAGCGAGCCCCTCCGACGCGGTTTCCGGGTGCTGGCTCGCCCCTGCTCCCCGGGGAGTTCGGTGATCGTCTTCGGGAGCCGGAGGAGCAGCAACTCCTCCCCATGTCACGGCTCCCAGAGCCCCAGCCGGCCGTCGGCGGTGGCCCGGTGCCGGTAGTCCAGCACCGCATCGGCCAGGTCCGCGTCAACCGGCAGCCCCTGCTCCCCACCTCGCCCCCGGCTGCCCGCATCCTGGTCCCGGGCCCGAGGCTGTTCGGTCGGACGCTCACCCGTCTCGACGAACGCTGGACCGTCGCCGAAGGGCTCGTGGCGACGGCCATCGCGGGTGGGGCGCAACCCGCTCGACGCCACCGGTCGTCAGCCTCCGACCCGGAGGTAGTGTCCCCAGTAACCCTGCCAGGTCCCGTAGTGGTCAGCCAGCCGCTGGAACTCCTGCTCGTCCATGGTGCGTCCGTAGACCCTCCGCGCGGCACGGAGCATCTCCTTGTCGAGGCTGACCCGTTCCGTGCGGCCGAGACCTCGGACGAGGAGGAACGAGGCGGACCACGGGCCGATCCCAGGAATCCGGAGCAGCTGCTCGCACACATCGTCGTACGGCCCCGTGCGCAGAACCTTCTCGTCCAGCTCGTCCCACTGACGCACCGCGCCGTACAGATAGCCGGCCTTGCGCTCATTACCGATCAGACTCCGCAGATCCGCCTCGTCGAAGGCGCGCAGCTGATCGACGTCCGGGAAGGCCCACCGGGTCTCCCCCCGCACTGGGATCCGGTTGCCGACCGCCTCGACCAGCGCCCGTTTCATCTGTCTGGCCACCGGCATGGGGACCCGTTGGCACAGGATCGCCCAGCACAGCAGCTCCCACGGTGAGGGGAACTTGACCTGGTGGTAGCCGCGCAGCCGCTCCAGCACTCGCCCGAAGGGCGGGTCCTGACGGGCCAGTTGATAGAAGCCGGTCAGCTCGTCCTGCAACCCGAGGTAGAAGTCCAGCCGGTCCATCACGGCGTTCACCGTGGCCTCGCCGATCGGGACGTCCGCCGAGAGCGTGCAGTCGACGGCGTGCTCCGCCGGTACGGCGGTCAGAGCGGCTCCCACAGTGGTGCCGCCCTCCCTGAGCGCCATGGTCAGCACCCCGGCCTCCGTACCTTGCTCGCCTGTCATGGCGGGAAACGAGCTGATGAAGGCGAGGGAGGCCGGGAAGGAGAAGGGTGCTCTGGCCGGTAGCCGGACGGTCGTCACACCAGGCACGGTCGGCTCAGCAGATGGCATGGGCGTCTCCCCGTAGCAGAGTTCGGATTCGAAGTGGCAGCGGCTTCGCAGTGGCAGCGGCTTTGGGATCAGACCAGCAACTTCTGATAGAGATCCTGGAGCTGCAGCGAGGGACGTACGCCGAGTTCGACGTCGAGGACGTTCGACAAGCGCTGGTACGCCTGGAGTGCCTCGGCCCTGCGACCACAATGATGAAGTGAGTCGATGAGCTGGGCGTGAAAATTCTCGTTGAGCGGGTTCTCGGAGACGAGTGACCGCAGCTCGGGAATCAATTCCCGATGGCGCCCGAGACTCTTGTAGGCATCGACGCGCACACTGATCGCGGAGAGCCGAAGTTCTTGCAGATAGGTGGAATGCATTTCAAGGGATCTCCCCATGGGCATTCCGAGAAAGGCGGGGCTTCGGGAAAGGTGTAACGCCTTCGAAAAGTGGTCCAGAGCAGCCTCGGCATGCCCGTCGTTGAAACACGACATCCCTTCGGATATCAGCGCCTCGAACAAGATCGCATCAAGTTCGGTATCGGCCAGCGCCATGAGATAACCGGAGGTACAGGTGACCAGCAGTTGTTCCGGATGCTCCATCCGCAGCTCGGTCTCGAAGAGCTTGCGGGCGTGGTACACGTAGGTCTGCAGCGTGGTCACCGCGGTACGCGGAACCCGGTCCCCCCACAACTCGTCGATCAGCGCGTCGATGCTCACGACTTCATTACTCCGGGCCAGCAGCAGCGACAACATCTGCCCGACCTTCGATTTCCCCAACAGGAACGATTCGCCGTCTCTGGACGCTTCGACCTGACCGAACACCTTGAAGTGCATGCAGAGCCCCCCGTAGCCCATCCGGCCTCGGTTCCGTGAGGATTCTAGCCCTCACAAGGTGCACCTACTTCCAAGGTTTAGTAATTTCCGAGCCCGCCGCAGACGTTCAGAGCCTGCGCCGTGATCGCCGCGGCCCGAGGGTTCACCAAGTAGCGAACCATTTCAGCGACTTCCTCCGTCGCCACGTACCGACCAATCGGCACTCGCGCGGTAACGCGGTCGTGAACCTCGTCCACGCCGACACCCCAGATCACCGAGTAATGTTCCCTGACGCGCTCCGCCATGGGCGTCTCGACGAACCCGGGACAGACCGCGTTCACCGTGATACCGGTCTGCGCGAGTTCCAGACCGAGCGCTTTGCTGAATCCCACCACACCGTGTTTGGAGGCCGAATAGGGGGCCGCGTGGACAACGCCTTGTTTGCCGCCCGTCGAGGCGATGTTGATGATCCGCCCGTAGTCCCCGTCGGTCATGCCGCCATCGCGCAGTACGCGTTTGGTGACCAGGAAGACGCTGTTGAGGTTGGTGTCGATCACGTCGTACCAGAGGTCGTCGTCCAGTTCGGCCGTCGCCCCGCCCCCCGGACGGCCGGCGTTGTTGACCAGGATCTCGATACGGCCGTAACGGTCGACACAGGCGCGCACCAGCCGGTCGACGTCGGAGGCGGAGGTGACGTCGCAGGCGCTGCCGTCGACGTCGAGTCCCTGGTCGCGCAGTTCCTTCACGGTCCGGTTCACCGCCTCCTCCCGCCGGGAGCACAGGAACACCCGTGCACCGTCCTGAGCCAGGGTCCTCGCGATCTCCAGGCCCATTCCGCTGGTGGCTCCGGTCACCAACGCGACGCGGTGGTCTTCGCTCATCTCAGGTCCCCTCTCTCCGCAGTGCTCGTGTCGGCGCTGCGGAGAGAAGGGTGACCAGGTCATCTTGGGAAGCCGGTCGACGATGGCTAGGAGTTCGCTAGTGAGCCTGTCCGGAAGGCCTCGAGGGGCTGGTCGGCCGGAACTGCCGGACCTCTAGCGGACGACAGACCGAGGTTCGAACGGGTGGGGCGATCGTGGCGGCGATCGCACCAGGAACCAGCACGGCACCGGAGGACTGATGACAGCGCTGGAGACCGCCATGGCCGGCGACCCGTACCCGAACAAGTGCTACCTCCCGTTCATCCTGTACCCCCCGGGGATGCACCGGACCAGCGGGGGACGCGAGTGGCTGGAGAGCCACATCGACATGCAGCAGCAGGGCAGCGACTTCGTGCTGTACATCGGCATCCCGTTCTGCCGTACGCGCTGCAAGTCCTGCCCCTACTTCGCGAGCCTGCTCTCCGAGAAGGATCCGGGCGGCCGCGAGGAGCGGTACGTCAACGCGCTGCTCGCCGACCTGAGGCGCTGGGGCGGCTACCCCAAGTTCGCCACCGGCGTGATCCGCAACATCTTCATCGGCGGCGGGACCGGCAGCATTCTGCGCACCGAGAACCTTCGCCGCCTGGTCGACACCGTCTACGAAACGTTCCAGGTCGCGGACGACGCCGAGTTCACCCTGGAGGGCAACGCCAGGGACTTCGACGACGAGAAGATCGACTACGTCGCCCAGTCACAGATCAACCGGCTGAGCCTCGGCGTGCAGTCCTTCCAGCCCGAACTCCTGGGGATCATCGGCTCCCCGCACGCGGCCGAGGACAGCGCCCGGGTCATCAAGGAGTTCCAGGCACGGGACTTCCGCAACATCCAGCTCGACCTGATGTACAACATGCCGGGCCACACGATCGACATCTGGCGCCGCGACCTTCAGGTGCTGTCCACCCTGGACGTACCGCACTTCACGATCTACCTGTACCGGATCCACCAGGAGACGATCCAGGCGAAGCTGATCTCCAAGGGGAAGGTCGAACGCCCCTCGGACCCCGAAGGCCCCATGGTGAAGGCCATGTACAGCGAGGCGGTCGAGATAGCCGAGGAGATGGGCTACTCGATGTACATGGTCGACCACTTCTGCAAGCCCGGCTACGAGAACATGTACAACCACTGGAACTGGAAGGTGTACATCGACACCCTGGCGGTCGGCCCGGGCTCCTACAGCTACTTCGACGGGTACCGGCTGGGCACGGAGACCGATGTCGAGAAGTACGTCGAGACCGTCGAGAGCGGTGACTTCCTGATCAGCACCGTCACCGACGAGCTGTCCCCCCGCGTCCAGCGCGAGCGCTACGTCATCTTCGCCCTGCTGTACTACGAGATCGAGTACGCGTTCTACCGCAGCAAGTTCGGCACCGAGTTCCGCGAGGACTTCGCCGACGAGCTCCAGCGGCTGGAGCGCAAAGGCCTCGTGGAACTGACCGGGGACAGGATGCGGTTGACGCAGCTCGGCCTGGTCTGGCACACCAACGTCATTCTCGAGTTCTTCAACCCCGCCTTCTGGAACGACTCCGACTCCCTGAACGAGCCGAACTGGTCACTCAACGGCGTGATGGTCGAGGTGGGCGCGCACTCCCGGGACTACTGGCTCGGCGGCGAGGACGTCACGTTCTTCCCGCCCCCACCAGGGGCCAACACGGCCGAGAAGGTGGCCGACCATGGCTGACACGCAGAAGTTCGTCGCGTCCGCCACCGCGACGGTCCATGCCCAGGCGCACGACATCTGGGCGGTGTGGGTGGACGTCAACGCCTGGAAGAACTGGGACGACGGCATCGAGAGCACCCGGCTGCACGGCAACTTCAAGGCCGGCAACACCTTCACTCTCACTCCCAAGGGCGGCGAGCCCATGGAGGTCGTGCTCAGGACGGTGACCCAGGGCGAGGAGTTCTCCGACGAGACCGTGCTCCCCTTCGGGAACATCGTCACCCGGCACCGCATGCAGCCCCTCGACGGCCGGGTACAGCTCACCCACGAAGTGACGGCCGAGATCCACTGCGAGATGGCGCCGTTCTTCGGGAAGGACATCTGGCCCCAGCTGCAGAGCGGTCTCTCCTCGTCGCTGCTCGGTCTGGCCGATCTGGTCAGCGGTGACTGAACGGCCGCTCGGCACGCCGGCCGCGCGGCGGACGCGCGGCGGGACCGCGCCGCCCGACAAGTTGGTCACCATGCTGCTGTCCGCCGACGCGGCGGCCGGCGGGGCCTTCCGGCTGGTCGAGTCCGGGCGCACATACACCCGCCGGCAGCTCGCGGACGCGGTCGGCCGCTGCGTCGCGCGGCTGCGCGAGCAAGGCATCGCGACCGGGGACCGGGTGCTCGCGCTGCTCGACCACGATGCCCGCGGGCTGGTCTTCCTGGCGGCCGCGAGCGCGCTGGGCCTGCGCGTCATGATGCCGTACAACCTCAGCGCCGTGGCGCTGCCCGAATGGCGGTCCATCGTGGTCGACGCCCGCCCCGACGTCGTCGTCCATCTGCGGGCCGGCGCCGACCGCCGGCGGCTCGCCGGTGTCCGCGCGCTCGCGGAACTCGGCCCGCGGGTGGTCGAGTTCGCGCCGGAGAGCGACGACGGCGAGGGCGCTCCCGTCGGCGAGGTGCGCGTCGACCATCCGCAGCCGGTCGAGAACTTCCTGGTGCTGTTCACCAGCGGATCGACCGGGGCACCCAAGGCAGTCAGCGTGTCCGAGGCCCTGGTGTGCCGCCGGATACGCAGCGTCACCCGGATGCTCCGATTCGGCCCCGGTTCCCGGGTGTTCATGTCCGGGCTGCTCAACAACACGACCGGAGTGATCTTCTCCTTCGGGGCGTTGTTGCACGATGCGCGGCTGTTCCTGCCGGGCGACCGGGATCCCGCGCGGTGGCCAGCCGAGGTGGCCGGTCACCGGGCGACGCACATCATGCTGCGCCCCGCCGCGATGCGGCGTTTCGTGGAGTCCGCGCAGGCGGAGCGGACCGATCTGTCCTGTCTGCGCGTCGTCGCCTACGGAGCCACCGCCCTGCCGCGCCCGGTCCTCGCCCAGGGCCGTCGGCTCATGCCGTGCGACTGGGTCCAGGGCTACGGCCTGAGCGAGACGTTCGGGCCGTTCTGCTGGCTGGACGAGGCAGGTCACCGAGATCCTCACCGCGTGGAGCGCACGTACTGCGTGGGCCGCCCGGACGACACACTGGAGGTGCGCCTCGAACCGCTGGAGGGACATCCGCCCGAGGTGGGCGAGGTCCTGCTGCGGGGCGACGCTGTCATGGAGGGGTATCTCGACGTGGCCTCGGGCGAGGTCGCGAGGCCCGGCGCATGGCTGCGCACCGGAGACCTCGGCTCCTGGAGTCCGGACGGTGACCTGCTGCTCAAGGGACGCATCAGCGGCACGGTGATGAGCGCGAACGGCCACCGTATCTATCCGGAGGAAGTCGAGTCCGTACTGAGCGCGCTCCCCGGCGTGCGGGAGGTGGTGCTCGTCGCACTGCCCGCTCCCGACGGTCCTGCCGAGCAGCCCGTGGCCTGCATCTCGGGGCCGCTGGGGGACCGGACCCCGAGCGCCCTGCGGGCTGCGGTGACCGCCGCACTCACCGGTGTGCTCAGCCAGGAGAAGTGGCCGGAACTGCTGTACGCCGTCACCGCCCCGTTCCCCAGGAGCGGCAACGACAAAGTCCTGCGGGGAGAAGTGGCCCGGCAGATCGAACGCGACGCACTGATCGAACTGTGACGGGGCACGGACCGCACCGTGCCCCTCCTCATCGCCCGCCGCCCCGCGGCGAGATCCCCTGGAGCTGCCCCATGCGCTATCACGCGTCCCACTCCGTCCTCTGCACGGCCCCGCCCGACCGGGTCTACGAGTTGATCAGTCGCTCGACCGACTGGCCGCAGGTGTTCGACCCCTGTGAGGCGGTCACCGTGCTGGCCGCGGAGCCGGATTTCGAGCACATAGAGATCCGCGCCCGCGTCGGTGGTGAATCGATGACCTGGCAGTCACGGCGCGACCTTCTGCCCGACGTGTACGGCGTGCGGGCCGAGGTGGTCCGCCCCATGAAGCTGGTCGCCGCCATGACCACCGAGTGGCGGGTCGTACCGGTGAACCACGAGCAGAGCCTGCTCCTGCTGGAACACGCCTACGACCTGTGCGAGGACGTCACGGGCCAGGTCGACTCGGTGACCACCCGCGCCGAGGCGGAGCGCTTCATCGAAACCGCCATCGACACCAACTCGACCGTGGAACTCCGCAATATCAAGGCCACTGCCGAGCGCCCGGCCGCCCCCGCCTCGCAGCGCGACGGCCATGCCCGGCACTCGGTGGTCATCGCGGCCCCTGCGGACACCGTGTACCCCTTGATCCGCGACCCCGGCATCTGGCCGCGCATCTTCGACGCCTGTGTGGCCGTGACGACCGTCGACACGGACGACACCGGCGAACTGGTCCGCATCGAAGCGGTGCAGGGCGACGGGACGGTCAGCTGGGACACGCGCCGTCGCTCCTACGACGCGATCCGCAGGGTCGACTACCACCTGCCGGTGCCCATGCCGTTGGTTTCCTCGATGCACGGGCAGTGGCGTGTCGTCCCCCTCGGCTCCGATCACTGCCTGCTCACCGTGGACCGTCACTGGACGCTGCTCGGGGACGTCGGCGGAATCCGGTCCGAGGCGGAGACCACGGCGCGAGCCGCGGCCGTACGCGACTTCGTCGAGACCAACGCGGCGGCCGAGATGGTCGCCCTGCGCGCCTACGCCGAGGAGGGCACAGACGCGCTCACCACCGTCACCACCCGCATCTCGGTGCCGCATCCCCCGGACGCGGTCCACGCGCTGCTCGCGGATGTCTCCGGCTGGCCGAAGTTCCTGCCGCACTGTGAAGGGCTCGACCTCCGCTACGACGACGGACGCCACCAGGAGTTCACTCTGGACATCCGGACACCCGCCGGCGCGGAGACCTTCCGCAGCGTGCGGCACTGCGACAAGGAGCGGCTGTCGATCACCTACTTCCAGCCGGAACCGCCCGAGCTGCTGCGTCGGCACGAAGGGGACTGGCAGGTGCGGGCGGCGGCCGGCGGCAGCGAGGTCGTCTCGCGGCACACGGTCGTTCTGGACCGGGCCGCCTGCGCGAAAGCGTTCGGGACGGACGACCTGCGGGCTCAGAAGCAGCGGGTGCGCGATCTGCTCGACGCCAACAGCCGGCTGACGGTCGAGTCCTGCGCCCGGCTGCTCGACGGCACCCCTGGAACACGGGCACGGCATGGTTAGTGTGCCGCCGGCCGCCGTTCGGCCGGCCCGCCTGCCCGAGTCGTTGTTCCGCGCCTGCGGCTATTTCCTGCCGCGTCTGATGTTCCTGCATTCCCGCTACGCCCCACGCGTCGGGTGGGGTGACATCGCCCGGGCCCTGGACGGCTTCCCCGACGACGACCCCGATCTCGGTTCAGCGGCGTTCTGGGAGGAGTGGCGTATCCGTTGGACCGCCCAGGGCGACACCTACGCGGACCTGGCCGAATCGTCGTCGACGGCGGCGGGCCGTTCCCGTGCCGCCCGTGTCGCCGCAGGCTGCTACCACTGGGCCGAGTTCATGTACTTCGACGATGCCGAACGCAAGCATTCCCTGCGCCGGCGGATCCGCACGTTGTTTCTGCGCAGTCTGGAGTGCGAGGAACTCGAGCTGGAGGAAGGCTGGTTGACGGTTCCGGACGCCCGTGACGCCTCCGTTCCGTACTGGCTGATCCTGCCGCCCGCCCATCGGCGCGGGCCCGGCCGGCTGCCCTGCGTGGTGCTGTCCAACGGCCTGGACTCCATGACCGAGGTCGAGGTGTTGGCCGTCGCGGAGACCTATCTCGACCGCGGCATCGCGGCCGTGCTGTTCGACGGCCCGGGGCAGGGCGTTCAGCTGGGGCGCACTCCGCTCCTGATCGAGATGGAGCGCGTCGTCGAGGCGCTCGTGGAGCGGCTGCGCGGGGACCCCAGGATCGCGGCCGACCGCCTTGCCTTCTTCGGGATCAGCTTCGGCGGCTACTTCGCCCTGCGGGTGGCTCGGTTCCTCGGCGCTCGCTTCCGGTGCGTCGTCAATGCCTCCGGAGGCCCGTACATCGCCCCGTACGAAGGCTTGCCGCGCCGTCTGAAGGACGACTTCCGATTCGCCTTCGGCGACCGCGCCGCCCCAGAGATGCAGGCGCGCTTCGACGCTCTCGCCCTCGACCCGGGCCGCCCGGTCCGAACCGAGGTTCTGAGCATCCATGGCGCCCTCGACGACATCTTCCCGCTCGCCGGGCTCACGGACCTCGACCGGGCCTGGGGGCCACGGCACCGGTTGCGGACGTACGCCGACGAGGCGCACGTCTGCCTGAACGTGATCGACGCCTGGAGCCTGGAAGCGGCGGACTGGGTCGCCGAACGGCTCCGATGACCACCTGACGAGAGAGAAGGCTTCCATGTCCCTGACCCGCCCGACCACGCCGGTCGCCCTGGTGACCGGCGGCGCCGGTGGCATCGGCAGCGCCGTCTGCCAACGGCTGGCCTCCGACGGCTACCACGTCGTCGTGGGCGCGTACACCGGAGTCGAACCCGCCGAGGAGCTGGCGGCCACCATCGAGAAGGAAGGGGGTGCGGCGGAAGTCCTGCAGTTCGACGTCAAGGTTCCTGAGCGGGTGACCGCGGCCTTCTCCCAGGTGATGACTCGCCACAAGCGGCTGGACGCCGTCATCAACAACGCCGGGACGACGGTGCCGCGTCCCCTGGCCGAGCTCGACGACGCGCTGTACGACCGGATCTTCGACGTCAACGTGCGCGGCGCCCTGAACGTGCTGCGCGAGGCGAGCAGGCATCTGGCCGACTGGGGGCGCGTCGTCAACATCTCCTCGACCCTCGTGCGCTCCCCCATCGCCGGCTCGGGTGCCTACGCGGCGAGCAAGGCCGCGCTCGAGCTGTTCAGCACCGTCGCCGCGCAGGAGTTGGGGCCCCGCGGAATCACCGTCAACGCGCTGCGGGTCGGGCCCACCGTCCCCGGAATGTTCAGTCAGGCGCCGGTGGCGCGGCAGGCCGCCATGGCCGAGGCTTCGCCGTTCAAACGCCTGGGCCAGCCCCAGGACGTGGCAGACGTCATCTCGTTCCTGGTCAGTGACGCGGGCCGGTGGATCACCGGCCAGGTCATCACCGTCGACGGCGGCACGACCTCATGATCGTGCGCATCGCACGAGGAGACCCGACTGCCGAGGAACTGGCTGCGCTCGCCCTGGTCCTGGCCCTCCGCCTGTCCCCCGGTGTGCCGACCGATGTGCGCACGCGGGGCGTGGGCCCGGTTCGGCACGCGAACTGGCAGCGTCTGGAACGGCTGCCCAAGTACGCGGCGACACCGCTCAGTTGGCGACAGAGCGCCTGACCGCACAACAAAAGGGCGTCCTCACGGCGATGGCTGTGGGGACGCCCTGTTGCTGCGGTGCTGCGGTGCTGCGGTGCTGCCGGTCAGGCCAGACAGGTCGGCAGTACTCCCTCGTTGTACTCCACCATCTCGCCGAAGACCGACGGCACGTCCAGCGGCTCACCGCGTTCCCCACCGCGCAGCTCGGCGTAGGCACGGTGCAGATTGCCGACCAGTCGCTCCGGATCCAGGAGATGCGTGAAATCACCCGGGCCCGCCTCGCGCGCCGCCCGCAGCGGGCTCCAGCCGGCGTCCAGGCCCGCGGCCGCAACCTGCTGGATGCGCCGCAGATACGCCTCGTTCTCGTCGAACACCTCGGGGCCCTTCACCGGGCCGTGGCCGCAGACCACGGTCCGCGCACCGAGCCGGCGCAGCCGTTCGACGGCTTCAAGGGAACCCGAGACCGACCCCATCAACGCGAAGGGGGTGGCGTCGGCGAGCACCACGTCCCCGGTGAACAGCACCTTGCTCCGAGGCAGCCACACCACGATGTCGTTGGTGGTGTGCGCCGGTCCTACGTACAGCAACTCCACGCGCTGCTCGCCGGTTTCGAGCACCAGGCAGTCGGCGAACGTGATCGTGGGCCGCGCCACCTGGACATCCCCCCACTCGACGTCCGGCCACAGTCGGGTCAGCGCCAGCCCCGTGTCGATCAGTTCTGCCGGCGCCCGCTCGTGAGCGATCACTTCGGCCGATGTGCCGAACGCCTGGTTGCCGAAGTTGTGGTCGCCGTGGTGGTGGGTGTTCACCACGGTTCTGCGGGCGCCGACGCCCAACTGGTCCACACATGCGCGAAACCGCTCCGCCCTGGCCTGGGTGGCCAAGGTGTCCACGATCACCGCGCCGTCGCGGCCCGCGATCGCACCCGCGTTGCTCACGCACCAGCCGCCCGGCCGCTGTACATAGGCGTACACGTCCTCGGCGACCTCGGTCAGGGTCTCCTGCTCGGTCTGCGTATCCATCACCACCGCCCTGCCGCCGTCAGCGGGTTTCCTGGGCCACCCCGTTCACCAGATCGAGCACAGCACGTGGGGTGACCAGATCGAACAGCACCTCGTCCGAGATGTGCACCCCGAACTCCTTGCCTATGCGGGTGGCGATCCCCAGCAGCGCCAGGGAGTCGTATCCGAGTGTCACGAACTCGGTGTCCACGAGCTCGCTGGTGAGTGCGCCGTTGTCCGTCCCACCTGCTTCCTCGGTGAGCAGCCGGTTCAGGTCATCAATGGTGATCGTCGACATGTTCAACTCCCTCGGTTTCTCTGATGATCAATGCGTCGGGCAGGAAACATTCATCGAGGCAGGGCCTCGCGGACCACGACGGCGGAATTGAACCCCCACCGTCCGCGGGCCAGTACCAGCGCGCAGGAGACCCTCGCCGTCCGTGGCTCCTCGCGCACCAGGTCAATGCGGTATTCCGCCGGCACTCGAGTGACCTTGCCGGTCGGCGGGATCACACCGTCCCGGATCGACAGCAGCGCCGCGCAGATGTCGACAGGACCGGCTCCGGAGTGCATCCGGCCGGTAAGTGCCTTCGGTACCGTGACGGGCACGGACCGCGGTCCGAACACCGCGTTGATCGCCGCGGCCTCCGCCCGGTCGAGCTCGCCGACTCCGGCCCCGTCGGCGAACACCACATCCACCTGGGACGCTGCCACCCCGGCGTCCGCGAGGGCGAGTTCCGCCGCTCGCGCGAGCCCGGACGGCAGCCCGGACCCCGGAGGCGGGTCGAACGTCGAGCCGTACCCGGCGATCTCCCCGTATACCTGATGGGCCCCGCGGTGCCGCGCCGCGTCGGCGTCCTCAAGCACCAACAGCGCGCCTCCTTCGCCGGGGACGTGACCACAGGCGTGGGTGTCGAAGGGGAGGTAGGCGTGTTCGGGGTCGACGGCGTGACTGACCCGGCCATCGGCAAGCTGGGACACCCAGCCCCATGGATCGAGTGCGGAGTCCACGCCCCCGGTGACCACCAGGGGCGTCCCGGCGCGTACGGTCCGACGGGCGTGACCGACCGCGTCCAGCCCTCCGGCCTGATCGGCGACGAGCGCGCTGCTCGGCCCGCGCAGGCCGTTGCGGATGGAGATCTGGCCCGTGTTCACCGCGTAGAACCAGGCGAACGACTCGTAGACGCTGACCGAGTCCGGGCCCTGGGACCACAGCTTGTGGAACTCCCTGTGGGTGAAGGCGAATCCGCCGCAGGCGTTGGCGGTCACGACACCCATGTCGTAGTCGGCGTAGCCGCCCGACTCCACCTTCGCGTCCTGGAGTGCCCAGTCCGAGGCCACCAGCGCGAGCTGCGTGGACACATCCGTCTGCGGCAGCAGCCGGGCCGGCAGGTGTGAAGCCGGGTCGAATCCGTCGATCTCGCCGGCCAGCCGGGCGGGATAGCGCGTCGCGTCGAACCGGGTCAGCGGACCGATGCCGCTGCGCATCTCGAGCGTGGCCTGCCAGAACTCCTCCAGTCCGAACCCATTGGGCGTCAGCAGGCCGATTCCCGTCACCACGGTGCGGCCTCCGGCACCGGTGGCCATGCCGGCCGTCATGCGCGAGCTCCTTCCGGACTGCGGAGCACCATGGCGCTCTGAAATCCGCCGAAGCCGCTGCCCACCGTGAGTGCGGTGTTCACCGGGCATTCGCGGGCGGTCCGGGGCACGTAGTCGAGATCGCACTCAGGGTCGGGCTGGTGCAGGTTGGCGGTCGGTGGCACCACGTCGTGCTCAATGGCCAGGGCGGACGCCGCGATCTCGATGGACCCGATCGCCCCCAGGGAGTGACCGACCATCGACTTGATGGAGCTGACGGGCGTGGAGTAGGCGTGCTCGCCGAGGCTGCGCTTGTACGCGGCCGTCTCGTGCCGGTCGTTCTGCTTGGTGCCGGAGCCATGGGCGTTGATGTAGTCCACGGCGGACGGATCCGTCCTGGCCTCCGCCAGCGCCACCCTGATCGCCTCGGCCATCTCCCGGCCGTCGGCCTTCAGGCCGGTCATGTGGTAGGCGTTGCAGCGGCTCGCATAGCCGGAGATCTCCGCGTAGATGTGGGCGTCCCTGCGCCGGGCGTGCTCGTACTCCTCCAGGACGAACATCGCGGCGCCCTCGGCCAGGACGAAGCCGTTGCGCGAGGCGTCGAAGGGCCTGGAGGCGTGCTCGGGATCGTCGTTGCGCGGGCTGGTCGCCCGGATCGCGTCGAAGCAGGCGACCACGATCGGGGTGATCGGGGTGTCCGAGGCCCCGGCCAGCATCACGTCGGCGCTGCCTTCCCGCAGCAGCCGACAGGCGTGACCGACCGAGTCGAGTCCCGAGGTGCAGCCGTTCGAGATCATGGTCACCGGGCCCTGAGCCGCCACCGTCCAGGCCACTTCCGCGGGCATGACGCTGGGGATGAGGTAGTCCGCCATGTTCGGGGACACTCGGGTGTGATCGACCAGCCAGTCGCGACCCCCCGCCGATACGGCAAGGTACTGCTGCTCGAGGCTGGTGGCTGCGGCGACGGCGCTGCCCAGGCTCACCCCGACGCGGGTGAGGTCGAGGGCGGAGAAGTCCATGCCACTGTCGGCGACGGCCTCCCGGGCGCAGACGACCGCGAACTGGGCGGCCCGGTCCATGCGTTGGATCTCAGCAGGCGTCAACCCCTCGGCGAGCGGGTCGAAATCGGCTTCACCGGCCATCTGCGAGCGGTAGGGGGACGGGTCGAAGAAGGAGATCCTCCGGGTGGCCGAGCGCCCCGATGTCAGCAGGCTCCAGAACTCCGCTCTGCTGCCGCTGTCGGCGGCCCTGACTCCGATCCCGGTGATGACCACACGACGGCTCACGTGGAACCGCCCGGGGTCGGCGAGTTGGACCTGAGGACCATGGCGAACATCTCCTTCCCCCACGAGCTCCCGCCGCGGGCAGTGACGACAGGACACAGCCTGGGCAGGACGGCTCGAACACCGCTCGTCGGCCTTTCACCCCCTGCGACGGCGCCTTCGAAGAGATTCCGAGCAACTCACGACCGAACTGCTACCGCGATCGATTCCTCTGGTGCCGAGGAGCCGACAGTCACGAGCGCACGGGAGAGCACATGAGACCGCCCTCGGGTGAGACGGAGCCGTCGGGCGGCTCCCTCGCCGCCGCCGACGGCCCGCAGGAGCCGGTGCCCGGCGTTCCCCGCCACGTGTGGCAGGTGACCGCGGTGGTGATCGTGGGCGCCTTCATCACGCAGCTCGACGCCGCGCTCGTCAACGTCGGCCTCGCCACGGTGGCGGACGATCTGCACGCTTCGCTCCGGTCCACCCAGTGGATCGTCAGCGGCTATCTGCTGGGCCTGGTCGTCGGCCTGCCGCTGTGTGGCTGGGGCAGCCGTCGTCTGGGCGCCGGCCGTCTGTGGATGTGGTCACTCGGTGGCTTCACCCTGACGTCGACGTTGTGCGCCTTGGCCACCGACATCCGGCTGCTCGTCCTCTTCCGGATACTTCAGGGACTGTTCGGCGGGCTGCTGCTGCCGGCGGGCCAGACGGTCATCGCCCAGGTCGCGGGCCGGAATCTGATGGGCCGGGTGATGAGCACCGCCGGGGCGGCACTCGTGCTGGGCCCGGCCGCGGGTCCGGTGATCGGCGGTCTGTTGATCGCCCATGCCTCCTGGCGGTGGCTGTTCCTCGTCAACATCCCGGTGGGTCTGGTCGGGCTCTGGCTCGGCAGGCGCCTCATCCCGCGAGGCGAGCCCACGAAGGCGGCCCGGTTCGACGCCGTGGGCTTCGTCCTGATCGGTGCCGGCCTCTCGGCCGTGACCTACGCGGTGAGCCTGTCCGACGCGTCGGACGGCCTGACCCTCACGGCGTTCTACGGCCCCCTGGTCCTGGGCTGCGCCGCTCTGGTCGCCTTCGGCGTCCTCACCCGCCGAACCGAAGCGCCGCTGCTGAACCTCGACCTGTTCGCCAACAAGGTGTTCGTGGCCGCGGCCGCGTCGAGTCTGCTGGCCGGAGTGGTCCAGTTCGGCGCCTTGGTGATCTGGGCTCTCTACTTCCAACTGGTCCGTGGATACGGCGTGGTGGACACCGGCCTCGCCATGATCGGATTTGCCGTGGGAGCAGCCGTACTGCCCTTCGCCGGCAAGCTCACCGACCGCTTCGGCGGCGGGCCGGTGTCCCTCGCGGGTGCGGTGGTGACAACCCTGGCCTTCGTACCTGCGGCCTTGCTGCCGGTAGGCACCTCACTGTTCGTCCTCGAGGCGTGTCTGCTGTTGCTCGGCGTCGGGAACGCGCTGTCAGTGGTGCCCTCTTCGACAGCCGCGTACGTGACCGTGGCCCCACCACGCATCCCCGACGCCGTCACTCTGATCAACATCTTCCTGCGGCTCGGTGGTGCCGTCGGCTCCGCACTGCTGGTCTCCGTGGTGAGCAGCGGAACCGGCGGGGCAACAGCCGTCTCCAACCATCGAGCGGCCTTCTGGTGCCTCGCCTTCTTCTCCCTGGCCTCGGTGGTCAGCGCGCTGGGGGTGCTACTCGCTGCCCGCGCCAGGGAGAACCGCCGCTGAGCCGGGCTGCGCGTCGAGGGCCAGCAGCGCTTCGACGAAGGCCGGCCCGTCCGGTGTCGCCTCGAAGTAGGCCCGGTCAACGGCCTCGACGAGCTCGATGGCCTCCCGGGCGAGTGCCGTTCCCTGGTCCGTGACGTGCAGGCGTTTGATCCGGGTGTCGTGCGGGTCCTGCTCACGGCTGATGAGCCGTTTGCCTTCCAGGGCACGGGCGACCTGGGACGCGGTCATGGCATCCATCCCGGCGTGCTCCGCGAGTTCGCGCTGGCTGGGCGGCTGCCCGTGACGGCCGAGCCACCAGGCGCTGGCCAACACGACGAACTGCGGATGGGTCAGCTCATAGGGCCGCAGGGCACCGGCGACGGCGCGCTGCCAGCGGAGTGTGACGCGCCAGAGCAGGAACCCCGGATTGTTCCAGGGCCCCTGCTCCCGCTCTGCTCGATCGGTCATCCGGCCTGTCCTGCGACCTTCGCCAAGGCCTCCATGGCCTCGGGGAAGTCCGAAGTGATCTGCGGTCCCAGCTCAGGCCCCATCGCCTCGGCAGCCGGCCCTTCGATCTCGAGGCGGTGAGTGATCTTCGTCCGCCCACCGGGGAGAGCGGTCAGCCGGTGAATGAACCGCAGGGTGACCGCGTCGGGAATCACCGTCTCATCGGTGAATCCCTGCTCCGGAACAGCTTCCGTGATGGTGAACGGCAGCGGATCCTGCCCCTCCGGCGTCATCGTGCCCGTGCTCCCCGCCGCGAACGGCCCGTCCAGCGTCACCCGCACGATCCCCTCGTCCCACTCGGGCCAGCTGGCTGTGTCCACGTACCGCGACCAGACCTGAGCCGGGGTGACATCAGCCTCGATGGTGTGCTCGAAATCCCACATGCCGCCTCCAAAGGTATGTGTACTTATAATCAGTGTACTTACTTTATGGTCGGCGGCCAAAACGGCACGGCAGCAACTGCACAGGCAGACCTGACCTCGGCACGGTTTACATCGCCGGCCCCGAAGCGAACGGGGACGGAGGGGCGTGGGTCTGTTCCGCCGTCGCCCGGACCCACCCACGCACCCACGGCCCTGGCGGTCCGCTGTCACCAGTCGAGTTCGACGTCATAGCACGAGAAGCGGGCGGAGTGGCAGGCATCGCAGTGTGTGTACCAGGGGGCGCACGGTTCGTCGCAGGAGACGCAACTGCCATGCGTGGCCAGTGGCCGGGAAGCGGCCACCAGTTGGTTGATCCGTTCGGCGGCCGCCTGCTCACCCATCGCCACCTCCTCCGCGCTCAGGCCGCCACATTCACGGCCGAAGGCCAGGATCGCGGTACCCAGGTCTCGCATGGTCGCGGCGTACTCCTCGGCCTGGGGCAAGGTCATTCGTGCGATACGTGCACGCGGCCGGATCAGGTGGTGCTGGAACGCGAACTGCCGCCAGTGCCGGTAGTCGAGGACCTCGGCCAGCAAGTCCCGGCAGGGCTGGTCGCGGTGGCGGGCGCGGGCGGTCTTGATCTGCGCGGCGAAGTGGGTGCGCACCCGGGCGAGACCTTCGGGGCCGAGGCGGACGGCGTCGGCGTCGAGGAGGCCGCAGACAGCGCGCTGTTCGTCGTCGAGATGGTCTGCGAGCAGCCAGTTCACGCCGACCGTCGTCCCCGAGGACATCGTGTGTGCCCGCATGTCGGTGTCCATCCGCCGGATCAGGTCGCGGGCGTCGACGGTGCGGTCGTGGATCTGCTGGGCGAGCCGGGTGAGCAGGGCGTCCTCCAGGATGC
>NZ_JBWLKM010000024.1:0-126543 GCF_059026085.1 Streptomyces sp. a15 | reverse complement strand
AAGCCCGTGCCGCGTAGCGGCACGGCAACGGAACGGAAGGCCAGAATCCTCGGGCTTCAGCCCGAGGTGCAAGTCAAGAACGCCCTGTTGCACGGTGTCCCGCCGGGACGTGAGTTCTGCCTGGCGCTCGCCGCCGACGGTCCACTGATCCGTGTCGCGGTCCGCGACAGCGGGGGCGGATGGCCGGAGGCGGCCCGGGAGAGCATCGAGGAGTGCGGCGGCAGGGGGCTTCGCCTCGTAGCGGCTCTCGCCGATGACTTCGGAATCACCGTGGGCAACCCGGGCAAGACGGTGTGGACCGTTTTCAAGGTCGGTCACTCGGAGCCGGAGGGAGCCCGCCCCAGCCATGGAAGCATGTGAAGGTGCCCGCCTCGACTCCTACTTCGGACGCATCGCGGGGCACTTCGCTCCTGGCCCGCAAAATGCAACAACACGTGGTTCCACATCGGGGCCGCGAGCAGCTCGCACTACGCGGCGCTACGGACGCTCCTCGTCGAGGTCAGCGAAGATCTGGCGCGCAAGATCGACACCTCACGACCGGAACAGTAGTTCCAACGATCGTGACCAAGTTCCATCGATCAGCCGGAGCCCGCTATGGCATGAACGCCTTCACTGGCGGCATTCGACGTCGGTCCAGGGTGTTCAATCAAGTGGTACACGGGCTTCCAGGACTCTGACGGTGAAGGCCGTCAGCTGAGTCCGCATCTGCTCCCGAGTCATCCGCTGTCGGCCGACGAGGTGTTCGACGAGGTCGGCGCGGACGGCAGCAAGCAGAGCGTGCGCGGTGAAATCGCTGTAGGCAAGCCCGGGAATCTGCTCCAGCGCGGCCTGGAGCATGCTGTGCCACCGCTCGTAGTGTTCTGCCGCGTAGGGGCTGTCGCCGCCGGTTCCCTCAAGTGCCAGGGCGAGGTGGCGGTTGTCGATCTTGAAGCACAGCACGGCGTCGAGGAGGGCGGGTACGCGCTCCAGTGGCGGGGTGGCGGGCCCCAGAGGTGGTGGCCCCTCTTCGGCGGCGAGCCTGATCGGTGCGAGCCGCATCTCGTAGAGCGCGTGGATCAGGCCGGTGCGGTCACCGAAGCCGCGGAAGAGTGTCGCCTTGCCGACGCCGGCTGCTGCCGCGATGTCAGCCATGGTGACCGCCTCTGGGCTCTCGCAACGGGCGAAGAGCGTGTCGGCAGCCGCGAGGACGGCCTCCCGGTTGCGAGTGGCGTCCGCGCGCGGCTTGCGTTCGGGCATGCGGTTCCTCCGATTGCAAAACGGACCCCCGGTCCGTATCGTCGAATGTGAAACGGACTCGGAGTCCGTATCGTACGGGACGGAGCACCCCATGAGCACGAACACCGCACCGGTGGATCTGTACCGCCACGGCCTACAAGCGCTGCTGGACAAGGACATTCCCGCCTGGGTCGACCTGTGGGACGAGAACGGGATCTTCGAGTTCCCCTTCGCACCGGAAGGCTGGCCGAAGCGGCTGGAGGGCAAGGCGGCCGTCGCCGAGTACATGCGCGACTACCCCGACCACATAGACCTTCACGACTTCCCCTACGTGGAGATCCATCAGACCGTCGCCCCCGAGACCATCGTGGTCGAGATGCGCGGTGTGGGCCGTGTGGTGGCCACCGGCAGCCCTTTCGACATGTCGTACATCGCCGTGGTCACTGTCAAGAACGGCCTCATCGCCCACTACCGCGACTACTGGAACCCGCTCGCCGTCCAGAACCCCGCCACCCACTTCGCCGGGAGCAACTGATGAACGAATCCCAGGAGTTCACCCTGGTCATCGGCGCCACCGGCACCACCGGCAGCCGCGTCGCTGCCCGACTGGCCACCGCAGGCCGGCGCGTCAAGACCGCCAGCCGACGCGCCACCCCCGTCGACGGAGCCTGTCCCGTGCGGTTCGACTGGGACGACCCCGCCTCCTTCGAAGGCGCACTCGAAGGCGCGGACCGGGTCTATCTCATCCCGCCGCTCGGCTCCTCCGACCCGGCAGCCGTCATGCTGCCCTTCCTCCAGCAGGCCCGCACCGCAGGAGTCCACCGCGCTGTCCTGCTCAGCGCGTCGGCGATCCCCGCCGGAGGCCCTGCCGTGGGACAGGTTCACCAGGCCCTGCCCGGCCTGTTCTCCCAGTGGGCGGTCCTGCGGCCCCCGTGGTTCATGCAGAACTTCACCGCAGACCATGCGCACGCCCGGACCATCCGAGCGGACGGGACCATCCGAACGGCAACCGGCGAGGGCCGCGTCGGCTTCGTCGACGCCGACGACATCGCCGCCGTCGCCGTGCACGCGCTGACCGAGGCGCAGGCCCCGAATACCGACCTGATCATCACCGGGCCCCAAGCACTGAGCTACGGCGACATTGCCACCGTCCTCACCGAGGTCACCGGCCGGACCATCACCCACCGTCAACTGACCTACGAGCAGATGCGCGACCGCCTGGCGGCCGACATGCCCGCCGAGTTCGCCGCGATGCTCGCCGGCATGGACCACGCCATCGCCGAAGGCGCCGAGGACCGCACCACCAACACTGTCCAGCGCCTCACCGGCCGCCCGCCGCGCAGCTTCCGCGCTTTCGCGGAACGGGAGATGCACCGAATCCGGGGCTGACATCCCCCAGTTCCAACATGCGTGACCAAGTTCCAACTAGCGTGTCCTGGCTCATCACCCCATCCCGTCCAACTCCGCCAAGGACGAGCCGGAACACCGGCACTTCGACTTCCGGTTCCTCTTCCGGACCTCGGCCGACGTCGCCGAACTGCAGACGGAGGAGGTCCCTGCCGCGGCCTGGCGCCATGCCGACACCATCGAGAACGAGACGCTGCGCAGCCGAGTCCTTGACGCGATGCGCTGACGAAACGGGGGCGCCCGGTTCCACACCCGGCGCCCCCGTCGTCGTAACGTGCGGCCGCCTACTCGGCGGCGTCGGGTAGAGGCCGACCGCGATCTGCTGGGCCATCTCGTGGGAGCGGGACTCCCAGATGTCCTTCAGGATCTCGAAGTACTTGTCCGTGTACGGGGACAGGAGTTCGCGCTGGTCCGTCTGGAAGAAGCCGCCGATGACGGCCTCCTGGACGGCGTTCGGCAGCTTGTCGGAGATGATGTGGCTGGCTTCGGCCGACGGGAACCGGTGCTGGTGATCGCCCAGTTGGTGCAGGTCGACGATGAGCCTCAAAGCTGCAGCCTGTCCCAGACTCGAACCCTTGCATAGCAGTGCTAGGGAACAGCGGCTGCAGTCTTGGGCGCGGCGGCCAGTCGCAGGCCGACTTCCACGAGGGCCCAGCCGAGGCGCGTTCGGAGGTCCCGGGGGCGCCGGGCCGCAGCGGCGAGGCGGTATGCGTCGGCTTCGGCACGGAGTTCGGCGGCGCGGGCCTGGTGCAGGGCGAGGTGGGTCTCCGGGTGCATCGGTTTGAGGCCTCTCATTCCATGGTGAGGGGGAAGGCATGTGTGTGGATGCGTACCTGAGCGGTGCCGTCCGCGTCGGTGGCCTGGTCGCGGTAGGTGTCGACGAGTGCGTGCATCTTCTCGACGAGTTCTCGGGTGAGTTCGGGCGTCAGATTTAGCGTCGCGCTGCTCATGTCCCAGGTGCGGCTCCACTCCTCCGGCCATGAGTGGCGGTTGCCGAGCCACGTCGACAGGTCCTGGGTCTGGGTGGTCGCGACCTCGTGGAGGTACATGTCGGCGGCCCCGCGTACGTCCGGGCCGGCGTCCGTCAGCAGGGCGTCGTCAAAGCGCAGACCCTGATGGGCCGCCTTCCACCACCGTTCTCGCCCCTTGCCCCGGTCGGGGGCCTCCGCGATGAAGCCGTGGGCGGCGAGCTGGCGCAGGTGGTAGCTGGTAGCACCGCTCGACTCACCCAACTTTTCGGCGAGTTGGGACGCAGTGGCCGGACCGCCGAAGCGCAGTGCGTTCAGCAGATGCATGCGCAGGGGGTGCGCGAGCCCACGCAGGGAGCGGGCGTCGAGATTGCGGATCTGTGGGTCCTTGGGCTCGTTCATGCATACAAAGCTAACGTTGCAAAGGATCCTTTGCAACGCTTCCTTTGTATGGCGGCTACGCCTCCCGACACCCGGTGGAGGTTAGAGATCGCATCTACCCGTGACGGGTTCACGAACACGTGAGTACGGCTGTGCCCCTACCCTGCCAGTACGACGCTGCGCGAGGAGGGGCCAGACCCGATGTCTCCAGAAGCCACCCCGGACCCGTTCGCCGATCCGCTCGTCTTCGGCCAGCGGCTCCAGATCCTGCGTACGCGCAAGGGCATGACCCGCGATCAACTGGGCGGGTTTCTCGGCAAGTCCGGGTCGTGGGTGAAGGCTGTCGAGACCGGCCGTCTGAAAACGCCCAAGCTCGGAGTGATCCTCCATATCGCCGAGTTGCTGCGGGTCGGAGACCTGTCGGAGCTCACAGGGAACGAGTCGATGAGCGTCAGTCTCTTCAGTGGCCCGGGACATCCCCGGCTCGCCGCAGTCAAGGCCGCGGTCGACGCCTTCCCGCTGACCGCCGAGCGTGAGGCTCCCCCGGCCGCCCACCTCTCGGCGCGGCTCGCGCGGGCGTGGGCGGCGCGCCACTCCGCGCCCAACCATCGTGAGGTGATCGGCGCGCTACTGCCGGACCTGATCCGTGACGCCCAACTCGCCGTACGGCAGGCCGAGCGGGTGGCGGAACGCCGTGCCGCTCAGGCGGTGCTTGCCGAGGTGTACTCGCTGGCGCAGTTCTTCGTGGCGTACCAGTCAGATCCCGCGCTGCTGTGGCGCATCGCGGAGCGCGGGCTCATCGCCGCCCAGGAGTCCGAGGATCCGCACGCCATCGGGGTGGCCGCGTGGCTGGCCGCCCAGGCGCACCGCGACGGGGGACCGGCACACTTCGACGCCGCCGACGCGGTGAACCTGGAGACGCTCGCCTTCCTGAGGCCGTTGCTGCCGGACGCCTCGGACGACGTCCTGGCCATCACAGGGGCGCTCACCTTCGAGGCCGGGTATACAGCGGCCCGGCGCGGTGAGACGGGTACGGCATGGCGGTACTGGGACCAGGCGCGAGCCATGACGGACCGGCTGCCGGAGGACTACTACCACCCCGTGACGTCCTTCTCGCGGGCGGTCATGGGGGCCCACGCGGTCACAGTGGCGGTGGAACTGCACCAGGGCGGTGAGTCGGTACGGCAGGCAGTAGCGGCTGACGCCGTCACCATCCCGTCCCGCCCGCGCCGGGCCCGGCACCGCATCGAGGAAGCCCGCGGCTATCAGCTCGACGGACAGCCGGAAGCCGCGCTCGCCACGTTGAACCAGGCCCACGAGGCTGCTCCCGAGACGATCAAGTACAACGGTTACGCGAAGCGGATCGTCCTCGAAGAGGCCGAGTCCAAGAGTCCGGCCCGGCGCCGTCGGGCGTCCGAACTCGCTCTGAAGCTCGGCCTCTTAGCAGCGTGACGGTAGGGGCACAATCTGTGCCCCTACGCCGCGCTCACTGCTCCTACTGTCGAAGACCGACAGGCCCCGGCAACCGCTGACGACGGTCCCGGGGCGTGGCCAACGCTACGTAGGAGCGTCGACATTGCACTGTGTATCACAGGCACTTGCATGGGTAACAGCACTCCTGTTCGGGCCGCGTAGGCCCGGCGGGCCCGCCCGCACGGTCCCGGTTCCGGATGTCGGTCAGAGCCCGCCGGGGCCCTGCCCGTCGCCTCAGAAGTGGGGCGCGATCCTTGCCCGGGCGCGCCGCCAACGGGCTCCGTATCTGTGGCTGCCCACCGCACCGCCCGTCCTCGCGGACGACCCCAGTGCCGGCGCCCTGGTGCGTACCTACGTTCTGTCGCCCGGTGAACGTCAACAGGTCATGTCCGTATGGGAGTTGGCGGGGGCACGCCAGTGAAGGAAGGAAAGGCGGCGGCCACGGAGCATGCCGAGACCGCTGTGCAGCGCGCCTATGGGCTTTGGTTCGAGCACGCTCTGAAGTGCGACGGTTGCAAGCACGCCGCCAAGGCGTCCGACGGCTGTGAGGGGGGACGGGAGCTGTGGGGCGCGTACCGTCTCGCGCGTATCGGGGGGTCGTCATGAGTCGTGAGGCGCCGGACCTTCCCATGGGCACTCTGGTACGCGACCTCGTGACCGGCCGCGTCGGCGTCCTGCGGGACGTGCTCGATCCCGGGGACCCGTACGGAGTTCACCCCGAGGACGCCACAGGCCCTCGCGCGTTCCTTGCTCCCCTCGGCGGTGGCGTCGAGTGGGACACGGGGCCGGAGGACCTTCGGCCTGTCGACTGACCTCACGAACTGTTGGGGGCGCCCGGTGTCGCACCGGGCGCCCCCAACGTCGTACGAACGGCTACTACTCAGCCGCCGCGTCCGCCGCCTGGGCCTTCAGCGCTCGCTCCACGCCCGCCCGCGACTCCGAGACGAGTCGGCGGAGGGCCGCGTTGGGCTCCGCCGAGGCCAGCCACTCGTCCGTCTTGCTCAGCGTGGCCTCGGAGACCTGGATCGTCGGGTAGAGGCCGACCGCGATCTGCTGGGCCATCTCGTGGGAGCGGGACTCCCAGATGTCCTTCAGGACCTCGAAGTACTTGTCCGTGTACGGGGCCAGGAGCTCGCGCTGCCCCGTCTGCACGAAGCCGCCGATGACGGCCTCCTGGGCGGCGTTCGGCAGCTTGTCGGACTCGATGACCGACGCCCACGCCTCCGCCTTGGCCTCCGGCGTCGGGCGGGCGGCCCGGGCGGTGGCCGCGTGGCGTTCGCCGGCGGCTGTCTTGTCGCGCGCGTACTCGCCCGCGATCTCCGCCTCGTCGAAGCGGCCCACCGCGGCCAGCCGCTGCACCAGCGCCCAGCGCAGCTCCGTGTCGACGGCCAGGCCCTCGATCGTCTGGGTGCCCTCCAGCAGGGCGTCGAGGAGGTCCAGCTGCTCCGGCGTACGGGCAGCCGCCGCGAACGCGCGCGCCCACGCCAGCTGGTGGTCGCTGCCCGGGGCCGCCGCACGCAGGTGCGCGAGCGTGGCGTCCGTCCAGCGGGTCAGCAGGGACTCGCGGGCGGCCGGGTCGGCGTACAGCTCGATCGCCAGCTTCACCTGGCGCTGCAGCGACTGGACCAGGCCGATGTCGGACTCCTTGCCGATGCCCGACAGGACCAGGGACAGGTAGTCGCGGGTCGCGAGCTCGGCGTCCCGGGTCATGTCCCACGCCGACGCCCAGCACAGGGCGCGGGGGAGGGACGACTCGAAGTCGCCGAGGTGCTCGGTGACGAAGGCGAGGGACTGCTCGTCGAGGCGGACCTTCGCGTACGACAGGTCGTCGTCGTTCAGGAGGACCACCGCGGGGCGGCGCCTGCCCACCAGCTGCGGTACGGCGGTCAGTTCGCCGTCGACGTCCAGCTCGATGCGCTCGTCGCGCACCAGCTTGCCGCTCGCGCCTTCCGAACTGTCCAGGTCGTACAGGCCGACCGCGATGCGGTGCGGGCGCAGCGTCGGCTCGCCCTTCGCGCCGGCGGGCAGCGCGGGGGCCTCCTGGCGGATCGCGAAGGACGTGACGACACCGTTCGCGTCCGTCTCGATCTGCGGGCGCAGGATGTTGATCCCGGCGGTCTGGAGCCACTTCTCCGACCAGGTCCCCAGGTCACGGCCGGAGGTCTCCTCCAGCGCGCCCAGCAGGTCGGACAGGCGCGTGTTGCCGAACGCGTGCGCCTTGAAGTACGCCTGCACGCCCGCGAAGAACTCGTCCATGCCGACGTACGCGACGAGCTGCTTCAGTACGGAGGCACCCTTGGCGTACGTGATGCCGTCGAAGTTGACGAGCACGTCGTCCAGGTCGCGGATCTCGGCCATGATCGGGTGCGTGGACGGCAGCTGGTCCTGCCGGTACGCCCACGTCTTCATGGAGTTGGCGAAGGTGGTCCAGGAGTGCGGCCAGCGGCTGTCCGGCGCGTGCGCCTGGCAGGCGATGGAGGTGTAGGTGGCGAACGACTCGTTCAGCCACAGGTCGTTCCACCACTCCATGGTGACCAGGTCGCCGAACCACATGTGGGCCAGCTCGTGCAGGATCGTCTCGGCGCGCGTCTCGTACGCCGCGTCCGTCACCTTCGACCGGAACACGTATTGGTCGCGGATGGTGACCGCGCCCGCGTTCTCCATCGCGCCCGCGTTGAACTCCGGCACGAACAGCTGGTCGTACTTCTTGAACGGGTACTGGTAGTCGAACTTCTCCTGGAACCAGTCGAAGCCCTGCCGGGTCACCTCGAAGATGGCGTCCGAGTCGAGGTGCTCGGCGAGCGAGGGGCGGCAGTAGATGCCGAGCGGGACGGTCTGGCCGTCTTTCTCGTACACGCTGTGCACCGAGTGGTACGGGCCGACGATCAGCGCGGTGATGTACGTCGAGATACGCGGCGTCGGCTCGAAGATCCAGACGCTGTCCTTCGGCTCCGGAGTGGGCGAGTTGGAGATGACCGTCCAGCCCTCCGGCGCCCGCACGGTGAACTGGAAGGTGGCCTTGAGGTCGGGCTGCTCGAAGGACGCGAACACCCTGCGGGCGTCCGGCACCTCGAACTGGGTGTAGAGGTAGGCCTGGTTGTCGACGGGGTCGACGAACCGGTGCAGCCCCTCACCGGTGTTGGTGTACGCGCAGTCGGCCGCGACCCGGAGGACGTTGCGGCCCTCCAGCAGCCCGGGCAGCGCGATCCGGGAGTCCGCGAAGAGCTCGGCGGGGTCGAGTTGGTCGCCGTTGAGGGTGACCTCGTGGACGGTCGGGGCTACCAGGTCGATGAAGGACTCCGTGCCTCCCCCACTCTCGGCTTCGCTCGAGCGGGAGGGGCCCCCACCGGCGACATCGAAGCGCACCGTGGTCACGGACCTGTAGGTGCCGCCCTCCTGCGCGCCGGAGAGGTCGAGATCGATCTCGTACGAGTCAACGGTGAGCAGCTTCGCCCGCTGCTGCGCCTCTTCGCGAGTCAGGTTTGTGCCAGGCACGCGGTCATCTCCTCGTTATGTGTGGGTTGCGCCATCCTTCCACGGGCCTGCACGGAACGCGATGTCCGTTTCCCGCCGGTGGGCAGGGCGGATGCGCGCGAATCTGGGGACATGACGACGTACATCGCACGACCCATCAGCCGGCTGGTCCTGAAGGAGCTGCACTCTGCTGACGACGCCGGACGCGCGATCGTTCCCGTCACCGACGACGAGGGTGGCGCCCCCCTCCGCTGTTGCCTGCGCCGCAGCGAACCGGGAGAGCGGATCGCTCTGCTCTCGTACGCCCCGTTGCGCCGGTGGGCGGCGGAGAGGGGCGTCGATCCGGGGGCGTACGACGAGCAGGGGCCGGTCTTCGTCCACGCGCGAGAATGCGCGGGGCCGGAGCATGACGGGCCGGCGTTCACTCACGCGCCCCGCGTGCTGCGCCGCTACTCCGCCGAGGGACACATCCTGGGTGGGCGACTCGTCGAAGCGCCGGAGGATTTCGACGGGGCCTTCGCGGAGGCGTTCGCCGATCCGGCGGTGGCGGTCGTACACGTGCGGGCGGTGGAGTATGGGTGCTTCCTCTATGAGGTGGGCAGGGCTTAGCGTCCGCTTGGTAGCACCATTAGTAGCCACATTGGTATTACCCCGCTAGGCTAGGGGTATGAAGATCAGTGTGAGCCTGCCGCAGGAGGATGTTGCCTTCGTCGACGAGTACGCGACGAGGACAGAGGCCGAGTCGCGGTCCGCCGTGATACACGCTGCCATCGAGCTGCTCCGGCAGGCGCAGTTGGAGCAGGAGTACACGGAAGCCTTCGCCGAGTGGGACGGGAGCGAGGACGCGGCGTTCTGGGACCAGTTCTCGGGAGACGGGCTGACCGATGAAGCGCGGTGACATCTACCTGGTCGACTATGAGCCGGTGCGCGGCAGCGCGGCCAACAAGGCGCGCCCTGCGGTGATCGTCTCGAACGACGGCGCCAACGCCGCCGTGCAACGCACCGGGCGGGGTGTCGTCACGCTGGTGCCGCTGACGACGAACACCTCCCGCGTCTTCCCGTTCCAGGTGCTGCTCGCGGCGGAGGAGTGCGGGTTGCCGAAGGACTCCAAGGTGCAATGCGAGCAGGTCAGAGCGCTCGCGCCGGAGAGGCTGTTGCGTCCGATCGGCTCCGTGCCCCGTCGGCGCATGAGCGAGATCGACGTGGCGCTGCGGCGGCACCTGGCGCTCTGAGATACGAAGAGGGGGCGCCCACCGATCACCGGTGGGCGCCCCTCGTCGCGTCAGCGGTTACGCGCTCAGCTCCGCCGCCACCAGCTCCGCGATCTGCACCGCGTTCAGCGCGGCGCCCTTGCGGAGGTTGTCGTTGGAGACGAAGAACGCGAGGCCGTTGTCGACCGTCTCGTCCTGGCGGATGCGGCCCACGAAGGAAGGGTCCTGGCCGGCCGCCTGCAGCGGGGTCGGGACCTCGGTGACCGCGACGCCGGGGGCACCGCCCAGCAGCTCCTTCGCGCGCTCCACGCTGATCGGGCGCGCGAAGCGGGCGTTGACCTGGAGGGAGTGGCCCGTGAAGACGGGGACGCGGACGCAGGTGCCGGAGACCTTGAGCTCGGGGATCTCCAGGATCTTGCGGGACTCGTGGCGGAGCTTCTGCTCCTCGTCGGTCTCGTTCAGGCCGTCGTCGACGATCGAGCCGGCCAGCGGGAGCACGTTGTACGCGATCGGCGCGACGTACTTGTCCGGCGCGGGGAACTCGGCCGCCGAGCCGTCGTGCGTGAGCTTCGGCGCGTCTTCGCCGACCTTCTTGACCTGCTCGAACAGCTCGTCCACGCCAGCCAGACCGGAGCCGGAGACCGCCTGGTAGGTGGCGACGACCAGGGCTTGGAGCCCCGCCTCCGCGTGCAGCGGCTTCAGGACCGGCATCGCGGCCATCGTCGTGCAGTTCGGGTTGGCGATGATGCCCTTGGGGCGGTCGACGATCGCGTGCGGGTTCACCTCGGACACCACGAGCGGCACGTCCGGGTCGCGGCGCCATGCGGAGGAGTTGTCGATCACTACCGCGCCCTGCGAGGCGACCTTCTCGGCCAGCGCCTTGGAGGTCGAGCCGCCCGCGGAGAACAGGACGATGTCCAGCCCGGTGTAGTCGGCGGTCGTCGCCTCCTCCACCGTCACGCCGTCCAGGACCGTCCCCGCAGAGCGGGCCGAGGCGAACAGACGCAGCTCGGTGACCGGGAAGTCCCGCTCGACCAGGATCCTGCGCATGACCGTGCCGACCTGACCGGTGGCTCCGACGATTCCGACCCTCACGGTGACTCCCTCTGTCTGTCTTTACGTGCGTGTTGCCTGGCCGAGACTTTTCCATGATGCGGCCGACATGGGCCTACCTGTCCAATTCTTTGGTCACCATGCCCGAGGACTGGGACACACCAGGGCGGCCGACACGTGCGGAACTCCTGCCCACACCTCCCCTGAGCTGCAGGAATTCGCCCTGCGACCGTTCCGCGCCGCAAGCTGTGCGGCCGGCCGCGATGGTGTGACGTACGCCTCCGAACCAGTTCCCACCCTGCCGCCGAACGTTTCCGCCCGCTGCGGCGTCGTAGAGGTGACGCGGTGAGGGGAGGGGTGTCTGTGCTGCGCAGAAAGGCCCGCCGCGGCCAGGAGGACGTGCTCGACGACCCGCTGGACGCGGCCCAGGAGCGCCGGGTGCGGGCGGTGCTCGCGCTCGGCGGGGTACCGCAGGCGGACCTGCCGGACGGGGTGCAGCAGGTCCGCCTGCGGTTGCTGGAGCGCGCGGCGCGGGGGGACGAGGCTCCGCGCGACGTGTCCGCGTGGGCGGCGGTCGTCGCCTCCAACCTGGCGATGGACTGGCACCGGGCCAAGCGCCGCCAGGAGCGCGTCGGCGAACGCCTGGCCTCCCTGCGCCAGTTGGAGCATCCCTCCGGCGAGGACACCAGTGTGTTGTCCCTCGCCGTCGCCCAAGGCCTGGACGAACTGCCCGACGCCCAGCGCCAGGTCCTCGTCCTGCGTTTCTACGCCGACCTCCCGGTGCGCGGGATCGCCGAGGAACTCGGCATCCCCGAGGGCACGGTGAAGAGCCGGCTGCACACGGCGGTACGGGCCCTGAGGGCGCGGCTGCACGAGGACGAGGTGGTGTGAGACGTGGCCGAGTACGAAGGCGGTCCGGCCGCAGACGCGCTGCTGGCCGCCATCCTGGACGAAGACCTGCCCGACCGGGTCCAGGGCGACCCGGAGTTCATGGCGGAACATCGCTCGGCCGCGGCCGACGTGGCACTGCTGCGCGAGCAGCTCGCCCTGATCGGGGACACGCTGGCGGGCGGGGAGCAGGCGGCGGAGCCTGCCCCGGCACCCACCCCGGTGTCACGGAGCCGTACCCGCCGCTCCTCCCGCGCCCCCCGGAACCGCCGTCCCCTGGCCCTCGTCCTGGGCACCCTCGCCGCCGCCTGCGCCGCCGCGCTGGTCGTCGGCATGGGCTGGCTGGTGGCACAGGGCGGGGTGAGTGGGAGCGACTCGGGGTCCGGCGCGCAGAGCGCCGCGGACGGCGGCGCGAAGGAGCAGGCGGCCGGGCGCACCTCCGCCGGCTACCTCGCCTGCGCCCGCCTGGTCGTCGAAGGCACGGTCACGGACGTGGAGCCGCTCCCCGGGGCCGTCCAGGACCGGATCACCCTCGAGGTGGAGCGCTACTACAAGCCGGACAAGGGCAAGGACGAGATCACCTTCGTGATGACGAAGGACGTCCGCCCGAGGCTGCGCGAGGGCGACCACGCGCTGATCGGCATTCCCCGTGATGCGGCGACCCCGGACATCTGGACCGTCGGGGAGGAGGACATCGCCCGCGAGCGGCGGTGGATCACCAAAGCGCTGCCCGAGGCCCGCACCCTGGACTGCGAAGGTGGATGAGAAGGCCCGGCCGGGAGCGGGCCGGGCGGCCTGATCGAACGTTTCGTGTTGCTCCGGCGTCATAGGAGCAACACGATTCGGGGAATCAAGCGATCAGGGGGGAGAACGCGGGTGCCGATCAGGAGATCCCGGAACACGGCGGACCCGCTCGACGCGGCGCAGGCCGACCGGGTCCGTGCCGTACTGGCCCTCGGCGGGGTTCCGCAGGACGATCTTCAGGACGGCCTGCAGCAGGTACGGCTGCGTCTGCTGGAGCGTCGGGCGCGGGGCGAGGAACCCCCGCGCGACGTCGGGGCGTGGGCCGCGGTGGTGGCGTCGAACATCGCGGTGGACTGGCACCGCGCGAAGCACCGCCAGGAGCGCGTCAGCGAGCGTCTCACCCTGCTGAGTCCGCCGGACGACCAGGTCCAGGGCGGTCCCGAGAACCGTCTCGTGGCGATGGCGGTCGCCGAAGGACTCGACGCCCTGCCGACCGCACAGCGGCAGGCGCTGGTCCTGCGCTACTACGCGGATCTGTCGGTGCCGCAGATCGCCGAACATCTCGGAGTCCCGGTGGGAACGGTCAAGAGCAGGCTGTACGCGGCGGCCAGACTCCTGCGGGAGCGGCTTCAGGTGGAAGAAGAGGTGGCGTGAGGGTGGAGAGGGACGAGCAGCCGGACGAGCAGCTGATGGCGGTCCTCCTGGACGAACCCTCGCCTTCGGAGGGTGGCCTCGCCGCCGACCGGTACACGGCCGCGGAACGGGACATGGGCCTGGTGCGCGAGCAACTGCAGTGGATCGGGGGCGGATTGGCCCGGGAGGGGGCCTTGGGGCCGCCGAGGCGTGCGAGGGCGTCATGGCGGCGGCGGGGTGTGTTCGTGCTGGCGGCGTCGGTTGCCGTCGCGCTGGTCGGCACCGGCGTGCTGTACTCCGTGGCCCACAGCGGCGACGCGGAGGACAGCGGTGCCGAGGCCCGGCTCACCGACGAGGGGATCATCGCCTGCTCCTCGGCGGTCGCCGAGGGCACGGTGGCCCGAGTCGAATCCCTGGACGGCGGCGAGGAGTTCAGGGTTGTCCTGGATGTGGACCGCTACTACAAGCCGGAGAGCGGGAGGCCGCAGCTGACCTTCACCTCCGAAGGAGCCAAGGGGTACTACCGGGCCGGTGTGCGGATGCTGGTCGTGGTCTCCCGGCTCCCGTCGGAGGGACCCGAGACCTACCGGGCCAACGATCCTGTTCCCTCCGAGGACCCGCCCGGGCAGGCGCGCGACGCCCTGGAGTGGGGCCGGCAGTGGGTCGAGAAGGCGCTCCCGGGCGCGGTGGGGCTGGAGTGCCCCGGCGAATGAGGGCGGACCGGCGAATGAGGGCGGACCAGCGAATCAGGTCAGACCGGCGAATGAGGTCAGACCACAACAAGCCGGTGTCCCGGCCCTGTTGGGCCTGAAAAGTTCATTGCGCATTCGATCACCTTTCCTTTACGTTCCCTGTGCGTGATCTTCATGGCAGGTGCATGCCATGCGGTGTGCTGCCCGGGCGTGCGCCTCAGCCGTTCATCACAAGTGGGGGGAAGTGCCGTGAGTACGAACAGGGCAAGGGTTTCGTGGAGAGCCACGGTCGCCGCGGTCGTGGCGAGCGCGGTGATCGGCGTCGGCGCGTGGAGCGCCGTGGGCGAGGAGTCCGGGGGCGGACGGAGTCTCGACACGCAGGCCGAGCGCATCATGCACGGGCGGGAGACCCTCGAGTTCAAGAGCCTGGAGCAGTTGGTCGGATCGACGCCGTACATCGTCAAGGCGACCGTGACGGCCATCCAGCCCGGGCGGAGTATCGGCACCGCGGAGGACGGCGGTGCCGACCAGGCCCGTGACGTCACCCTCTCCGTGGAGACGAGTTACAAGAAGTCCCTGCTGCCGTCCACGCTCGTCGTGGAGGAGTGGGGATGGGACGAGGAGGGCGCGGGCTACCAGGTGGAGAACGTCGCCTGGAGCAAGGTGGGCGACACGGGCTACTACTTCCTCACCCGGAGCACGGTCGCCGACCGCTACAAGCTGGTCAACACCCAGGGGCGGGCCCTGGAGACCGACGACTACTTCCTCAAGTGGTCGGCCGACCCCGAGTCGGAGCTGGTCCAGACCGCGGGCCGGTTCGACTCGATCGAGCTCCACTGGCAGATCAAGTACCTGCTTCAGCCGGAGAACAGCGACCAGCTGGAGACCGTCCAGGAGCCGCCGGCCGCGCCCAGCGCCTCCCAGACGGTGCCGGCGCCCGACGACGGGAGCGAGGAGCCGTACCCCGACGACTCGGTCGACGACGGCTCGGAGCCCAGCCCTTCGGCGACTCCGACGAGCGGATGACCCCGCTCCCGCTCCCGACGCCGCGCACCGCCCTGCCCGCCGCTCGTCCCGACAGAAAGCGAACTCCCGTGCCGAGACTCTCTCCCCGGCTGACCACCTCCTTCGCCCTGGCGGCCGCCCTCACCCTGGCGATCCCCTCCGCGGCCCGCGCCGGCCACGACGACAGCGGGACCGACCCGGACAACAGAAACCAGGCCGTCAAGGGCATCAGCCTGACCGCCAACGGCACCAGCGCCATGAACCACGGCAAGGCCGAACTGGAGCGCAGCGTCATCACCACCTCGTGGGGCGGCGGTGACATCGAGGTCTACGACGGGAACTACGGCGACAGCGACTGGCACGGCCGTACGGACTGCACGAACTGGAACGCGCTGTGGACGTCGTGCGACATCATCCGCGTCCGTCTCAACACCTACTACAGCATCAGCGCCTCCAAGTGGCGCAGCCTCGGCTGCCACGAGTTCGGGCACACGGCGGACCTGGGGCACCGGTCGTCGAGCAACGACACCGACAACAACTCCTGCATGCGGGGCGCTGGTGTCTGGCCCACCCACTACGACCAGCACGACCTCAACGCGATCGCGGCGGGGACCTGACCATGAGAAAAGGCATCCTCGTCACCTCGGTGACCGCGGCGGTGCTCGCGCTCGGCACCACCGGGTTCCTGGTCCTCGACGAGTCGGAGGTGGACGAGTTCAAGGACTCGGCCAAGAGCAGGGCGTTCTGCCGTACGGCGGCCGCGCTGGACCTGCAGAAGAGCGAGGAACTCACCCCGCACAAGCGGATGCACGTCATCGAGGACCTCGACGAGGGCCTGCCGGGCGGCATTTCCGAGGACTTCGACCGGCTGCTCGCCTGGTACGAGCATCCCGAACCGGATCGCGAGGAGTCCGCCCGCCGATCCAGTTACAGGGTGGGCGAGTTCATCGAGCAGGTGTGTGAGGACGTCAACATCGGAGGCATCCGGGCGTCCGAATAGGAAACGCGGAAATGAATGAAGGGGCGGGTGTCCTCCCGGACACCCGCCCCTTCTTCCTTTTGGCTTACATCAGCCCGAGCGCTACGGCGTGACCTTCTCGATCTTCACACTGCCGGTGCCCGCGACCGTGCCGCGGGCGTTGAGCAGCTGGACCTGGCCGAAGAACTCCCGGCCCTCCGGGGCGGCCGCGGCGGCGGTGACGCTGCCGGAGACCGTCGTGGAGGCGCCCGTGGCGAGCTTCACCGGCGTCGAGTCGTCGACGGTGACGCTGCCGAGGGCGGCGGAGAAGAACACGTCCTGGTAGTCGTACGCGGTGGAACCGGCCGGGACCGCGTAGCCGATTACCACGACGGTGTACGTGCCGGCGGCCGGGTCGGCCACGGACACGGACTCCTCCGAGTCGCCGTCGGCGGAGCTGCCGACTTCCTCGCCCGCCGCGTCGTAGACGACGAGGTCGAGGTCGGCGGCCGGGTCGGAGACGTTGCCGATGGTGACGTCCAGGGACTCGGCGCCCTCGGGCACCGCGACCGTGGTGGTCTGGGTCTCGCCGTCCGCGATGGTCGGACGGGCCGTCTTGGCCGAGCCCAGCGGGCCGCCGGCCAGCTTGCCGTCGATCGCGGCGAAGTTGTTCGTCACCTTCCAGGAGGCGGTGGCCGGGGTGCCGACCTTGGCCTCGGGCACGGTCACGGTCTCCGGGTCGAAGACCGCGCCGAGGACGGCGACGTCCAGCTTGTACGGGTTGTCGAGCAGCGGCGACGTACGGCGCGACTCGACCTCGATCTCCCAGACGCCCGGCAGCGGGTCGGCGTACGAACGTACGTCGGGCCTGCAGCCGTTGCCGTCGAGGTAGTTGTTGTAGCAGTTCGGGGTGCTGGTCGAGTCGACCGGAACGCCGTACGGGTGGATGGCGATGAACCGGGTCTGGCTCTTGTCCTTCAGCCCGCCGATGGCGACCTCAAGGGACTTGGCGCCCTCGGGCACGGTCACGAAGTACGACTGGGTGCTGTTGCGCTGGACCGTGTTCGACGCCGCGTAGGTGTACTTGAGCGGCGCGGAGACCACGGCCGTCGTCATGACCAGCTTGTCGATGCCCTCGGTCTTCGGGTCGTCGACCTCGAGGATCGCGCTCTTGAGACCCGCGGACCTCGGCGCGGCCTGGACCTTGACGGTCACCGGCTGGTTCAGCGGCAGCTTCACCTCGTCCGAGCCGACGATCCTGAAGGTGCTCGCCGCGTTGTTCTCGAAGTGCAGCTCGTGGCGGATCGCCCTGTCGGCGCCGGACGTACGGGTGATCGTGACGTCGTACGTCTTCTTCTGACCGGCCTTGAGGCCGCCCTCACGGTCGTACAGACCCGTGCCGAAGCCCGGGGTCTCCAGGAACTGGTCGATCGCGGTGTCCACCGGCGCCTTGACCGTGTAGTCGTGCGCGGTGGCGCCGTCCAGGATGGAGTCCCAGGCGTCGACGACGTTGATGAGGCCGGCCCCCTCCTCGTACGCCTGCACACCACTGATGTGGTCGGCGGTCGAGGTGAGTGCGGTGCGCAGGGTGGCGGGGGTGAGGTCGATCTTCTTCGCCTTGGCGGCGCTCAGCAGCAGCGCGGACGCGCCCGCGGCCTGCGGGGACGCCATCGAGGTGCCCTGGAGCATGGCGTAGCCGGCCGGCAGCGAGTAGCCCGCCTCGGCGACCGGGGCGCCCGGCAGCCAGGTCTGGATGGTGTTGATCGCGGCGGCGGGCGCGACGAGGGTCGGCGTGAAGCCGCCGTCCTCACGCGGACCGCGCGAGGAGAACGGAATCATGGCGTACTTCTTCTCCACGACCGAGCCGTAGTTGGCGGCCCAGGTCTGCTTGGAGATGGACGCGCCGACCGAGATGACCTTGTCGGCCAGGCCCGGGTCGCCGATCGTGTTGGCACCGGGGCCGGAGTTGCCGGCCGAGATGACCAGCTGGACGCCGTAGGTGTCGATGAGGCGCGTGTACAGCTCGGCGCGCGCGTTGTTGCCGTCGTTCAGCGCCGGCAGACCGCCGATCGACATGTTGACGATGTCGACACCGCGGTTGACGACCAGGTCGATCATGCCCTCGGTGAGCGCGACGTTGCTGCATCCGGGACCGAACTCACAGGCACGCGAGGAGACGATCTTCGCGCCCGGCGCGGCACCGTTCATCTTGCCGCCGAACAGGCCGTTCGCGGCGGTGATGCCGGCCACGTGGGTGCCGTGCTCGCTGGAGATCATGCCCATGTTGACGTAGTCGGCCTTGGCGCCGGCGGCGTTGTAGACGACGTCCTTGCGGATCTCGACGACGAACGGGATGCGCTCGGCGACCTCGGTCGCCGGGTTGTCGGTGCCGAAGTAGCCGATCTGGTAGCCGTCCTTGTACGGCTTCATCGGCTGCTCGTCACCGAAGTCGTGGTCGTCGTCGAGGTCGACGCGCACCGTGCCGGCCGCGGCGTCGTACAGCACGCCCCAGACGTCGGTCTTGTCGCCGTCGCGGTTGACGTCGCCGAGCTGGTCGCCACCGGCGGTCGCGGACTCGTAGAAGTAGCTGAACTTGTACGAACCGGACGGAGCGGTGAACGTCTCGGTGGCGCCGCCGCGGGGGGTCGCGGAGAACGCCGGACCGGCCGCCGAGGTGCTCATCTGCAGCCACGAGCCGTCGCCGTCGGAGACCGGGTCGGTCGACGTCACCCAGTCGACGATCTTCCGCTCGCCGGTGGTGGTCTTCTGCATCGCCGGGTGGGCGAGGTCCACACCGGAGTCGAGGATGCCGATGGTGACGCCGCGGCCGTCCGCCTTCGGGTGGTCCTCCACGAAGTCGACGGCGCCCGTCTCGAAGGACGGGTTGTACGGGTTCTCGGCGGGGGTCTTCCTGTTCGGCGCCGGGTAGACGGCCGTGCCGTTGTTCGCGGCGCCCTTGACGGTGTCCGCGGCCGGCGTCGGGTCGTCGAGCGGGATGTCCTGCCGCAGGTCGATGCCGTGCACGGAGGTCAGCTTGGCGGCGGCGGCGATGGCCGAGTCCGCCTTGCCGGTGGGGACCGTCGCGCGGACGTAGCCGAGCTTGTCGTAGGTACGGCCGACCAGGCCGCCCTGGACCGCGTCGAGCTGCTCGGCGACCTTCTCGGTCTGCCCGGGCGCGGTGGCGACCATCATCGTGACGGTCTTGTCGTCGTCGGCCTTGGCCTCGGCTAGGAGGTCGGCGTCGTCGGAGCCGAGCTTGTCGTGGGCGGACTTCACGCCCGGGTCGGCCGCGACGGGCGCCTCGGCGTCGGCGAGGGCCATGGGTATCGGCCCCGCCGCGGAGAGCGCGGCCACCAGACCGGCGGCCACGGCTATCCGGGCCACGCGTCTCGCGCCGGGTATCGGTTCACGCTGGGGGGTGAGGGTCATCGGCATCCCTTGTAGGTAAAGGAACGAGCGGGGGGCGACCGGGGCCGATCGGCCCTGGTCGCGGTGGCCCGGAATGCGATCCCGGACGATCGCACAGCTTTACGCATGGGAAGGATGTTTAGGGAGAGTTGACCGAATCGATATGGGCGGATGGGGAAAACCCCCGATGCCCTTTAGGGAGATGAGTCGCAAACAGGGCAAGTCACCCAGCGGTGCACTTCAGGGCGTAAGCGGCTGCCGACCCGGGTTAACGTCCTTCGATGCGACGGAAGTTGAGGGTGGCGGCCTACGCCCTGTGCGTCCGGGACGGACAACTCCTGCTCTCCCGCTCCCCGGCACCGGACGGCGGCCCGCCCGAGTGGGTCCTGCCCGGCGGCGGCATGGAGCACGGCGAGGATCCGCACGACACCGTCCTGCGGGAGGTGACCGAGGAGACCGGGTACCGCATCGAGGTCACCGGCCTGCTCGGCGTGCACTCGTCCCGCCGTACCCTCCCGCTCCGCTTCGGCCGGACCGTCGACCACCACGGCGTGCGGCTCCTCTACGCGGCCAGGATCACCGGCGGCGACCTCCGCTACGAGATCGGCGGCTCCACCGACATGGCGGCCTGGCACGACCTCGACGCCGTACCGGAGCTGAACCGGGTGGGGCTGGTCGACATCGGGCTGCGGCTGCTGGCCGAAACGACCGCGCAAACGCCCCCGGGAACACCTCCCCTACCCGGAAAGATGAACGCGGAGTAACCGCCTCCGGGCCACCTGAGGAGCGCTCGCGGACGCGCAGGGTAGTCCAAGATCCACGTACGGTGATCGGCGTTGCGCGTTGCCGCCTCGTTCACGCGCAGGTCATCCCCGGTGCCAACGATCCAGTGAGAGCGGGAAGTTCGCGGCAGCCACTGCCGGCGATCGCCCGCGACCACTGCCGACGCAGTTCGCACTCGGGGAGATCGCGCCATGTCGCGCACACGCTCTGTCGCCAGCTCCGCGCTGGGGGTCAACCGCCGTACCGTCCTCGCCGCCACCGCGGCCGTGTCCGTCTCCGCGGGCGTCGGCTACGCCCTGCGGCCCACCGACAGCCGGGCCGCCACCTCCGCCACCTCCGCCTCGGGCGCCGAAGCCGCCGGGGCGCCCGTGGCCCAGTCCCGCACCGCGCCGGCCACGCCCCTGGCGCCGTACACCCGTGGCACCACCCTCGCCACCGTCGCGGCCCCGCGGACGAACTCCGGCTTCCGGCGCCTCGGCAACGGCCCCGGCTGGCGGCGGGGGGTCCGCAACGAGCTCGCCGCCGCCAAGACCGGCCGGGCCGGACGCCGGACCACGCTCGCCGCGTTCGTACAGCTCACCGATCTGCACCTGATCGACGCCCAGCACCCGATGCGCCTGGAGTACATGCGGGCCACGGACATCCACGCCTGGCGGCCGCACGAGGCGCTGACCGTGCACGGCGCGGTCTCCCTCGTCGAGCGGGTGAACGCGCTGCGGGGCGCCCCCGTCACCGGCGCCCCGCTGCACTTCGCGATGACGACCGGCGACAACACGGACAACAACGCGAGGACCGAGCTGGAGTGGTACCTGACCGTGATGAGCGGCGGCCGGATCACCCCCAACTCCGGTGACCCCCGCCGCTACGAGGGCGTCCAGAACAGCGGCCTCAAGCAGTACTGGCAGCCCGACGCGGCCCTGCGCGACACCGACAAGCAGTACGGCTTCCCGCAGCTGGAGGGCTTCCTGGCCGCCGCCGTACGGGAGCTGAACAGCCCCGGCCTCAACCTGCCCTGGTACTCCACCGTCGGCAACCACGACTCCCTGCCGCTCGGCTGCTATGGCCTGGGCGACTCCTGGCTCGCCGAGTACGCCATCGGCGGCAAGAAGCTGATGAGCCTGTCCGCGTCCGAGGCGAAGAAGCTCCAGGACTCCATCAGGAACGGCAAGGACCCCATGGGGACCGCGTTCCGCGACCTCCTCAAGGCACACGTCCGTGACATGCGCTCGGTCACGCCGGACGAGAAGCGCGCCCCGTACACCGCCGCCGACTACCTCAAGGCCCACCTCGACCCGGCCTACCGCGGTGTGGGCCCGGTCGGCCACGGCTACTCCTCCGCCAACGTCGACGCGGGCACCCAGTACTACAGCTTCCGCATCGCCGACGACGTCATCGGCATCAGCCTCGACACCACCGACCCCGGCGGCCACTACAACGGCTCCATCGGGACGGCCCAGTTGAAGTGGCTGGACAAGACCCTGCGCGACAACAAGGACTCGTACGCGGTCGTCTTCAGCCACCACACCAGCACGTCGATGACCAACACCCGCCCCGACCCGGCCCGTCCCGGCGAGAAGCGGCACAACGGCCAGGAGGTCGTCGCCCTCCTCGGTAATCACGCCAACGTTCTTGCCTGGGTGAACGGCCACATCCACCGCAACGCCATCACCCCGCACTACGCCCCCGACGGCCGCTCCTTCTGGGAGATCTCCACCGCCTCCCACGTCGACTATCCCCAGCTCGCCCGCGTCATCGAGCTGGCGGACAACAAGGACGGCACCGTCTCGATCTTCACCACGTGCATCGAGTCCTCGGCCCCCCACCGCACCGACTTCAGCGACCTCTCCCAGACCGGCCTGGCGGCCCTCTACCGAGAGCTCTCCTACAACGCGCCGGGCGCCCGTACGGACCTGGCCGGGGAGGCCAAGGACCGGAACACGGAACTGCTGCTGAAGAAGGGCTGAAGGGCTGACTCTGTTCGGGGCCGCAGCGGTCAGTTCTCCGCTCTCCGAGCCGTCCGCGCCGTCCCGCCGCAGGCGTGCTGGGATCCGTTCTGCACGGCGAACACGGTCGCGGAGTCCCGGGCCGTGTTCGTCTGCTGGAAGATGTGAGCTCGGCGGCCGTCCGCCAGGGTGCCGTCGACGGTGTCGGCCAGGCGGGCGAGGGAATCGCGGCAGGAAGGGTCGCTGTGCAGCAGCGCCGCCAACTCCTGGGTCCAGTAGCCGAACAGCGCTCGCCGTACGTCGTCGGGTGTCGCGGACTCCCGTACCAGCTCGGCGTTGCCGTCGAGTTGGGCCTCCACCGCGGCCTGGCGCCCGCGCCGGAACAGCCCGACGACCGCGCTCCTCGTCTCCTGCCATGCGTCCGTGGCCATCGCCGTGACCACCGCGGCGGCGCCCGCCTGTGCCAGTACGGTCAACTCGTCGTTCACAGTGGCTCCTCACGGCCTTCCAGTGAAGCGGATGTGCATGTCGCCGTTCTGCGTGGCGTTGATGACGCCGTTTCCCGAAGCCCTGTTGACCATCTTCGTGGCGCCGCCCCGCGACCGGTCACGCTGCCTGGGGGCGGCCTTCTCAGCAGCCGCCTTCGGCTCCTGTGGCGGCGTCCACCCGGGCATGTGGAGCCAGGCATCGGCGGTGAGTTCCTTCAAGGTGAACCCCACCTTGTGGAAGGTGGCTGGATCGATGCCCTCGTAGCCGTGCCGTACGGTCTCGTCGTGGAAGTGCTGCGACATCAGCAGTGAGACGGGCACCGTCTCCGGAGCCCGGGCCAGGGCCGTGCGTGCGGGCGGGGCGTCGAGGAGCCGGGCCAGGGTCTCGAGCGGGGCCCCGGCGACCTCGCCCGTCGGCGCGAGGCAGACCTCTCCGGCGTGGAGCGCGACGCGGACCCGGATCCGGGTCTGAGGTTGCCGCGTACGGGCGTTGTGGTCGCGCAGCAGCTCCGCGAGCTCGTGGACGAGCGGGTGGACCAGACTCGCCTTCCGCGTCCCGGCGGGTGCGGTCACGCGCAGACCGTCGCCCAGATCGTCACGTACGCACGCGTCCCAGTCGATGCCGCTGCGCCGGAACGCCTCGCGGAGCATCGTCCGCAGCGCGTCCCGGTTTCGCAGCAGGGCCACGTTTCCCCGCCCCGACGACTTCTCGATGTCCACGGCCAGTACGGCCCGGTACTCCCACTGTGTTTCCATGCGGCCCTTCTCCGGATCGGCGGCGGGGCGCGGCGCGGAGCGCGGGTGTGCGGGCTCCGCGCCGTCCCCCGTACACCAGTGTTGCCCGAGTGGGAGGGTGAACACCTCGTAGGAATACGAGGTGTCGTGGGGAGCCGTGTGGGCCCCGGTGCGCACACTGTGCTCGGGTGGTGTGATCCCGAGGGAGGGGCTGGTGCAATGGAGAGCGCAGAAGCGAGCCGCGTGGTGGGGGACTGGCCGCCGTCGACCATGCTCGGTGGTCTCGGCCCGGCCGATCGCGGCCTGCTGCTCGGGCTGGGGACGCGCATGCCGTACCCGGCAGGGCGGGTGCTCATGCGGGAAGGGGACACGACGGACTTCGTGCTGCTCCTGCTCGACGGCCTGGTCAAGGTCACCGGGTATGCCGACGACGGCCGTGACGCCCTGCTGGCCGTACGGGTGGGAGGAGACGTGGTCGGTGAACTCGCCGCGGTGGACGGACGACCCCGCTCGGCCACGGTGACCGCCTGCGGGCCGGTCGTCGCGCGGAGCGTGACCCGGGCGGACTTCCTCGCCTGCACCCGCCGTGAGCCCCGAATCGCCCACGCCCTCCACCGGACCGTCGTCGCCAAGCTGCGCGCCGCCACCGCCCACCGTGTCACCTTCACCGGCTGCGACGCGGCCACCCGGATCGCCCGGGTGCTGCACCATCTCGCGAAGGCGTACGGCGAACCGGTCGGCGCGGGCGCCGAGATCCGCTGGCCGATCACCCAGCCCGAACTCGCCACCCTGGCGGGCGCGTCGGAACCCAGCGTGCAGAAGACCCTGCGCCTGCTCAGGCAGGCGGGAGTGGTCACGTCGGGCTACCGCTCCATCCACGTCGACGACCTCGACGAGCTCCGCCGGATCGCCGGTCTGGAGTCGTGAACTCCCTTGATTTTCAAGGGAGTTGAGTCCAGTTGTGAGGAACCGGTGGCGAAGATGGATGGGCCCGCGAGAAACCCGTAATTCGACGGGGGTGCGGTGAGCTCCTGTGGCTAGCGTGACGCCTCGACAGACCAGGGCGCGATCACGACATCGGGGGTGGCCATGGCGAGCAACGACGACGAGGACAACGGGCGGACCGAGAACCGGGCGGAAGTCCGCGGGGACGCCCACGGGCCGGTGGTCGCGGGCAACCACAACGTGGTCTTCGACGTGGACAACGGGTCCACGCTGTCCGTGCTCCTGGAGCGCGAGCGGCCGAAGCCGAAGGCACGCGAGCGCGTCGAACTGCCCCCTCGCCGAGGGCGACAAGGAGCCCTGCTGGGCCGGGAGAACGAGCTGGAGCAGCTCAGGGACGCCCTGCGGACCAGCGACGCGGTGCAGCTGTGGGGCCCGCCCGGAGTCGGCAAGAGCGCACTCCTGCGGCACGCGGCCCACGAACTCCCCGGTGGACCACAGGGCGTGCTGTTCCTCGACGCCGCCGGGCGCGAGCCCGAGGACCTCGCCCAGGACATGTTCGAAGCCTGCTACGAGTCCCAGGGCTACGCCCCCTCGCGCACCGAACTGCGCCGGCTGATGGCCGACTTCGAGGTGACGGTGTACGTCGACAACGCCACGTACACCCGGGAACAGCTCGGCACGCTCATGGACGCGGCCCCGAAGGCCACCTTCGTCTTCGCCGCGAGGGAGAGGACGCTGCTGGGCGACGGCACGGCGCTGCGACTGCAGGGCCTCGACTGGGACGCCGCGCAGGAGCTGCTGGCCCGGGAACTGGGCCGGCCCGTGGCCACAGGGGACCAGTGGGACACCGCCGCCGCCCTCTGGACGACCGCGCACGGCCGCCCCCTGCTGCTGCTCCGCGCGGCGGCCCTCTCGCGTCTCGATGCGGCGGGCGAGTCCGTACTGCCCAAGCCCGGCGCGGTCGCGGAGCTGCTGCCCCTGCTGCTCGACCGACTAGACAGGCCGTCGATGCGCGTCCTGCACCTCCTGGCCACCCTCGGCGACGCCGAACTCGCCCCGGAGCACATCGGCGCCCTCAGCGTCGCCCCGGACGCGGCCGCGCTGTGCGCGAGCCTGACCGGGCTCGGCCTGACCGAGGAGACGGAGGAGGGTGGCTGCCGCCTCGTCTCCGACGTCGTACCGGAGCTGGGGCGCGGCGGCGGTCCGGAGCCGGTCCCGATCGACCGGCTGTGCGACCACTTCGCCACCTGGATCGCCCGCCCGACGACCACTCCGGCCGACGTCGCGCGCCACGCCAGGGCCCTGGAGGCGGTCGCCGAACTCGCCGAGCGGGCCGGACGGCCCGACCTCGCCGTCCGGGTCGTACGGGCCGCCTCACCCGCCATCGCCCGCTCCCTCCGCTTCGGAGTCTGGGGCCGCCTCCTCGACCAGGGACTCCCCGCCGCCCAGCGCGCGAACGACCGGCAGGCCGAGGCGTACTTCACCCACGAGCGGGGCATCCGCGCCTTCCTGACCGGCAACCGGGTCCTCGCCGGGGTGCTGCTCGCGGAAGCGGCGGTTCTCTGGCGGCTACTGGGCGACACGCACGGGGTGAACGCGGCGTCGGCGGCCCAGCAGTACATGCCACAGCCCTCGGCCTCGGTGCCCCACACGGACGGGGGCGGCGGGCAGGCGTTGGGCAACGGCTCCGCGCCGGACCCGTCGGCCGCGCAGGGGGCGGGTTCTCCGGGTGCGGATCCGTCGTCGGCGGCGCACAGTGCCACGTCCCCGGGTGCGGATCCGTCGTCGGCGGCGCACAGTGCCACGTCCCCCGGCGTCGACCCGTCGTCGGCCGCGCATACTACGACCGCGCCCGGCGCTGACCCGTCGTCCTCCCTGCACGGCGTGAACTCCCCGCCGGATGTGTCCTCCGCGCACAGCGCGGCGACGCACGCGACCAGCGTCCCCACCGATCCGGTGACGGCCGCCGCCCACCACACGGTCACGAACTCGGCGATGGGCGGCTCCCACACGGCGGCTTCCACGGGCGTCGGGGCCGGAGGCGCGGGAGTCGGGGGAGCGGGCGCGACACAGGCAGCCGCCGCCAGCGCGGCCACGGCCCTCAAGGTGGTCGCGGCGATCGTCGCCGTGGTCATCGGCGGAGTCGCCATCGACCAGTACCAGGCCGAGCAGAACCATGCCACGGACACGTCGGTCATCGACACGCCTTCGGTGGATCCGTATCCGACGGACACAGACCTCTACGAGGAACCGACGGAGGAACCGTCGCCGACTCCGACCGGCCTCGCGGGGGTGTGGTCGTCGAGCCAGAGGGGGACGATGGCGTTCGTCGAGACGGGATGGGGGAGTTACACGTCAAAGGTCGCGGATCCGTGCGGCAACATCACCACTGTGGAGTTCACGGGGAGCGATGACACCTACTCCGCCACGGAGTCGATGTACGACGAGTCCAGCAGTACCTGCGAGGCCATCGGCGAGGTCCGCACGACGATCACCATCGACCCGGACGGACAGTCCGCCGAGGCGACCACGGAACTTGAGTCGGGTGTCAACGACCGGGTCACGTGCTACGCCTGTGGGTCGTACACCATGACCCGAGAGTCATAAGGAGAAGTCCAACCATGTCACGCAACAACTCCGTCCGCATCGGCGGCAACGCTTCCGGCCCTGTCGTGGTCGGCGACAACAACCGCGTCAAGGCGACCCAACCCGCTGAGACGACCCAGACCAACACGGCGAAGGACGACGGCACCGTCTATGCCGCCGCCAACGGAGACATCCACATCCACCACGAAGACGCGGGCGACCAGGAAGAGAGCTGACCGCAGGTTCAGGGGGTGGTGTCGCGGAGGTGGGTGAGGAAGGCGGACCAGGTGGGGGCGGGGAGGAGTAGGGCAGGGCCGGTGGGGGTTTTGGAGTCGCGGATGGCTATGGCGGGGGTGAGGGTGAGGTGGGCGGCTTCTACGCAGTTCTGGCCGGGGTCGCTGTACGACGACTTGAACCAGTCCTGGTTGGGCGCGAGTTCGTGGGCAGAGCGGTGAGTGGGCATGTCCTACAGCTCTCGGTCTAGTCGGTGCAGGAATTCTGGCGTGTCCTCGGGCGGCAGTGCTGATGCTGCCATGGCGTCGAACCGGCGATGGAACCGGTCCACTTCACGAGGCTTGTCCGAGGTGGATACGGACCCCCAGGCGCTGTCGGTCTGGACGCGCGGCGGCAGCTCGTTGCCGAAGTCGAGGATCGCGAAGTCGTTGGTCGAACGGTAGCTCCGGCGGAACGGCAGCGCCTGGATGGTGATGTGGTCCCAGCCCGACAACTTCTCGATCCTCGCGTACTGTTCGCGCATCACCTCAGCACTCCCGACCGGATATCGCAGCGCCGCTTCCCCGAGGATGACGTGCAGCTTGACCGGGTTCTCCCGGGTGAGTACTTCCTGGCGCCGCATCCGCAGCTCCACGCTACTTCGGATGAACTCCGAGGTGTACTCCTCGATCGGCTTGTGCAACTCGTGCGTTGCCAAGGCATAGGCCTCGGTCTGCAGCAGACCGTAGATGACCGTGGGGTGGTAGGCCTTCATGGAGCGGGCCTCGGGTTCGAGTCCGACGAACCCGGGGAGCCCGGCCGGCATGAGCCCTCGGTACTGGGTCAACCAATCCTGTTGGTTGGAATCCCGGTTGAGGTTGATCAGGGACTCGATCACCTCTTCGTCGGTGACCCCGTACTTGTCCAGGAGCTTGCGCAGATCTCCGACGTTCCGGAAGTTCAGGGATCCCGACTCGATCCGCTGCAACGAGGCCTCGGAGATCCGAAGCCCTACGACGGCCTGCCTGCGGGTGAGGCCGCCGCCTCGGTCGCCCCGGGCGCAGTTCTCACGCAACTGTCGGAGCTGTAGGCCGAGTTCGAGTCGTTGCGCCGTCCGCCCACGCTTGGCTGCCATGTGCACCGCCTTCGTGCTCCAGTACGTCTTGCTTGGTTCAGTGTGCAGAGTGTGACAGTCCGTTTGCCTTCCGCGCAGCCGGTTGCGCAGAACTCGGCATAGTCCAATTCTCATCCGCCTGATTAATCATGCGAGTTTCGATTGAAGTCGAATGGGAGGCCCCTTCACTGTGGTTGAGCAGCCCCGGCGCACAGATGGGACCCCCCACATGCTTAACCCCCAGCCCCCAATCCTCATCACTCACGACTGGTCCATGGGCTACCCCATGACCCCTCGCAGCGTCCGTCTCGCCCGCCTCCACATCCGCCGTCGGCTCACGATGTGGGACTGGGCAGGGGACATCGACGACGCCGTGCTGGTCACCTCAGAGCTGGTCACCAATGCCGTGCGGCACGGTCGGCTGCCCGGGCATGAACTGTGGCTGAGAGTCAGGGAGTTGGACGACCACGCGCTGATCATCGACGTGTCGGACCCGGTGCGGGTGTTCCCCGAGCTCAGAGGAGAGGCCGACGGCGAGAGCGGACGCGGACTCCTGGTCGTCGATCAACTCGCCGCCGAACTCGACTGGTTCTTGCGTTCGGACATTGGCAAGACGGTCCGCGCTCGATTCGTGCCCACCACTCAGGCTGTCCTGTCGCCAGCTGTGGAGTGACCGTCGGGCCACTCACTCTCCGGCCAGTACCGTGCCTCCGCGGGCCGCGGCCCGCGTCGAGGGTGCTTCCTCTGGTGGCTTCGGCTACGCCGATTTCACTTCGCTCCACCCTCGACTCGGCCCGCTCCAGTACTGGGAAGAAGCGAGCGAACGGCCCGGAAAGCGAGCGACTGAGGCAGGTTGCGGAGCGGGTCAGCTGCGTAGTGGGCGGGTCCCTCGGTGCACCGAGTAGAGGCGAATGGCGTGTGTTGGGGCGGGCGATGGTCGCGTCATAGTGCTGGCGAGGCCGCCCAGCGGTGTCGGTGACAGCGAACGCCTGTTCTTGTATTCGCTGATTGTGGTGGCTGTGTCGTGATGAGGGGACGGGTGTGCGCATGTCGCACGTACGGTCTCATTGTGGGTGCGGGAGGGGTGGTGTCGTGTCGGTGGTGAAGGGGGCCGAAGAGATCGGGCATGCCCGGTACACGTACCGGCTTCGCTTGTCGTCGACGGCTCGTACGGCGCTGCTGGCGGAGTGGGACCGCTGCCGGTGGATCTGGAACGAGTGCGTTGCTCGTTCTAAGAAGGCCCACCGTGAGGGGGAGAAGTGCGGCCCTGCCCGGTTGGACAGGATGCTGACCGAGGCCCGCACGATGACGCCGTGGCTGGCTGAGGGGTCGTCGGTGCCGCAGCAGCAGCGCATTCGCGACTTCGGCAAGTCCCGTGCCTAGGCACTGAGGGACATCAAGGACCGTCTGCCTCAGTGGCAGCGAGCCGGGATGCCCACGTACAAGAAGAAACGCGAGGCGGACCCGACACTGAACTACACCCGGCGCGGCTTCCGGTTGAAGGACGGCCGCTTGCACCTCGCGGGCGGCATCGTCCTGACCGTGGTGTGGTCGCGGGACCTGCCCGCCGAGCCGTCCAGCGTGCGCGTGTATCGCGACAGCGTCGGCCACTGGTACGCATCGTTCGTCGTTCCCGCCGAAGTCCAACCGCTGCCGGAGACCGGCCGCATGATCGGGATCGACTGGGGTGTGAAGGAGACCGCGACCACCACGTCGGATGCCCACGACCTCCCCCACGCCCAGCACGGCAAGAAGGCCAAGACGAAGCTGACCCGCTACGACCGGATGATGGCCCGCCGCAAACCCGCCAAAGGGCAAGCGGCGTCGAAGAGCTACCGCGAGGCGAAGAAGCTGCGGGCGAAGACGTACCAGAAGATCGCCCGGCAGCGGCAGGACACCGGCCGCAAGTGGGCCAAACGCGTTGTGCGCGACCACGACGCCATCGCGGTGGAGGACTTCCGGCCGAAGTTCCTCGCCAGGACCACCATGGCGCGCAAGGCGGCCGACGCCGCCATCGGCGCCACCAAGAAGGCACTGCTGGAGATAGGCCGCAAGCACGGGCGGGACGTCCGCCTGGTGCACCCCGCGCACACCACCATGGATTGCGCATCGTGCGGAGCGAGAACCAAGCACGCACTTCCTCTTTCGGAACGTACCTACACTTGCACCGCGTGCGGAGCCGTGTCCCCCAGGGACAAGAACTCCGCAAAAGTGATGCTCGTCCGGGCTGGTCTGGACCCGGCTGGTGTCGAGGGCGTAAGACCTCCTGGCGCGCTGCTCCAGGAGGCGGCCTGAGCCAGGAATCCCCTCGTCCGTAAGAGGGAGCAGTCAATACCGGGGCAGTACCACGAAATACGTGGCCGGTCCGCGATTGTCAACGGGGCAGCACCACGACATACGCCGCCGGCTCGCGGTCGCCGGACGCCATGAGTGCCGTGCGGACCACTGCCGCCTGCTGCTCCAGCGCGTCCCTGAGCTTCTTCGGGGTGATGTGGACGACCGTGATGCCGAGGCGCTCCAGGTGCTCGCGCTTGCGGGCGTATTCGGCCCAGAGGGCGTCGTCGTCCTGCCGATGGCCTTTGCGGGGGGCGCGGGTGTCGAGTTCCACCGCGACCGCCTGCTCGGGCCAGTACGCGTCGAGGCCGCCGAGGTGCGGGCCGCCGGGGAGCCGCAGGTCCACGTTCCAGACCGGGTCCGGGAGGCCGTACGCACTCACCATCGTGTACAGGCGGTACTCCGCGATCGCCCGGCCCTCCGCCAGCAGCGAGTCCACCGCGTCGACCACGTGCGGGTGGCTCAGCAGCTTGGCGTTGTTCAACTCCCGTACCACCGCGGCGGGTTCGCAGTGGCCCCCGCGTACCGCCTCGGTCAGCAGCCGGCATACGGCGCCCCCGTCCGTCAGTTCGGTCACCGCGTCGGCGAGGGCGACCGGGACGGGGGCGACCGGGACGCCGGTGACCTGCTGCGGGGTGGGCATGGATGCCGTACGGACGATGCGGGCGCAGCCCGTCGAGCGGAGCCGGCGCAGGCGGGGGACCAGGACGTCGATGCGGTCCAGGGCCGTCAGCGGGGGTGTGGCGGAGAAGCCGTGCAGGGTGAGGGCCGCCAGGCCCGTGATCATCGCCTCCGCGTACACGGGGCGGTGCGGTTCCTCCGCGCCCGGCTGGGCCGGGACGCCTGCCGTCCGCTCCTTCGCCGCGTACATCAGCACCGCGTGCAGCCGCTCCTCGCTGGTCGGCGGGCCGGGGCGGAGCAGGAAGACGCCGGGGAGCAGCTGCTGCCAGGGGCCGCCGGGGCGGCACTGCTCGTTCGTCTCGGCCGGGGTGACGCCGTGCGAGCGGAGGGCCGCGGCCGTCACGACGCGGCGGTGCACCTCGGCGAGGTGGTGCAGGGGGCGGGGGGAGACCGGCGGGACCGGGGTTTTGTGGTTCATGGCGTGGAGATTGCCGCGGTCCGCCGGCCTTCTAACCGCTGTTACACGCTCGTCGACAAATCCCAACAAGGCAGAACTAAAGGACAGTTGTTCGGATGCCGAGTAGGTACGGAAAACCCCTGGCCCGTTCGGGTGGGACCAGGGGTTACGGCTCCTCTTGCCTGAATTCTGTAACGGTCACGGACCGCCCCATCACAGGCCAAAGATCGTCAGCCGGCCGCACCCGCGTCGCACGCCTGTCCCCGCAGCCCCCGCGCCAGGTCGTCCCGCGCCTCCAGCACCAGCCTCCGCAGCGCCGGGGCCGCGTCCTCGTGGGCCGCCAGCCACGCGTCCGTCGCGTCCAGCGTCGCCCGCGAGTGCTGGAGGGACGGGAACAGGCCCTCGACCACGTGCATCGCGATCTGGATCGACCGCTCCCGCCACACCCGCTCGATCGCCGCGAAGTACTTCTCGGCGTACGGCGCGAGCAGCTCCCGCTGGGAGGGCTGGGCGAAGCCCGCGAGGGTGGCCTCGACGAGGGCATTGGACAGCGCGTCGGACTCCACGAGCTGCGCCCACGCCTGCGCCTTGACCGCCGCCGACGGGCGAGCGGCGAGGCAGCGGACCTGGTGGCGCTTGCCGGACGCGGTGTTGTCGCGGGCCAGTTCGGCGGCCAGCATCCCCTCGTCCGCGACCCCGTGGGCCGTCAGCGGCTGGAGGAACGCCCAGCGCAGCTCCTGGTCCACGTCCAGCCCGTCGATCTTCGCCGTGCCGTCCAGCAGGCCGCGCAGCAACCCCAGCTCCTCCGCACCGGACGCCACGGTCGCGAGGAACCGCGCCCACGCCAGCTGGCGCTCGCTGCCCGGCTCGGCGGACCGCAGCTCCCGCAGCGCACCCTCGGCCAGCAGGCGCTCACCGACCGGCCGCCACTCGGGCGCCACGTAGTTGACCAGCGCCGAGTTGGCCCACGCGTGCAGCATCTGCAGGACACCGATGCCGGACTCGCGCCCCGCGAACCGCAGCACCAGGTCCACGAAGTCCCGCGCCGGCAGCAGCGCGTCCCGGGTCATGTTCCACAGCGCGGACCAGCACAGGGCCCGGGCCAGCGGGTCGGTGAGGTCACCCAGCCCGCCCCGCAGCGTCTCCAGTGACGTCTCGTCGAAGCGGATCTTGCAGTACGTCAGGTCGTCGTCGTTGACCAGCACCAGCTCGGGTGCCTCCGCACCGGCCAGCTCCGCCACGACCGTACGCGGGCCGTCCACGTCCACGTCGGCACGGGCGTACCGGGCCAGAGAGCCGTCCGGGGAACGCCGGTACAGGCCCACCGCCACCCGGTGCGGCCGCAGTTCGGGATGGGACTCGGCCGCCTCCTGCACGACCGCCAGCTCGTCGACCCGGCCGTCCGCCGCCAACAGCACCTGCGGGGTCAGCGAGTTGACGCCGGCCGTCTGCAGCCAGGCCCGCGACCAGGTGGCCATGTCCCGCCCGCTGGTCTCCTCCAGCACGGACAGCAGGTCACCGAGGCGCGTGTTGCCGTAGGCGTTCCGCTTGAAGTAGCGCCGCGCGCCCTCCAGGAACGCGTCCTGGCCGACGTACGCCACCAGTTGCTTCAGTACGGAAGCCCCCTTGGCGTACGTGATGCCGTCGAAGTTCAGCTTCGCGTCCTGGAGGTCGCGGATGTCGGCGGTGATGGGGTGGGTGGAGGGGAGCTGGTCGGCGCGGTAGGCCCAGGCCTTGCGGCGGTTGGCGAAGGTGATCCAGCCGTCCTTGAAGCGGGTCGCGCCGACCAGGGCGAAGGCGCCCATGAAGTCGGCGAAGGACTCCTTGAGCCACAGGTCGTCCCACCACTCCATGGTGACCAGGTCGCCGAACCACATGTGCGCCATCTCGTGCAGGATCACGTTGGCCCGGCCCTCGTAGGACGCCTGCGTGACCTTGCCCCGGAAGATGAACTCCTCGCGGAAGGTCACCAGGCCCGGGTTCTCCATCGCGCCGAGGTTGTACTCGGGGACGAACGCCTGGTCGTACTTCCCGAAGGGGTACGGGTAGTCGAAGTGGTCGTGGAAGAAGTCCAGGCCCTGCTTGGTGACGAGGAAGACGTCGTCGGAGTCGAAGTGGGGGGCCAGGCCCTTGCGGCACATGGCGCCGAGGGGGATGTCCAGCGTCGTGCCGTCGGCCAGGACGCGGGAGTAGGAGTCCGTGACGTAGTGGTACGGGCCCGCCACCACACACGTGATGTACGTCGAGATCGGCTTGGTCTCCGCGAACCGCCAGAGTCCGTCGTCCGGTTCACCGGCACCGTTGCTCCACACCGTCCACCCCTCGGGCGCCCGTACCTCGAAGCGGAACGGGGCCTTGAGGTCGGGCTGCTCGAAGTTCGCGAAGACGCGGCGGGAGTCGGCCGGCTCGTACTGGGTGTAGAGGTAGACCTCGCCGTCCTCCGGGTCGACGAAGCGGTGCAGTCCCTCGCCGGTACGGGAGTACGCGCACTGCGCGTCGACGACCAGCTCGTTCTCGGCGGCCAGGTCGTCGAGGGCGATCCGGCAGCCGTCGAAGACCTCGCCCGGGTCGAGGTCCCGGTCGTTGAGGGAGACGGCGGTCACACTCGGCGCGATCAGGTCCGCGAAGCTCGACGCGCCGGGCTCGGCGCAGCGGAAGCGGATCGTGGTGACCGAGCGGAAGGTCTTCGGTCCGTCCGCAGTGTCGTCGCCGACGGCGGAGCGGACGTCGAGGGACACGTCGTAGCCGTCCACGGACAGGAGGGCGGCCCGCTCCCGGGCCTCGTCGCGGGACAGGTTCTCACCGGGCACGGGCGGTACTCCCTGGGCTGGTGTTCAGTATGCGGACAGGCTGATCCTGCCATGGGCCCCCGGCGCCCGGCAGCTGGGAATGGGCGGGGACCGGTCACTGTTGCAGCTCGGAAAGACCCGCATTGTGAGGAGACCCATGTCCGAGACCGCGACCGCCTCCGGCAAGACCCCCGTCGACTTCTGGTTCGACCCGCTGTGCCCCTGGGCGTGGATGACCTCCCGGTGGGTCCTGGAAGTGGAGAAGGTCCGCGACATCGAGGTGCACTGGCACATCATGAGCCTCGCGGTGCTGAACGAGGACAGGATCGACGAACTGCCCGAGGAATACCGGGAGATGCTCGCGACCAAGGCGTGGAAGCCGGTGCGGGTGGCGACCGCCGCCTGGCAGAAGCACGGCGCCGATGTCCTCGGCCCGCTCTACACCGCCCTCGGCACCCGCTTCCACAACCAGGGCGAGGGCCCCACCGAAGAGGCGATCGCGGCGGCCCTGGCGGACGCGGGCCTGCCCGCCGACCTGATCGAGTACGCCGACCAGAAGGACTTCGAGTTCGAAGCCGAGCTGCGCGCCTCCCACAAGGAGGGCATCGACAAGGTCGGCCAGGAGGTCGGTACCCCGGTCATCGCCGTCCCCGGCCCCGACGGCGAGCAGATCGCCTTCTTCGGCCCGGTCGTCACCCCGGCACCCAAGGGCGAGGAGGCCGCCAGGCTGTGGGACGGCACGCTCGCCGTGGCCTCGATCCCCGGTTTCTACGAGATCAAGCGCACCCGGACCAAGGGCCCGGACTTCAGCAACCTGTGAGCGGCCTCCCCGCCGGGGCTCACTCCGGCTCGGGCATCTTCTCCGGAGGGTCGAGCGGTTTGACGTTCCACCGGTGGCGGATGTTGCGGCAGTCCCGTTCGTCGCTGACGCAGATCCAGTAGTCCTCGACGTACGTGTGGGGCTTCAGCTGTCTCAGCGTGCGGATGACCTGCCGCTCCCGGTCGTCCTTCGGCTGCCGGTGCGGCTGGTAGGTCCCGCAGGTGTGGCAGGCGAGCATCTTCTCCTTGGGCATTCCGCCACGATCGCGCGAAACCTCGCATTCCGCTGCCCCCGTGAGCCGCGTGTTCACGGGGGCCCGCGAAGTCCGACGGTTTTGGCGCACTTCTCTCACTCGATTAGCCGTGCGAACCCGAAGGCGCCGTAGCACCATGGGCACATGACGGAGATCGACACGTCGGTGCCGCATTCGGCCCGGATCTGGAATTACTGGCTCGGCGGCAAGGACAACTACCCCGTCGACGAGTTGGCCGGCGACGCGTACACCGCTGTCTTCCCCGGCATCGTGACCATCGCCCGCAGCAGCCGCGCCTTTCTCGGCCGCAGCATCCGGTACCTGGTGCAGGAAGCGGGCGTACGCCAGTTCCTCGACGTCGGCACCGGCCTGCCCACCGTCGACAACACCCACGAGGTCGCCCAGCGCCTCGCCCCCGAGTCGAAGATCGTCTACGTCGACAACGACCCGTTGGTCCTCGCCCACGCCCGCGCCCTGCTCACGTCCACGCCTCAGGGCGCGACGGCGTACGAGGACATCAGTCTCTTCGAGCCGGAGCAGATCCTGCGGGCCGCCGCGAAGACCCTCGACCCCACCCGGCCCACCGCGCTGATCCTCAGCGGCATCCTCGGCCACGTCGCCGACTACGACTTGGCCCGTGACATCGTCCGCCGACTCCTTGCGGGCCTCCCCTCCGGCAGCTACCTCTGCGTCAACGACGGCTCCCGCGGCACCGACCCCGACTACGAGCAGGCCCAGGACGCCTACAACGAGACCGGTGCGGTCCCCTACTTCCTGCGCCCGGTCGACCGGATCGCCGCCTTCTTCGAGGGCCTGGAACTGGTGGACCCGGGTGTCGTGTCGGTGCCCCTGTGGCGCCCCGAGGGAACCGTCCCCGACCCGATCGGCCAGCACGGCGGCCTGGCCCGCAAGCCCTGAGCAGCATCCGCCGTCGAGCTGAGGAAGCCCCCGCGAGTCACGTCCTCGCGGGGGCTTCCCCTCTTTCCGCCTGCCAGGTGAAGGGTGAGAAGACGATCACGAGGCAGGACGCTCTACAGAGGCGTCAGGGCGCCAGCAGCAGCACGTCCGGGCGGGACTTCGCGGCCTCGTAACGCCGGGCGACGTCCTGCCAGTTGACGACCTGCCACATCGCCTCGATGAAGTCGACCTTCTGGTTCCTGTACTGGAGGTAGAAGGCGTGCTCCCAGGCGTCGAAGACGAGGATCGGCACCGAACCCTGGCCGACGTTGCCCTGGTGGTCGTAGACCTGCTCGACGACGAGGCGGCCGCTGAGGGGTTCGTAGGCGAGGACGCCCCAGCCGGAGCCCTGGGTCGTCGCTGACGCCTTGGTCAGCTGGGCCTTGAAGCCCGCGAAGGAGCCGAAGGACTCGGTGATCGCGTCCGCCAGCTCGCCCACACCGTCCACCGCGAGGGGCTCGCCGCCGCCCTCGCCCGTCATGTTCTGCCAGTAGATGCTGTGCAGGATGTGCCCGGACAGATGAAAGGCCAGGTTCTTCTCCAGGCCGTTGACCGAGCCCCACGACTCCTTGTCCCGCGCCTCCGCGAGCTGCTCCAGCGTGTCGTTCGCGCCCTTCACATAGGCCGCGTGGTGCTTGTCGTGGTGCAGCTCGATGATCTCGGGGCTGATCACGGGGGCGAGCGCGGAGTAGTCGTAGGGCAGTTCAGGCAGCGTGTACACGGGCATGACGGGGTCCCCTCCGAACCTCTTATTGCAAATAGCTTGCAACTGCACGCTATCAACAAGAAGGGCTGGCAAGAAGAAGGCCCCCACGTGTCGTACGTGAGGGCCTTCTGTCGACGGAGGGGCGGTTACGCAGCCACGGAGGTGTAGTGCGACGCGTCCCCCTCGATCACCTGGTAACCGGAGGATGCCCCGGCCTTCAGGCCGGGGAGGAATCCGGCTCCCCGCGGAGCGGGGCAGAAATAGACGAATCGCCGTTAGTCGTCTGCTTCCGCGGTGGCGCGCTCGCCCTCCTGGGACGCGGAGCGCCCGTAATACCACCGAGGGAGCCCGGGGAAGCGAACGCGTGTGCTCGTGTTCGCTGGTTGTGGTGACGGTGGCGCGATGAGGGTACTGGTGTGCGGGTGTCGCACGTATGGTCTCGTCATGGAAGCCGGGACGAGTGGGCTGGGCGAGGGAGGGGGTGATGTCGTGCCGGTGGTGAAGGAGGCAGGGGAGGGCGGGCAGGCCCGGTACACGTACCGGCTGCGCGTGTCGTCGATCGCCCGCGCCGCGTTGCTCGCTGAGTGGGACCGGTGCCGGTGGGTGTGGAACGAGTGTGTCGCCAAGTCCAGGGCCGGGCACGCCTGGAACCAGCAGCGGCCCGAGGGTGAGGGCAAGCGGACGTGCGGTCCTGCGCAGCTCGACAAGATGCTGACCGAGGCCCGCGCCCGTACTCCGTGGCTGCGAGAGGGCTCGTCGGTTCCGCAGCAGCAGATCATCCGCGACTTCGGCAAGTCCCGTGCGAAGGCACAGAAGGACATTCGGGATCGTCTGCCCCAGCGGCAGCGGGCCGGGATGCCCAGGTGGAAGAGGAAGCGTGAGGCCGACCCGAGCCTGAACTACACCAAGCGCGGTTTCCGGATCAAGGACGGCCTCCTGCACCTGGCGGGCACCATCGTGCTGACGGTCGTGTGGTCGCGGGACCTGCCCGCCGATCCCTCCTCGGTGCGGGTGTACCGGGACAGCGTCGGCCACTGGTACGCCTCGTTCGTCGTCCCGGCCGAAATCCAGCCGTTGCCCGGGACGGGCGAGGTGATCGGTGTCGACTGGGGCGTGAAGGAGACCGCCACCACCACCTCGGATGCCCACGACCTCCCGCACGCCGAGCACGGCAGGAAAGCCCAGGCGAAGCTGTCGCGGTACGACCGGATGATGGCCCGACGCAAACCCGCCAGGGGGCAGCCCGGCTCGAAGGGCTACCGCGAGGCCAAGAAGCTGCGCGCGAAGGCGTACAAGAAGGCCGCCCGGCAACGTGAGGACACCGGCCGCAAGTGGGCCAAGAAGGTCGTGACCGACCATGACACGATCGCGGTAGAGGATTTCCGCCCGAAGTTCCTTGCCAAGTCCTCGATGGCCCGCAAGGCGGCCGACGCCGCGATCGGCGCCACCAAGAAGGCTCTGACCGAGATGAGCCGTAAGCACGGGCGGGATGTCCGGCTCGTGCACCCTGCACACACCACCATGGACTGCGCGCACTGCGGAGCGAGAGCCAAGCACGCACTGCCGCTGTCGGAACGTACCTACACCTGCACCGCGTGCGGAGCCGTCTCGCCGAGAGACAAGAACTCCGCCCGCGTGATGCTCGTCCGGGCTGGTCTCAACCCGGCTGGTGTCGAGGGCGTAAGACCTTCTGGAGCGCTGCTCCAGAAGGCGGCCTGAGCCAGGAATCCCCCTCGTTCACGAGGGGAAGGATTCAACTCAGTGACCAGCATCACCCCGAACACCGTGTAACTCCCACCCTTTGTCCGGAGCCCACCAAGCCCGCGCTCCACCCTTTGTCGAGCGCTGACGGTGATCGGCGCGAGGGCGCTGGGATAGCGTCGCCATGTCCCCCGTGCCCTTCACCCCGCGGAGTCCCCATGAGCACCGCTGCCGTCGCCCCCGCTCGCCCGGGGCAGGTCCTCGCCGACCTGCTCCCCGCCTCCCGTGTCCGGGACGTGGCCCTCGTGGTCGGCGGCGCCGCGCTCACCGGCCTCGCCGCCCAGATCGCGGTGCCCGTGCCGGGCTCCCCGGTGCCGGTGACCGGCCAGACCTTCGCCGCGCTGCTCGTCGGCACGACGCTCGGCGCGAGCCGCGGCCTCTCCGCGCTCGTCGTCTACGCGCTGGCCGGTCTCGCCGGTGTGCCGTGGTTCGCGAACGGCACCTCCGGAGTCTCCGTCTCCTTCGGCTACATCCTCGGCATGCTGCTCGCGTCCGCCGCCGTGGGCGCCCTGGCCCGCCGCGGCGCCGACCGCTCGATGCTCCGCATGGCGGGCACGATGCTGGTGGGCGAGGCGATCATCTACGCCGTCGGCGTCCCGTACCTCGCCTACGCGGCCGGCCTGTCGGCGTCCGCCGCGATCGCGGCCGGCCTCACCCCGTTCCTGATCGGCGACGCCGTGAAGGCGGCCCTGGCGATGGGCCTGCTGCCCTCCGCCTGGAAGCTCGTCAAGCGCTGACCCGGTAGCTGTTCCGGAAGAGGTTCGCCGGGTCGTACTGCGACTTCACTGCGGCGAGCCTCTTCCGCGTCTCCGCGTCGTACAGCCCCTCGGCCCGGTCGCCCGCCCCGAACGCGAAGTTGGCCGCCCGCCCGAGCGTGACGGGCGCGAGCAGCGCGAAGGCGGGGTCCAGGATCCGGCGGGCCGCCTCCCGCTCGCCCATGGCCAACAACCGCACCAGAAAACGCCCTTCCCGATACGGCACCGAGTTCGGCGCCGGCCGCGCGAGTGCCCCGCCCAGGTGATTGACCTGGACGACGCACATGGCGCCCGCGTCCGGCCCGGTGCGCGCGAGCAGCTCGGCGGCCCCGTCGACGTCGAGCCTGCTCAGCACCGCGCTGTCCCCGTAGTAGGCGTGCGGGAAGTCCGGGTCGCTGTGGATGGTGTGGCTCTCGGCGTACGGCATCTCGCGCAGCGAGTCGGCGAGCACCGGCCCGATCTTCCGCAGCGGGGCGACGAGTTGATCGCCGTCTTGATCGCCGTCGGCGCCGGTGTGGGCGACCCGTACGGACACGACGTACCGCCCGCGCAGGTGCGGCGGCAACGCCGGCAGGTCCGGATACGGTACGGCGGCGAAGGACGAGGTCACTCCGTCGGGCACGGTCCGCGTCCACTCCTCGTACGCCCGCAGCACGACCGCCGGACCGACCTCGCGGCCGTCGAAGGCGAGCGAGCCGCCGTAGAGCGTGCGGACGGGAACGAGGCCGATCTCCAGCTCCGTGACGATGCCGATGCCGAGGGCGGCTCCGCCGCCGAGCAGCGCCCAGTACAGGTCGGGGTCGGACGCGCGGGTCACGTGCCGCGGCTCGCCGTCGCCGGTGACGACGTCCAGCGCGCGCACATGGTCGGCCGCGTAGCCGAACTCGCGGGCTAGGATCCCCAGTCCGCCGCCCAGGGTGTAGGAGACAGCACCGACGGACGGCGCGGACCCGTTGAGCGGCGCGAGTCCGTACGGCTCGGCGGCCTCGACGACCCGGCCCCAACGGACGCCGGCCTGGAGGCGGGCGGTGCGCGCTTCGGGATCGATACGAACCGCGTCCATGCGCACGGTCGTGACGAGGACGCCACCCTCCGAGGCGCCCGGCAGGCCGTGCCCGGTGGCCTGGACGCCGACCGGCAGCTTCCGGTCGGCCGCGTACCGCACGGCGGCGACCACGTCACCGGGGGAGCGGGCGGCGACCACGAGGGCGGGGCGTTGCACGAACCCGGTCTGGAAACCGGCGAGTTCGGCGTCGTAGCCGGGGTCGCCGGGGCGGAGGACGGGCAGAGCGTGCAGGTCTGTCGTGTCGGTCAGGTGATTCATACGGCTGATGGTGGAGGCATAACCTGACAGGTGCCGTCAGGTTATGCCTCGTCACCGAGAATCCGAGAACCTGCGGGATCAGTTCTCCTGTTGCTTCGGCCGCCGCTGCGACCACCACAGCCCGGCCGCGCCGACGGCCAGCAGCGCCGTGCCCGCCGCCCCCAGCGGCAGGACGTCACGCTCGAAACCGGTGTTCGGCAGCTCGTCGCCGCCCGGCCCGACCGGCTTGTTGTCGGTGCCGAGCAGCAGCGGGGTGGCCGGGGCGTTCGGCGACGGGTTCGTCGTCCCGAACGGAACCGGGCCCTGCTGCCAGAACGTCTTCTTCCCGTCGCCGGTCTGCACCGGCAGACAGATCTTTCCGGTCTTTCCGAGATCGAATGTCGCGTCGACGGCGTACGACTCCGACTTACCGGTCGCGAGATTGTCGATGGGGCAGGTGAAACCGCTGTTCGAGCCCTCCGGAAGGTCTTTTTCGTCAATCGGAGAGCAGCCTTGAACGTTTTTGACCGTGAGCCCGTCGAAACCGACGACCCAAAGCCTGATCTTCCCGCTGTCCTTGGTCCCCTCGTTCTTCACCGTGGCGGTGATGTCCGTTTCCTGCGAGCTGTTGTCGACCGAGATCTTCTCGGGCAGCAGTGTCGTCAGCTTCACGCCCGCCGGCGCCTCGTCAACGGCCTTTCCCCCCTTGCTGCTCCCGGGTCCCTGGTCATCCGCACCGGCGGTTCCGGAAAGGATCAACACGGCCGAGAAAGATGCCGTGACCAGCGATCCCGCGATGGTCGTCGCACGACGAGAACTCATGTTCGTCCCCCTTGGCTGCGCCTGAATTCGCAGTACTTGAAGAGGTACCACAAGATTTCTCCGCACTATGCTGGTACGGCGCGAAGTGTGACCATTGTGTTCCGGTCGGGAACGTCCGAAGGCATGTGAGGGGGGTGCAGCGGATTGCCGGGGAATGCGGGGAATACGGGGAATACGAGGAGCGGTGGAGTTCCAGGGCTTCTGGTGACAGGACGCTATCGCCTGGTCGAAAGTATCGGCCAGGGGGGAATGGGGCGGGTGTGGCGAGCCGCCGACGAAATACTCGACCGGCAGGTCGCCGTCAAGGAGATGCGTATAGACGGTCTCGACGCCGAGGACGCCCGCACCCGCCGAGAACGGACCCTGCGCGAGGCCCGGGCCACCGCGAGGATCGACCACCCCAACGTCGTTCGCGTGTATGACGTCGTCGACGAGGGCGAACGCCTGTGGATCGTCATGGAGTTGGTCGCCGGCCGCTCCCTCGAACGCATCATGGCCGAGGACGGCCCGCTCGGCCCCCGCGAGACTGCACGGCTCGGACTCGGCCTGGTGGAGGCGCTGCGCCAGGTGCACGACCGAGGTGTCCTGCACCGGGACATCAAACCCGGCAACGTCCTGGTGGAGAACCGCGCAGGGCGCATCGTGCTCACGGACTTCGGCATCGCCGCCATCCAGGACGCCAAGGCGCTCACCATGGTCGGCATGCTGGTCGGCTCGCCCGACTACATGGCCCCCGAGCGGGTCTCCGGCCGCCCGCAGGGACCGCCGTCCGACGTGTGGTCCCTCGGCGCGACCCTGTGCGCGGCCATGGGCGGCCGCTCCCCCTTCTCCCGCGACACGACACTGGCGACGCTGCACGCCGTCCTGTACGAGGAGCCCGAACTCCCTGCCGCGGAAGGCCCGTTGCGGGACATCCTGGCGGCCCTGCTGGAGAAGGAGCCGACGGTACGGCCGGGGCTGGAGGAGCTGGAGGCGTCCCTACGGCCGCTTGCGTATCCGGCGCCGCCGACGATGCCGACCGTGCCGGTGGGCGGGGGAGAGGCGGGGGGCGTTTCTCGGGAGGGCGCGGTTCCGGCGGCTCCGGCGCCCCCGGCGGCTCCGGAAGCTCCGGCACCTCCGGAAGAAGAGTTGGCCGAGGAGCGGCCGGTTGAGGATCGGCCGGTCCTGGGCCGGGACGAGGAGCCGGAACCAGAACTCGAACCAGTACCCGAGCCGGCGGCCGAACCGGAGGTGCCCGACATCCAGGACGCGACGCCACTCCTCCCCTCGGCAGCCGAGGAGTCGCCCACGCCGCCGTTCGTGAACACCCGGCATCTGCGCACGCTGCGCGACCCCAGGACACCGGCACCGATGCCGGAGGCCACACCCGTATCGCGGTCGGGACCGGTGCCCACACCCGAATCCACTCCCGAATCCACACCGGATTTCACCCCTGTCCCCGCTCCCCAACCGGCCAGCGCCTCCACCGAAGCCGCGTCCGAGCTTCGTTCGGAGACCCGCTCCCGGACCCCGTCCGGCAACTCCGTGGGCACCGCAGCAGCCGGAGGGGCCGCCCCCACCGTCACCGGCGTCTCACTCCTCCGCGCCCAGGCGCAGACAGAACGCCGCCCCGCACCCGCCACCCCCGCCCCGCTCCCCATGCCGCCGGGCGAACTCCCCGGCCCCGCCGTCCCGGCGGACCCCCGGCGCAGGCGGCGCGCGGGACGTCGTACGGGCCTGGTCGCCGCCGTGGGCGTGGTCGCCGCCGGTGCGGTCGTCGCGATCGTCCTGGCGGCGACGAGCGGCTCGCCGGACGACAACCGGGCGGGAGGGTCCCCGTCGGCCTCCTCTTCACAGGCCCCGTCACAGGCCCGGTCCGCCACCCCGAGCGACAGCCCGGCGCCCACCGTCGAGGGCACGTCGAGGCCGCAGAGCCTGCCGCCGGGTGTGCGCCGGGAGGCGGGCGGGTTCGCGTGGGCGACGCCGGCCGGCTGGCGGCGGGACATCAAGACGGGCGCCGAGGTGCACTACACGTCCCCGGACGGCAAGCAGGAACTGGCCGCCAAGTCCTCCCTCGCCCGCGGCGACCTGATGGAGAGCTGGCGGACATCCGAACAGAACGCCCGCAAGGGCAGGGACTACCAGAAGATCCGCCTGGAGGAGACGACGTTCCGCGGCAACCCCGCGGTCGTCTGGGAGTACACCTTCACCCTGGAGGGCGTCCCCTGGCACGCCCAGCTGCTGGGCTTCAACGAGAACGGAAAGTCGTACCAGATCAACACCTGGTACCAGCCGGACATCGAGGCGCAGGCCCTCGAGACGTACCACAAGGTGAGGGACAGCTTCACGGTGCTGTGAGAGGGACGCCGGAGGGGGCGTACGGCACGTGCCGTACGCCCCCTCCGGCGTGCGTGGCGATCAGACCTTCGTGACCGCGCGCCCGCCCTTGACCTTCTCCTTCACGAAGGCGATGACGATCACGCCCGCAGCGACGAGCAGCGACAGCAGCACGGTGTCGCGGCCGTCGTGTTCGGTGTCGGTCAGCATGTAGCCGAGGACGAAGACGATCAGCGCGGCCGTCGCCCAGGTCAGGTACGGGTACAGCCACATCTTCACGACCAGCTTCTCCGGCGCCTCGGCCTGGATGATCTTCCGCATCCGCAGCTGCGAGAAACAGATCACCAGCCACACGAACAGGGCGACCGCACCACTGGAGTTGACCAGGAAGAGGAAGACGGAGTCCGGGAACTTGTAGTTGAAGAACACGGCCACGAACCCGAACACGACGGACGCCACGATCGCCGCGAGCGGGACGCCACGGCTCGTCGTCCGCGCGAACGCCTTCGGCGCGTCACCGCGCTGGCCGAGCGAGAAGGCCATGCGGGAGGCCGTGTAGAGCCCGGAGTTGAGACAGGACAGCACCGAGGTCAGCACGATGAAGTTCATGATCTGACCGGCGTGCGCGATGCCCAGGGAGTCGAGGGCGGCGACGTAGGAACCGTCGTCCTGGATGGACTGGGCGTCCCAGGGCAGCAGCGTGACGACGACGAAGATCGAGCCGAGGTAGAAGACGCCGATACGCCAGATGATGCTGTTGGTCGACTTCGTCACGGCCCGCTGCGGGTCCTCGGACTCGCCGGCCGCGAGGGTCGCGATCTCGCTGCCCATGAAGGAGAAGACGACGAGCAGCACACCGGTGAGGATCGCGCCGGGCCCGTTGGGCAGGAAGCCGCCGTGGTCGGTGAGGTTGCCGAGCCCGGCCTGGTCGCTGTCGGCGCCGGGCAGCACGCCGAAGACGGCGAGGCCGCCGACGACGATGAAGGCACCGATCGCCACGACCTTGATCCCGGCGAACCAGAACTCGAACTCGCCGTAGGAGCCGACGGAGACGAGGTTGGTGGCGGTGAGGACCACCATCACGATGAGGGCCCACCCCCACTGCGGTACGGCGGGAATCCACCCTTCGAGGATCTTGGCACCGGCGGTGGCCTCCACCGCGAGGACGACGACCCAGAAGAACCAGTACAGCCAGCCGATGGAGAACCCGGCCCATGGCCCGAGCGCCCGGTCGGCGTGCGCGGAGAACGAACCCGAGGTCGGGTTGGCGGCGGACATCTCGCCGAGCATCCGCATCACCAGCACCACGAGCGTGCCGACGAGCGCGTACGACAGGAGGATGCCGGGGCCCGCGGTGGCGATACCGGAGCTGGACCCGACGAACAGTCCGGCCCCGATGACACCGCCGATGGCGATCATCGAGAGATGACGGTTCTTGAGTCCCGCCTGGAGGCCGTTGCCGGGTTCGCCGGGTCGGCCCGAGGCTCCGGGGTCCTGTCCGGCCTTGGGAAGGGTCGGCTGCGAGGTCATAGGAGGGGGTTCCTTTGCGCCGGGTGAGCTGTTTCCCGTACGGGGTGGATACGGGAACCCGTAGGAGCGGTATACGGGTCGGTCCAGTGAATCGGAGGCAAAGAGATAGGTGAACCTTTGATTCCAGATCGTTACTTGAGGTTTTCCTGAGGTTCTGCAGTGTTGCCCACAGTTTTCTGGATTGACCCCCCGGGCTGCTGCCCTGAAACACCCGTGTCACACTCGTCCCATGCGCGTGTATCTCGGCTCCGACCATGCCGGCTTCGAACTCAAGAACCACCTCGTCGAGTGGCTCAGGGCAGCGGGCCACGACCCGGTCGACTGCGGTCCCCACATCTACGACGCCCAGGACGACTACCCGCCGTTCTGCCTCCGCGCCGCCGAGCGGACGGTCGCGGACCCCGACGCCCTCGGCGTCGTGATCGGCGGCTCCGGCAACGGCGAGCAGATCGCCGCGAACAAGGTGAAGGGCGTGCGCTCGGCCCTCGCCTGGAGCGAGGAGACGGCGTCCCTCGGCCGCCAGCACAACAACGCGAACGTCGTCGCGGTGGGCGCGCGCATGCACACCCAGGAGGAGGCGACCAAGTTCGTCGAGACCTTCCTGAACACGCCGTTCTCCGGTGACGAGCGTCACATCCGCCGCATCGAGATGCTGGCCGACTACGAGACGACGGGCGACCTGCCGCCGATCCCGGCGCACCACCCGCAGCAGTAGTCACTGCGGTTCTTCTTGACCCACCGAGACGGGCGGTGGGTGGGCATAGGTAAGGGGGTCCAGGGGGCGGAGCCCCTTGGCGGGGTCTGGGGCGGAGCCCCAGGGGTCGCGGAAAGGAAACAGCACCGTGCCGGAAGGGCACACGATCCACCGGCTGGCACAGGACTACGCCGCGGCCTTCAAAAACACCGCACCGCAGGTGACCAGCCCCCAGGGCAAGTTCACCGACTCCGCCGCCCTCCTCACCGGCACGGAACTCACCGCCACCGAGGCCCACGGCAAGCACCTCTTCCTAGGCTTCCGCGACAGTGAGTGGATCCACATCCACCTGGGCCTCTTCGGCAAGGTCACCTTCGGCCCGGCCCCCGCACCCCCGCCCACGGACACCGTCCGTCTCCGGCTCGCGAACAGCACGTCGTACGTCGATCTCCGCGGCCCCACGACCTGCGCCCTGATCACGGACACCGAGAAGGACGCGATACACGACCGCCTCGGCCCCGACCCCCTCCGCGAGGACGCCGACCCGGACACCGCGTACCGACGGATCTCCCGCAGCCGTACGACGATCGCCGCCCTGCTGATGGACCAGAAGGTCGTCGCCGGCGTCGGCAACGTCTACCGCGCCGAGGTCCTCTTCCGGCACCGCGTCGACCCGTACCGCACCGGCCAGAGCATCACGCCCGCCGAGTGGGACGCGATCTGGCACGACCTCGTCGACCTCATGCGCGAGGGCGTCCGCAACAACCGCATCGACACCGTCCGCCCCCAACACACCCCGGAGGCGATGGGCCGCCCGCCGCGCGTCGACGACCACGGCGGCGAGGTTTACGTGTACCGCAGGGCCAACCTGCCCTGCCACATCTGTGGCGGCGAGATCCGCACCGCCGATCTCGCCGCCCGCAACCTCTTCTGGTGCCCGACCTGCCAGAAGCCCTGAGGCAGGTCCGGAACCGGCCTAGAACCCGTGGGGCAGCCAGGGCGCGACCGTCGACCCGAACCCCACGGCCGCCTCCGCCAGCGCCCCCTGCCGCAGCTCCCGCACCCGACCGGCCGCGCCCAGCGACACCAGGCTCACACCGCCGAGGTACGCCGCCCCCAACTCCCGTACCGACAGGGCGAGATCAGCCGCATCCGTCGTACGAGCGCACGACGCGCCCTTCGCGTCCCCGGCGAGCCGCCAACGCCCCGCGTTCCAGGGGCAGAAGTCGTCCTCGACCTCGAACACCACGTCCACCGGCGCCTGATAGGTCCGCGCCTCCAGTGCGGCGCCGACATCCACCAGCCGGACGTACAAGGAGTCCCGCACCCGCAACCCGCACCGCCGGATGTCGGACACCATGGACAGCCACGGCTCGTCCGACGGCCGTCCCGGCGCGCTCAGCGTCGACGTCAGGTCGATCTCGAACAGGAACCGCCACAGCGCGGCATGCGCCGCCGCGTCCAGCGCCTCCGTGTCGCGCAGGACCACCACGCTCTTGGGCCCGGCGGCGTCCCACTCCGGCTTGATCCGGAAGCGCGCGTACCCCACGACCTCGCCGCCCCGCTCGGCCACCACGCACTGCAGCGGCGACGCCCCGCCCCGCTCGCTCTCCGGGTCGAGCACCCCGAGCCGCTCCCACCCGGGCAACCGCGCCAACATCCCCGGCCGGCCGGGCACCTTGCGCGCGTACACCGCCTCGCAGGCGTCGAGGACGTCGGCCGGCGCGGCGTACCGCAGGCGTACGTCATCGGTGCCGGGCGGCACGGACAGCCGTACGCGCGTCGTGTCGACCTCGACGTTCACGCAGTGCGTCGCCGCGGCGTACCCGAACCGCCCGTAGATCGGGGGCTCCGAGGCCGTCAGCACGGCGAGCGGCCAGCCCCATTCCCGTACGTCGTCCAGCTGCCGCCGCATCATGGAGCGCAACACCCCGCGCCGCCGGTGCGTGGCGGCCACGCTGACCATGGTCACGCCGGCGGCCGGCACCGCTGCGCCGCCCGGCACGGTCAGCCGGAAGCTGAACGCCCCCGCCGTGCCCACGCACACGTCACCGTCCCAGGCCCCGATGGAACGGTCGGTCTCGGTGAGCGAGTTCCACAGCTCCCGCTCCTCGGACGACTCCGGAACCCCGCCGAAGGCGCGGATCAGGTTGTCGTACCACTGGTCCCAGTCGTCCCGCTGCAGTACCCGCACGTCAGTCCCCATGAACCATGCCTACCAGGGCATTGCGGGACGGGCCAGGGAATTTCGCCTTGATGGCGCCACGATGGCTTTCTGTGAAGTTCACTGTGAAGTTGAGCCTCGGACGGGGGACAAGTGGGACCTCCCGTGCCAAGCGCCTGGTCCGATGGATAGGGTCCCGAACTAATGGCAGCAGGACGAGAGCGGCGCGCGGAAGCCGAGACGTTCACGGCCCGGTGGAAGATGCAGTGGCACCGGGCCCGCGTCGGCATGCGCAGAAGCGCCGTCGACTACTTCCGCGGCGACGGCTCGGACTGGGTCGCGATGGTCGGCCTGCTCATCACCGTCCCGCTGATCGCGGCCACCACACTGGCCAACTCGGTGTGGTGCTCCCCGGCCGCGCTGGTCCTGCCGATCGTCGCGGGCGGCCTGCTGCTGCGCCCGGCGAGCCTGCTCGGCCTGTACGCGGCCGCGGCGACCGCGCTGATCGTGGAGTCGGTGCAGCTGGGCCCGTACACGGAGGGACCGTCCAGGGTCACCCCTGGCGTGGTCCTGGTGGTCGCCGCCTGCGGGTTCTTCGGGCTCCTCATCGCCCAGTTCCGCAGCCGGGTCGGCGTGCCCTGGCGGCGCGGCGGCACCATGCTCTTCGACCTGCGCGAACGCATCCGCGTGCAGAGCAAGCTGCCGCAGCTGCCGCAGGGCTGGCACCGGGAGATGGCGCTGCGCCCGGCGGGCGGTCAGTCGTTCTCCGGTGACTTCGTTGTCGCGGCCCGCACGAACGGCGGCCGCACGATGGAGGTCGTCCTGACGGACGTGTCGGGCAAGGGCATGGACGCGGGATCGCGCGCACTGCTGCTGTCGGGCGCTTTCGGCGGCCTGCTCGGCTCGCTCCCCCCGCACGCGTTCCTGCCGGCCGCCAACGGCTACCTGCTCCGCCAGGACTGGGACGAGGGCTTCGCGACCTCGATCCACCTGGTCCTGGACCTGGACTCGGGGGACTACGAGCTGTACTCCGCGGGCCACCCGCCGGGGCTCCAGCTCAGTGCGGGCAGCGGCCGCTGGGAGGAGAAGGCCGCGGAGGGCCCGCTGCTCGGTGTGTACGACGGTGCGCAGTTCGACCCCGTGAAGGGCTCGCTGCGCCCGGGCGACGTGTTGATGCTGTTCACGGACGGTCTGGTGGAAACGTCCGAACGCGACATCGTCGAGGGCATCGACCGCCTCACCGGCGAGGCCGATCGCTATGTGGCCGGCGGCTTCCACGGAGCGGCGTGGCACTTGATCGAGGCGGTGGCGAAGGACGTCAATGACGACCGGGCGCTGCTGCTGATCTGCCGCGAGGGGCCGACGGCGGCGGCCGCGTCGTCCACCCAGTGAGTGTTTGTCCGCATACGCACCCATGCTTCGGGTATGGGTTTGTGCTGCCTCTGTAACTACCACCGGTTCTCGATTGCATGGGCAATCAGGGAGTTGGTAGAGATGTAATGCACACGATGTGGTGGTCAGGACCCAACGGGGGTGGCGTGATGAAGTTCGACATGGGTGCGCAGACGCTGTCGCAGCTGCAGCGTGATTCGCGGGGGTCGAGCGACGACCTCGGCGCGCTGATCGGGCAGTTGGTGCAGGCGGCGGCGCCGCTGGAAGGCAAGTTCAACGGTACGGGTCGCATGATGTTCGACGACTTCAAGAACCGTGCGGACGGGATCGCCAAGGAGCTCAACGCCTCGTTGGCGGCGATTCTCGGCGGTCAGTCGGGGATGGACTCGGCGTTCAGCTCCGGTGACCAGGAGCAGGGTGACAACGCCAAGCAGCAGATGGGTGCCGCGAACTTCGATGCGGCGCGCTTCCGCTGAGCCCTCGGGCTTCGTTCTGCCGTTCTGTAGTTCGTCGGCCCTTGGTGGGCTTTCTTTCAACTCTCGGGGAGTGGTGTGTGATGGCGCCTTCAGGTGCGGATCGTCGGTCGTACGACACGGGTGCGTCGGCGGATGCCCAGTCCAACATCCAGGCGGTGATCGGTCGCCTCGAAACGGTGATCGGCAACCGTGACAGCCAGGTGAAGGCTGCGATGGCCGACTTCACGGCGGACGGCGTGTCCGACGAGTACCACGGCAAGGAGCAGCGTTGGAACAACGCCTCCAACGAGGTGAAGAGCATCATCGCGCTGCTGAAGTCGACGCTGGAGAAGAACGACAGCACGGCGCAGTCGACGGCCCAGCGCGCGAAGGCCGCGGTCGACAACATCGGCTGAGTCTGTAGGACAGAGGGAACTTCGGGGATACGGGGGCTGTTGTGCCGGGCTGGGATCTGAAGCCGCAAGGCATTTCCAGTGTGTTGAAGACGACGGGGGAGACCGCGTCGGATCTGGAGAAGTACGCGAAGGCGTTCGGCGAGCATCTGACGTCGGCGGCGACCAGCGCGGGCACGATCTCCGCCGAGGGTGGCGGTGGCGGCGAGGGTGGCGAGAAGGCGGCGGGTGGCTTGGTGGCCCTTGCGTTGTCGCAGTTCGCGGAGCGTGCGTCGAAGGATCTTCAGTACGTTGCCGCCCGGGCCGGGAAGTCGTTGCAGGGTGCGGTGGACGCCACCACGGCCTACCTCAACGGTGATCAGGAGATGGCGGCGGAGGCGCAGCGGGCTGCGTTGTCGGAGCCGAAGCTGGATATGCCGGGGGCGGGCAAGGCATGATCCAGCCGGACCAGATTCCCCAGTTCACCGGTGACCTGGCCCAGCTGGAGATCGACCACGCGGACCTGAAGAAGGACGCTGGCAACGTCCGCAAGACCGGCGGGGACGTGCACTCCCAGTTCCAGGGCCTGTCGGCGTACTACACGGCCCCCGAGGCAGAACAGCTCTTCGCGACGACGAAGCCGGTCCAGGACCGGGCGGACACATTCGCCGACGACCTCGAGACGGTGTCCTCCGCCCTGTCGTCGTACGCGACGGAGATCCGCTCCCTCGTCGACAAGCTGAAGCAGCTGAAGACGGACGCGACCACGTTCGTCTCGTCCGTCAAGGATGACGACGAGTGGGAGTACGACGGGGACAAGGTCGAGGAGCACAACCAGATCCGGGACGACATCACCGCGACGGTGGCGGCGTTCTGGGCTGCTGAGCGGACCGCTCACAACAAGATCACGGCGTTGTGGGGCGGCACGCAGATGGTCGCCGGTGATGGTTCGGAGCGTAAGGACCAGTACGGCTTCTCCGCGGACGACATGAAGAACGCGAAGCTTCCCTGGGGTGACCCGGTGGAGGAGAAGCACCACTGGTACGAGGTCGGCCACTGGGTGAAGTCGTTCGTGTGGGACGGCCTGATCGTGGACGGCATCTGGGGCACGATCAAGGGTCTCGGCATGTTGGTGGGCTTCGGTGGCTGGGACGCGATGGGCCAGGCCTGGAAGGGGTTGGCCCAGCTGGCGACCGGTCTGACGCTCAGCATGATGCCAGGCGCGCAGGTGCTGTTCTGGGCGTTGCCGGATGACAAACTCCCCTCCTGGATCCGTGATTCGCGCACCGCGATGAAGGAGACGGGCAAGGCGCTGGTGGCCTGGGACGAGTGGGGCAGGAACCCTGGTCGTGCGGCCGGTGCGGTCACCTTCAACGTGGTGACCACCGTGTTCACGGGTGGTGCGGGCGCCGGCGTGGCCGCTGCGGGCAAGGCGGGCGCGGTCGCCAAGGTCCTGTCGGTTGCAGGCAAGGCGGGCCGGGTCCTCGACCCGATGACGTACATCGCCAAGGGCGCGGGTGCCGGTCTGTCGAAGATCGGGGACATCGCCACGAGCCTGAAGGGCGTCGGGAACATCGACATCCCCACCCTCCCCGACGGCGCCATCAGCCTGCCCGACGGTCGCCTCATGGACCCGAACGGCAACCTCATCTCGCCGAACGGCACCATCGACACGACGCCGGTCCACTACGAGACGAACGCCCCGACAGTTCCTCATGGGACGGCGCCCACGCTGCCGGCCCACTGGACGGTCCAGGGTGCCCCCGCCCCGTCGTACGCCGGGAGCCACGCGGGTGCGGACGCGACCGCGCACACGGTCGACAACGCCGGGCAGTACAACGTGCCGCCGGCCACCGCCGCGAGCCACACGCCGGGCGGCGCCTTCGACACGACGCCGTCGCCGACGTCGTACGACCATGCGCCGTCGCCGAGTTCGTACGGACAGGCCCCCTCGGGGTCCCCGTACGACCACGCGCCTTCGCCGTCCGCGTACGACCAGACGCCGGGGACGAACCCGTACGCCCAGACCCCGTCGGGGGTGCCGTACGGTCATGCGCCGTCGCCGTCCGGCTACGACTACGGGCCGAACCCGTCCGCGTACGACCAGACGCCGACCGCGACGCCGCACACGGGCGGTAACGACGTTCCTGGCGGCGTAGCCCACCCCGGCGCCACGACCCCGTGGTACCACCAGGGCACGGCGACCCCCGCGCACGACGTCCCGACCACCACGCCGCACCCCGGCGGTCCCGACGTCCCCGCCACCCCACACGGCACGGGTCACGACGTTCCCGGCGCCGGTCACGCCGACGACGCCGCGCACGGTGCCGGACACGGTGACGACGGTGTCGGTCACGCGGACGATGCCGCGCACACCGGCGACCATGTGGACGCCGGGGACGCCGCGGCGCACCACGGCACGGATGGTCCGGTCGCTCCGGGGCATCAGGGCGCGGATGTGCCGGGGAGCGGGGCCGGGGAGGCGTTCGAGTACAGGCCGACGATGTCGGACGCGGCCTTCGACGCCCTCAGCGACGCCGAGAAGCACGCGGTGGCCGAGGCCGAACTGGCGCGTGGCACGAACCCCGCGCCCAGCGTCACCAACGAGGCGGGGCTGGCGTACGGCAATGCGTACTGGAACGACTTCCTGGACGACCTGCCCGCCGAGTCGCAGCAGGCGCTGAAGACGTACAGCGGTAATGAGTACCGCCTGATCAATGGACACCTGCGCTTCGGCAACGACGTGGACCCCTCGCTCCTGCACACCATCGACGAGATGGACAAGGTCATGGACATGCGCCCTGTGCCCGAGGACATCATGGTCGTCCGCGGCACCGGGGTCGACCACGTCAAGGTCGACGGCCTCCCGATCGATTCACCGCTCGACATGCTCGGCGGGACCTTCGACGACAAGGCGTTCACTTCCACGGCACTCGGCAAGTCGCCGCCACCCCCGTTCGACCAGAATCCCGTGTGGATGCACTTGCGTGTGGCGAAGGACACCCCCGCCCTTTGGATCGACCACCTCTCCAAGTACCCCGGAGAACGTGAGCTGCTCCTGGCCCGGGGCTCCGACTACAGGGTGACGCGTGTCTTCTTCGACGAGGCACACGGCAAGTGGCACATCTACGGAGAGGTCCTGCCGAGGCCGAAGCCGTAGCGGTAGCCGCGTTGAGGATCAGGCAGAGTTAAGGGAACGTGGACTTCATGAGCAGCGAACGACCGATCAACCCGCGCTTCGCCGAGGACGTGCACTTCGACCTCGTGGCGCCGGGTCCGTCGAGGTACCGCACCCGGACCGACAAGCCGGTGCGGTACTTCACAGTGGTCGACAAGGAGGGCGGCACGGCCCTCGGATATGTGTGGGCGAGTGACGAGGACGACGCCGCCGCGTGGGTGCCACGCAACGCCGCCGGAGGCCGGGCCCTCGCCGAGGGCGGTCATTGGCACGCCCGGCTGCAAGAGGCCAAGGGGCGGGGCATCCTGCCGTCCCAGGCCCTCGCGGAGATGCTGTCCAACCCGGAAGGCAACCGCGGACGGGCCCTGCCCGGCTCCCTCACCGACGCCCCGAACGCCGACGCGGTCAAGTCCCTCGCCAAGGGTGAATGACGGACAGCCGGTCAACCCGCGCCTTGCCGAGGACATGTGGTTCGAGGAGGCGCCGGGCGGTCCGCCGCGCTACCGGGACCGGACGGACAAGCCGGCGCGGTACTTCACGGTGGTCGACAAGGAGGGCGGTGCGGCCCTCGGATATGTGTGGGCGAGTGACGAGGACGACGCCGCCGCGTATGAACCGTGGCAGGCCGCCGGGGGCCGGGGGATAAACGAGGGCATCTCCTGGATCAGTCGGCTGCGTGAAGCCAAGGCAAGGGGAATCCGACCGTCCCAGGCCCTCACCGATTTCCTGGCTGACCAGGAGCCGCCGGGCAGGGGCCGCCCCCTCCCAGGCTCCCTCACCGACGCCCCGAACGCCGATGTCGTCAAGGCCCTCGCCCGAGCCGATCAGTGAACCCCTGACCAACCGATTACCCATGGAGGAACAGGCCCCGAGGCCTGACCAGCATGACCAGCCCCGTGCACTACATCACCGTCACCGCCCCCGACGGCGAAGTCGTCGGATACGCCTGGGGTGATGCCACCGAGGTCGAGTGGATGCACCGGAAGGCCAGCAGCCCCAGTGCCTACAAGGCGGGGTTGGAGTGGTACACCAAGGTCCGTGAAGCTCACGAACGTGGCCTCACTCCCCTCGGTGTCCTCGGCCTGCTCAGCCACGAACCCGGTGTCGGGCCGGTCACCGAGGCCCCCGATGTCGTCGCGCTCGAGGAACTCGCCCGTGTCGTCACCCCGGCCGACGACCGGCGCCTGCTCGCCCAGCTCGACCGTGACAACGCGGAGGCGTGGCAGGAGCTCGCCGACGCCTTCGACGCGCTCACGGACGAGGACAGGGACGTGCAGTGGGGCGGGGGGACCAAGTCACCGAGTGGTGCCATTCACGTGCCGTTCCCCCGCTACAGCGAGGCGATCCAGCGTGCTGTTCGCGCCCTGCGCGGCGTCGGCGCCGTAACCCCGGAGTACCGGTGGCGGCACAGTCCGTTGCCCCAGGCTCCGCCGGAAGGAGGGTTGCGGCCCGCCGACGCCGTGCGTGCCGCCACCGCGGTCGTGAGCGCGGAGCGCATGAGCGACGGGGAGATCGCGGAGGCCCTGAAGAACGGCCTCCTGGACGCCATAGCCACCTCGCTCCGCGCCTGGTACGCCGATCCGTCCGCCGAGGAGCAGCCCCAGGCAGACCCGGGCACCTCCGCCGCCGCGCACCCTCAACCCCCCGCGCACCCTCAACCCCCCGCGCACCCTCAACCCGCCGCGCACCCTCAACCCCCCACGCACCCTCAACCCCCCGCCTCACCCATGTGCAGATTCTGCGGAGGTTCCCCCGCAGCGGACGTAACCTTCCGCGCCCACCGAGGCCTCGTCATCCTCATGGGCTTCAGGAAGACGGACGGCCCGATGTGCATGACCTGCGGACTGGCCGTGCACCGGGCGTTGACGGCCCACACGCTCGCCTGGGGCTGGTGGAGCCCTCTCTCCCTGTTCCTCTTCGCCCCGTTGACGCTGGTCCGGAACCTCCTCGCCGTACGCAAGGTGAACAAGCTCCCGGCTCCGGGGCCGGGGACGCTCGGGCCGCGGTACGACCCCGGCCTGCCCATCCACCGCCGCCCGCGCGCTTACGTCGCGCTCGTCCCCGCCCTCTGGGTGCTCTTCATGATCGTGACTAGATTGTCGGGCGGGGTGTGACAGAGCCCGAGAGGCGGCCGTACCCCGGCTGTACGCGTGGCGCGTCCATGTCTTATGTTGCGGAAGCGAAGTAGGGGGGATCCGCATGCCGCAGGAGATGAGTCTCAGCGAGGTCGAGGCCGTGGCCCGTGCCGCGCACGCCGGGCAGACGGACAAGGCCGGACGGCCTTACGCCGAGCATCTGTCGGCCGTCGCGGAGGGCGTGCGGGCCCGGGGTGGCGGCGAGGAACTCGTGGCCGCCGCCTGGCTGCACGACGCCCTGGAGGACGGCGTGCTCAGCGAGGAGTGGCTCGACGCCGCCGCGGTCCCGCAGCGCACCAAGGACGTCGTACGGGCCGTGACCAAGCGGCCGGACGAGGAACCGGAAGGGTACGCGCAACGGATCCTGGCCACCCCCGGCGCCCGGCTCGTCAAGGCGGCCGACCTCGCGCACAACGCCGACCCGGTCCGTCTCGCCGTACTCGACGAGCACACCGCCCGGCGGCTCACGCAGAAGTACGCCGCCATGCGGCACCGCCTCGGCCTCGCCCCGGGCGACTGACCCCTCACGTACACACGTACATCACGTACACCCCCTACACAGGACGACTGAATGGCACGGGACTACGACAGCCAGCTGCTGGAGTCGGTGGCGGTGCGCCGGCGCCGGATGCGCGACGCGCTGCTGTTCGGCGCGCAGCGCGCCCGGCGGACGGCGGACGAGCGGTTCGGCAAGATGTTCGCGGGCATCGCGATCGCGGCCGTGCTGTGCGCCGGATGCATCGGCTGGTCCTTCCTCCAGGCCACCTTGGCGAAGCAGAAGGCCGAGGAGGACAAGCAGCAACAGCAGCAACAGCAGTTGTACGACCCGACCCCCAGCGCCTCTCCCAGCGGCGCCGGCGACCAGGGCGCGGAGAAGCAGTGAGCGCGGAGAAGCAGTGAACGCGGAGAAGCAGTGAACACGGTGTGCATGGCCAGGCGTGCTCATGTCAGCGAACGCCGATGGCCGAAACGACGCGATGATAGGTTCCGGTGAGTGGTGAGCACAGCAACGACGTTCCGGACCCAGCTGAGCAGGGTCACTCTGATCGGTGAGCGGCGACGCGCCGACATCGTGCTGCCGTCGGACACTCCGATCGGCCAACTGCTCCCCGACATACTGCAGTTGCTCGACGACCGGGCCGCGTCCCGGCCGACCACCCGGCAGCTGATCACCTCCGACGGCTCCGCGCTGCCGCACGACGCGACGCTGTCGTCGGCGGAGGTCCCCGACGGCGCCGTACTGCGTCTCGTCCGCGCCCACGCCGCACCGCCGGCGCCGGTCGTGCACGACGTCACCGACCAGGTCGCCGACGATCTCGACCTGCGCGCCTGGCGCTGGCGTCCGGCCGTACGCCGTACCGCCGCCGGTGTGGCCACCATCGTGTTCGCCGTGACCGCGGCGCTGCTGGCCCGGCGCGAGTTCGCGCTGGAGTCGGTCGCCGCCGGACTCGCGGCCGTCACCGCGGTGTTCCTGGTCGCCGGTGCGGCGATCGCGAAGATCGGCGAGGGCAACCGGGCTCTGGCCACCGCGCTGCTGCTCGCCTCCGGCGGGCTCGGCCTGCTCACCGCGACGACCGCCGCCGACGCCTACGACTGGTCCGGGACGGCCCGGCTGGCCGGTGTCGCCGCCGCGCTGGTGCTCACGCTCGTGCTGCTCGCCTACTGTTCGCCGCTCGGCCGCGGCGGGCTGATCGGGGCCGGGGCGGTCGTCGGTGTGGCCGCCATGTGGGAGGCGGTCGCCCTCGTACAGGACCGGGCGGACCGGATCGGCGCCGTGATGGCCGTGGTCTCCGTCATCCTGCTCGGGCTGCTGCCGCGGTTCGCGCTGATGGCCTCGGGGCTCACCGCGCTCGACGACAAGCGTTCCTCGGGCACCTCGGTGAGCCGGCACGAGGTCGCCAACGCCCTCGCCGCCACCCACCGCGGGCTGGCCCTCGCCACCGTCGTCACCGCCGCGTCGGCCGCCGCGGGCGGCTGGCTGTTGACCACCGCGAAGGAGCCGACCGTCTGGACGGTGACCCTCGCCGCGCTCACCGCCGTCGTCCTGCTGTCGCGGGCGCGGGCCTTCCCGCTGGTCGCCGAGGTCGTGGCGCTGTTCGGGGCGGCGGCGCTGCTGGTCGTACGGCTCGCGGTGCTGTGGCTGGACCACACGGGCGGTGCCGGTGCGCTCGTGCTGCTGGCCGCGGCGGCACTGCTGCCGCTGCTGGTCCTCGCCGTCGAGCCGCCGGAACACGTCCAGGTACGGCTGCGGCGGTTCGCCGACCTGATCGAGTCCATCGGGGTGATCGGGCTCTTCCCGCTCGCCATCGGGGCGTTCGGCATCTACGGGCAACTGCTCAACAAGTTCTGAGGCTTCGAAGACCAGACGCCGCCGCGCCGTCGCTCCGGGCGGGCGACGAGGCGGCGGCGTAGCAGGAGAGAAGGGCGACATGCCGAGCGGGGACAACTGGCAGAGCGACGTGCTGCGCGACCTGAAGGGCGGCGCGGCCCAGCAGCGTGCCCCCCAACCGGGCGCGCAGCCACAGCAGGCGGCGGGCCAGCAGCCGGAAGAGCAGCCGGGCGCGCAGAACGTCCCGCCGCAGGGCCAGGGCCAGGGACAGGGCCAGGCTCAGTCCCACCCGCAGGCCCAGCCCCACCCGCAGGCCCAGCCCCACCCGCAGGCCCAGCCCCAGGCGTACGCCTATCCGCAGCAGGCCGACCCCGCCCAGCCGCGGCAGCCGTACGGTTACCCGCAGCAGGCAGCCCCTGCCCAGCCGCAGCAGCCGTACGGCTACCCGCAGCAGGGACACGGCGACCAGGCCGCCGCGTATCCGCAACCGGGCTACCCCGCCCAGCCGCAGCAACCGCAGCAGGCGTACCCCCAGCAGCAGTCCCAGCCCCAGCAGGCTCACCCCCAGCCGCAGCCCCAGCAGGCCCCCGCCCCCCGCGCCCGATCCCCCCGCGCCACCCCCGACTCCCGCCCGGTCGTGGACAAGAAGCTCGCCGCCGCCGGTCGCGGGCCGCGCCGCGGGGAACCGTTCAGCGCCCGCGCCCTGCGGGCCGTACGCCGTACCGTGTCCTCCTCGGCCGCGCGCGAGGTCGCTGAGACCACCGCCACCGCCGAGATACTGCAGCAGCCGGTCACCACCGGCCGGCAGATCGCGGTGACCTCCATCCGCGGCGGCTCCGGCAAGACGACGATCGCCGCCCTGCTCGGCACCACGTACGCCCACTACCGTCAGGACCCGACCCTCGTCATCGAGGCCGATCCGGCGCTCGGCTCGCTGCCGCTCCGGCTCGGCGCGGAGACCCTGCGCTGGACCACCGGCGACCTCGCCGACGTCGTCCAGCCGCAGATGACGCTCCTCGAAGTCACCGGCTACCTGGTCCAACTGCCCGACAACGCCTGGCTGTTGCCCGGCAGCCAGGGGCAGGTCGGCGCCATGCTCGACACCAAGGCGTACGAGCGGGTCATGGTGTCGCTGCGCCGCTACTTCGGGGTGACCGTCGTCGACTGCGAGACGATGCCCGCCGAGGTCGCCCGCACCGCGCTCTCCGCCGCCCAGGCCCGCATCCTCACCGTGCCCGCCACGCTGGAGGGCGTCGCCAGCACGCACGCCGTCCTGCAGTGGATGCGCGGGCTGCCCCGGGACATCACCACCTCGACCGTCGTCGTGCTCACCGAGACCGTCCCGCACACCGGAGTCGACGTCGAGAAGGCCGCCGAGCAGCTGAAGACGACCGGGGCGAGCGTGCGGATCCTGCCGTACGACCGGCATCTGGCGGCCGGCGGCACCATCCGCACCGACCTGCTCGCGCGGGACACCCGGGAGGCCGCCACACGACTGGCCGCGGAGGTCTTCCAGCTCTCCCAGAAGAGCCGCTGAACCGTCCCCTGCACGAAGGGAACCTGCGGACAACCGAGGACAAGGACGATGAGCACCCGACTGATCCACCGGCCGGCCCGCACCACCCGGCCCCCGGCCTCCCCGGAGTCGCGCACCATAGAGGCGCCGCCCAACCTGCCCGACGGCAAGTCGGGTTCGATCGCGACCTCGCTGCTGCCCGTCGCCGGTGTGATGTCGTCGGTCGTGATGATGACCGTCGTGCGCAACAGCCAGTTCGCCGGGCTGGGCGCGATCATCCTCGTCGTCACGATCGTCGGCTCGATGGTCCTGCTCTTCTCCCAGCGCGGGAAGGCCCAGCGCACCCGCCGCACCCAGCGCGAGGCCTACCTCTCCTACCTGGAGGACACGCGCGAGGAGCTGTCCAAGGAGGAGCGGGAGCGGCGCGAGAGCACCCAGGTGCTCAACCCGCCGCCGGACGCGCTGTACGACATCGTGCGCGACCCCGCCCGGCTGTGGGAGCGGCGCCGGACGGACGCCGACTTCCTGCGGGTCCGTGTCGGCACCGGCGAGATGCCCGTGCGCGATCTGAAGGTGGGCCAGCAGACGTCCAACGTGCTGACCCCGCCCGACCAGTTCATGCTGAACGAGGCGTCCGCGCTGGTGTCCCGCTTCAGCATCGGCACCGAACTCCCGCTCACCGTCCCGCTCGACCGGGTCGGCAACATCACCGTCATCGGCAGCCGCGAGGACACCCTCCGGGTCGCCCGCGCGCTCCTCGTGCAGGCCGCCGCCACCCACGCGCCCGACGACGTGGCCATGGCGCTCGCCGCGCCCGGCGACCGGATCGCCGACTGGGAGTGGGCCAAGTGGCTGCCGCACCTGCTCGACAGCGAGCAGTTCGACGGCCCCGTCGCCGCCCGCCGCATCGCGCCCTCGCTGCCCCAACTGGCCCGCCAGATCGGCCCCGAGCTGCGCCGCCGCGCCTCCTACGCGGCCGAGGTGCGCCGCGGCCTGTCCGGCAAGGACGCCCTCGGCATGACCTCCCGGCTGCTGGTCGTCGCCGACGGGCACGGCGAGGACGCCGTCGACCTGCCGCGCCCCGACGACGCGGTCGGCCTGCGCGACATGAGCGTCACCGTGCTGCACCTGCTGGACCAGCGGATCCAGGAGCCCGGCAGCGTGGGCGTGCGCATCACCGTCGACGGCGAGCGGGTCGTCATCGAGGACCTGCGCATGCCGGAGCCGATCAGCGCCCACGGCACCGTCGACGAGATCGGCATCCCCTTCGCCGAGGGCCTCGCCCGGATGCTCGCCCCGCTCAGGCTGTCCGCCGAGTCGATGGTCGACGCCCCGCTCACCGGCCCGGTCGACTTCGCCGAACTGCTCGGCATCGACGACGTCGCGGGCCTCGACCTGAACCAGATGTGGGCGCCGCGCGGCGAACGCGCCTTCCTGCGCGTGCCCATCGGCATCAGCGACTCCCACGAGCCCGTGCTGCTCGACCTGAAGGAGTCCTCCGAGCTGGGCATGGGCCCGCACGGCCTGTGCGTCGGCGCCACCGGCTCCGGCAAGTCGGAGCTGCTGCGCACCCTGGTCCTCGCCCTGGTCGCCACCCACCCGCCGGAGGACCTCTCCCTCGTCCTCGTCGACTACAAGGGCGGCGCCACCTTCGCCCCCTTCGCGGACCTCCCGCACGTCGCCGGCGTCATCACCAACCTGGAGAACCAGGCCGGCCTGGTCGAACGCGTCCACGCCTCGCTCGCCGGCGAGGTCAAGCGCCGCCAGCAGGTCCTCAAGAACGCGGGCAACGTCGCCGACATCGGCCACTACGCCGCCCTGCGCGCCGAGAAGCGCCCCGACCTGGACCCACTGCCGCACCTGTTCGTGGTGATCGACGAGTTCGGCGAACTCCTCACCGCCAAGCCGGACTTCATCGACCTGTTCCTGTCCATCGGCCGCATCGGCCGCTCCATCGGCGTCCACCTGCTGCTGTCCAGCCAGCGCATCGAGGGCGGCAAGCTCAAGGGCCTGGACACCTACCTTTCGTACCGGCTCGGCCTGCGCACCTTCTCCGCCGACGAGTCCCGTACGGTCCTGGACACCACGGACGCCTTCCACCTGCCCCCGCTGCCCGGCTTCGGCTACCTCAAGGTCGACACCAGCCACTACGAGCGGTTCAAGGCCAGCTATGTCTCCGGCGCCTACAGCGGCCCCGTGCAGCGCGACGAGGAGGACACCGGTCCGCTGGCCCTGAAGTACGAGGCGTACAACACCCTCGGCGAGGACGGGAGTTCGGCGCCCGAGGAGCCGAAGATGCGGCGCCGGGAGACCGGTCCCACCCAACTCGGCGTGCTCATCGACCAGTTGGAGAACGCCGGCGCCCGCCCGGTACGCCAGATCTGGCTGCCGCCGCTGCCCGCCGCCGTCCCCCTCGACAAGGTCGCCGGGCCCGTGGAGGTCGGCGCGCGCGGCATGCAGCTCGCCAAGCGACGCGGCCCCCTCCAGGTGCCGCTCGGCATCATCGACGACCCGACCAAGCAGCAGCAGGGGCAGTGGTACCTGGACCTCACCCTGTCCGGCGGCCACGCGGCGGTCATCGGCGGCCCGCAGTCCGGCAAGACCACCCTGCTGCGCTCCCTCGCCCTCTCGCTGGCCCTGACGCACACTCCGCAGGAAGTCGGCATCTACGGCCTCGACCTCGTCGGCGGCGGCCTCCAGGCCCTGTCCGGGCTGCCGCACGTCGGCGGGGTCGCCGGCCGCGCCGACCGCGAGCGCGCCGCCCGCACCATCGACTCCGTACGCGCCATGCTCGACCAGCGCGAGGAGCTCTTCCGCATCCACAACATCGACTCGCTGGAGCAACTGCGCACCCTGCGCGCGGCCGGCCAGGTGCCCGAGCTGGCCTCCACCGAGATCGTGCTGCTCATCGACGGCTTCGGCGCCCTGCGCGACGACTTCGAGAACCTCGACGACGCCGTCATCGACATCCTCAAGCGCGGCGGCGGCTACGGCATCCACGTCGTCGCCGGCATGCTCCGCTGGAACGACGTCCGCATCGCCACCCAGTCACAGTTCGGCACCCGCGTCGAGCTGCGCCTGAACGACCCGAGCGAGTCCAGCATCGAGCGCAAGCTCGCCCAGACCCTCTCCCCGGAGGAGAAGGGCCGCGTCCTCACCGACGGCAAGCTCTTCGCCCAGGTCGCCCTGCCCCGCACCGACGGCCTCGCCGACACCGCCGACCTCGGCGCGGTCCTGGAGCGCACCGCCCGCCAGCTCCGCGCCACCTGGACCGGCGAGGTCGCCCAGCCGGTGCGCGTACTGCCGCACGTCCTGGAGCCCGAGCTGCTGCCCGGCCCGGCGTCCGAGCCGCGCCGCGTCCCGATCGGCCTCGACCAGACCCAGCTGGCGCCCGTCCTGCTCGACCTGTTCGAGCACGACCAGCACCTGATGATCATGGGCGACAGCGAGTGCGGCAAGACCAACCTGCTCAAGGCGATCAGCCAGGGCCTGATCGAGCGCTACGGCGACGACGAACTCGTCTTCGGCGTCTTCGACCCGCGGCGCGGCCTGCGCGGAGCCATCCCCGAGGAGTACCGGGGCGGCTACGCCTACAACGCCAAGCTCGCCGCCGGCCTCGCCGCGGGCATCGCCGGCGAACTGGAGAAGCGGCTGCCCGACGAGAGCGCCGACAGCGAGGACCTGGAACCGGGCAGCTTCTCCGGCCCCCGGATCGTGATCCTCGTCGACGACTACGACGTCCTCAGCACCGCCGGCCAGCAGCCGCTCGCGCCCTTCGTGCCGTACATCCCCTCGGCCGTCGACATCGGCCTGCACTTCATCCTCACCCGACGGGTCGCGGGCGCCTCCCGCGGCCTGTACGAGCCGATGCTGCAGGGCCTGCGCGAGTCCGGTTCCTCGGCGCTGGTGATGTCGGGCGACCGCAGCGAGGGCCAGCTCTTCCCCGGCGTGTACGCCAGCGCGCAGCCGCCCGGCCGCGGGGTGCTGGTCCGCAGGGGACAGCCGAGCCGGCTGATCCAGACCGTCTACACGGGGACCAGGTGAATCCATGACGAAGGACGTCGTCACCCTGACGAAGAAGATGCCCGACCCGCTGAGCGTGATCGCCGGGCTCCTCTCCGGAGGCCCGGACCAGCTGGTGGGCACCGAGGGAGAGGGCGCGGTGGTGCAGCTCTGCGACCAGCAGGGCCGCCCGCTGGTCTCCGTGGAGGCGCCGCTGCTGGTGCAGGTCAGGGGAGAGGCCGAACGGCTGCTCGGGGCGAGCGCACCCGAGGTGCCGTACTGGTGGACCGAGGCCCGCGCCACCACCGGCGTCAAGGAGGCCGAGCAGCTCGCCGGCACCTTCGCCGCCCGGCTCGCCACCCTGGTCGGCGGCACCGCCTGGCCGCCCGAGGTCGCCTGGTCGCTGGCCGTGGTCAACACGGAGGGGATGAGCGCGGCGCCGGTCCCGGCCGCCGCCCAGCCCGCCGTGGACGTCCTCACCGACAAGGTCGCGGTCATCATCCAGGACCGCCCGGTGGTCGCGATGACCGCCTGGCTCTCGGACGCCTTCCGCGCCGCCGCGAACGCCGAGCTCGGCCTCCAGATCGTCACCCCCGCCGGCACCCGCCTCTCCCCGGCGGTCCGCGGCAGCCTGCCGGGCTGGCCCTCGCGCTGGGTGGTGCAGGACGAGCGGGACGGCTACTACGACGGCCTGTCCGGAGCCGTCCTGGAGTGGAACAACGGCTTCTTCGCCACCGTCGTACCCCCGGACGCGACCCGGGAGGACCCGCGCACCCCGGTCGCCGCCACCTTCAAGGAAGGCCTCGCCGCGAAGGGCGACACCGGCGAACGCCAGCTGGCCATCTCCTTCCGCACCGTCCACCCGGCCGACGACCGCCTCGTCCTCGGCGGCGCCGTGGAGGCCGTATGGCGGGAGATCACCGGTGAACCGCCGGCCGGCTGGGGCACCGAGGAACCCGCCAACCTCCCGTGGTCCCTGCGGCAGTTGACCGACGTGGCGCACGAACGCTCGCCCGCGCCGACCTGGCTGGTGGTCGTCGGCACCCCGGAGCGCCCGGGTATCGCGACCGTCCGCATCACCCGCACCAAGGGCGGTGTGGAGGAGGACGTCACCATGGCGTTCGGCTACGGCCCCGGCGAGCAGCTGCCGACGGACGCCGTACAGGCCGCGGCCGAGGCCCTCGCCACCCGGCACGACCTGCAGTCCATGCTGGTCCAGATCCGCCGCGCCCGCCGCGACCTGTCCGTCCCGCCGCACTTCGAGGGCCCCGGCGTGCCGTTCGCCTTCGTCCTGGGCGCCGAGGAGGTCCGCCAGCTGCCCGGCGACCGGGCCCGCCGCACGCCCCTCGCCGAGCCCCCGCGCGAGCTGGGCCCGAAGACCCGCCCGGCCCTGTACTACCCGCTGCCGGGCGACCCGTCGGACCTGTCCGGCTGGCAGGACTTCGAGCGCCTGATGAGGCACCTGAAGGGCAGCTAGAGCAGCCTGGAAACGACCGGGTCCCCGCTGCTCAGCAGCGGGGACCCGGTCGTTTGTCGTCTCAGTCTCAGTCTCAGCCGGCCGAGACCTTCTCCTTCTCCTTCTCCTGTACGGGCGTCTTCCCGCGCTGCTCGCGGCCGCGGGCCACCTCGGCGGCGTCCCGCTTGAAGGCCCAGTCCATCGTCGGCTCCATCGCGAACCGGAAGACGCGGCGCACCGGCGCGGTACACAGCAGCGTGACGGCGACGCCCGCGCAGACGCTCACGAAGATCTCGCCGAGCGGCCGGTGCAGCCAGGCGTGGTCGAACCAGCCCCCGTAGTCGCCGCCCTTGACCAGGAAGCCGTGCAGCAGATAGCCGAACAGCGTGCCCGCGCCGAGCGAGGTGAACCACATCTTGCGGCCCGGCACCCAGGAGAAGAAGCAGGCGGTCAGCAGCAGCGAGCAGCCGAACAGGGCGAGGACCATGACCGGTCCGGTCCACCACGGCGCGCCCAACTGCTGTGCGGAGTCACGGTGGTAGAACCACCCCGTGTTCATGCGCGGCACCGACCACCAGGCGACGACCACCGCACAGGCGAACACCGGCACCGACAGGATCCGCACCGAGCGCCGCCGCACCAGCCGGAAGTGCTCGGGCTTCATCAGCAGGCCGAGCACGAAGAACGGCAGGAACTGCAGCACCCGCTGGAGGTCCAGGTCGTTGCCGATCTCCGGGGTGACGGACGCCAGCATGGCGATGCCGAGCGCCAGCGGCAGCGGCCACCGCACCAGCTTCCAGATCGGCGTGGTCAGCCGCCAGACGAACAACGCGGCCAGGAACCAGGTCAGATACCAGGGATCCAGCAGGCTGATCGCCTGGTCCGGCTCACCGCCGACATAGCGGTTGAAGAGGGTGTAGGCGGTCTCGAAGAGGACGTACGGCACGACGACGCCGGTGACCAGGCGTTGCAGCCGGTCGGCGCGCATGTCGAAACTGCGGGAGAAGAAGCCGGAGATGATGATGAACGCCGGCATGTGGAAGGCGTACACGAACGTGTACAGGCCCTCCAGGATCCGGCTGTCGCCCTTGATCGGCTCCCAGGAGTGGCCGATCGCCACCAGCACGATCGCCAGGTACTTGGCGTTGTCGAAGAACGCGTCGCGCTGTTTGCCGGGTTTGTCGCCGGACGGGGCAGGCTGGTTGCCCGCGGCGGCTCGGGTGTTCTGCGGCGAACGCGGACTCGGCACTCCGTCCGTCGACGGGTGTGCCGGGGGGAGTGGCGCGCGGTTCTGGCCGTGCGGTCGCAGCGACCTCGCTGCGCTTGCGGGGGACGAGGCGGCGTGGAACATCTGAGGCACCCTAGCCCCGGCTGTGGGTATTCGTAAAACCCTCCACGTCATTCCTGGTTAATTGCTGCGAGTACCCCCGTTTTCCGGGAGTTGACCTCGTCGTCCACGTGATGGCCAACACACCGTCCAGGGTTCAACGGTGTGCACCACATGGGCCCTTCTTGTCGTAATTCATCCTGACTAAACAGGGCATAAGACGCCTTTGGGGGCCTGTCTGGTAGGGCTGTTGGCGCGCTTGTGGCGTCAATTCGAATTACCTGCGAACACGTTGTGTGGACACGGAAACGAACCCGTTGAATTCCCTGTGCGGGTGCACGATCGAATTACTGTGCGGACAGACCGAGTCGGTCCGCCCGCACACTAGGCCGCGGTCGGCCGCGGGCACGGAAGTAGCCAACGTTCAGTCACGCGCCGCATATGCGGACCTCTTTGGTGGCACGATGGTTCTGGCGGGGGTGCGCGGGGTCGCGTCCCCGGGCCGGGAGAGCGGACCGACCAAGGGTGTGATCAGTTGTGGCCATTTCTCTGTCAGTGGTGCTGCTGTTGGCGATCATCCTGGTGGTGTTGATCCGGGGAGGTTCCCTGAAGGCCGGCCCAGCCGTCGTCGCGGTGCTCTTCGGCTTCTTCCTCGCCTCGACCGGCATGGCCGACGACATCCAGCGGTTCCTGAACTCGATAGCGGAGACCATCAACTCGATCCAGTTCTAGCCGCGCCCGCCCGGTCCGCCGCCGCCCGACCGCCGCAGACCTCGAACGACACCCCCCGGCGACACCCCCCGGACAGCGCAAAGACCTCCGGCCCGATCCTCGAAGGACCGGGCCGGAGGCCTGTTGGAGCGGGCGACGGGAATCGAACCCGCGTAGCTAGTTTGGAAGACTAGTGCTCTACCATTGAGCTACGCCCGCACAGCACGCGCCGCAGGTCAGGTGACCGCGGCACTGAAGGCATCGTAGCGGGTCGTCCCCGTTCGTCGCACACCGCGTTTCTGCTCCCGCCGGGCGCCGTGGTCCGCTCGTGAAATGCGGCGGCCCCGCTGCCTGCGGGCATGTAGCCTACGTGTCGCACCAGACGGGGTGTGGCGCAGCTTGGTAGCGCGTCCGCTTTGGGAGCGGAAGGCCGTGGGTTCAAATCCCGCCACCCCGACCATGTACCGGCCAACCCGGTCACCGCGCGGTCACCTCGCGTGACCGCCTGAGGTGATCGCCTTTGGGGCGTGTCGCCGCTGCCGTTACTATGCAAGCGCACGCCCGTGTGTCTCTCTCCTCTGATGAAGTCCTCCGGGCGGCGAATCCGCCGGGGCCGGTCTGGCTCCGGCAGAAACCAAGAAGTCAGCCCCCAAGGAGACCGAACCGTGAAGAGCGCCGTGGAGACCCTGAACCCGACTCGGGTTCGGCTCAGCATCGAGGTGCCCTTCGAGGAGCTCAAGGACAGCCTCGACGCGGCGTACAAGAAGATCAACCAGCAGGTCACGGTGAAGGGCTTCCGCAAGGGCAAGATCCCGGCCCGCGTCATCGACCAGCGGTTCGGCCGCGGTGCGGTCCTGGAGGAGGCGGTCAACGACGCGCTTCCGAAGTTCTACACCGAGGCGGTCAACGAGGCGGAGATCGACGTCCTCGGCCAGCCCGAGGTCGACATCACCGAGCTGAAGGACGGCGAGACGCTGAACTTCACCGCCGAGGTCGACGTCCGCCCGGCCATCGAGATCCCGGACTTCTCCGGCATCGAGGTCGAGGTCGACGCCGTCGAGGTCACCGAAGAGGACATCGACAAGTCGGTCGAGCAGCTCCGCGAGCGCTTCGCCTCGACGTCCCCCGTCGAGCGGGCCGCCGAGGACGGCGACGTCGTCACCATCGACCTCGAGGCCAAGGTCGACGGCGAGATCCTCGAGGACGGCGTCGCCAGCGGCGTCTCCTACACCATCGGCTCCGGTGAGCTGCTGGAAGGCATCGACGACGCCGTGAAGGGCCTGGAGGCCGGTGGCGAGGCCACCTTCACCTCCGAGCTCAAGGGCGGTTCGGCAGCCGGCAAGGCGGCCGAGGTCACCGTCAAGGTCACCCAGGTCGCCGCCCGCGAACTGCCCGAGCTGGACGACGACTTCGCGCAGCTCGCCTCCGAGTTCGACACCCTCGAAGAGCTCAAGGCCGACAGCCGCAAGCGCCTCGAGAACATGAAGCAGTACGACCAGGCCACGCAGGCCCAGGAGCGCGTCCTGGAGAAGCTGCTCGAGCTGGTCGAGGTCCCGGTCCCCGAGAAGCTGCTCGAGGACGAGATCAACACCCGCAAGCACAACCTCGAGCACCACCAGCTCGGCCAGATGGGTCTCGACCTCGAGAAGTACCTCGAGATCCAGGGCAAGACGGCCGAGGAGTTCGACGCCGAGACCAAGGAAGCCGCGGTCAAGGGCATCAAGACCCAGTTCGTCCTCGACGAGCTCGTCAAGCAGGAGAAGCTCAACGTCAACCAGGAGGAGCTCACCGAGCACCTCATGCGGCGCGCGGCCTCCTCCAACATGTCCCCCGACCAGTTCGCCCAGGCGGTCGTCGAGGGCGGCCAGGTCCCGCTCCTCGTCGGCGAGGTCGCCCGCGGCAAGGCCCTGGCCGTCGTGGTCGAGAAGGCCACGGTCAAGGACACCAACGGCGAGGTCATCGACCTGGACGACGAGGAGGAGGCCGACGAGGCCACCACCGAGACGCCCGAGGCCGAGACCGACGGCGAGGCGGCGGCCGAGGCCACCACCGAGGCCACCACCGAGGCCGCGCCCGAGAAGACCGAGGGCTGACACCCACGGCGCCGCTGACGCTCGTACGACAGGCCCCGGGGAGCATCACGTCCCCGGGGCCTGTTCGCGTTACGGCTGGACATCGCCCTCAAGGGGCGCGGGGCTGTATCAATATGCGGCTCCGCCGCGCGGGCGCGAAGCACAGCGGACCCGCAGCCGCCCACCGGCCAGTGGACCCACGGCGAGGACCCCGCCCCACCCAGTGGAGCGACATGCGCTGACAGCGAACAGTCTCTTCTCCGGGATTCTCCGGAGGGACCAGCGCGTTAGGGTCCATGAATACGAGGGCAGGGGAGTCCCCGAATCGGCTCCCGCCCCGCAGGGAAACGTGAGACGGCCCGGCGCCGTCGTAAGACGAGCAGGTGGATACGTGACGAATCTGATGCCCTCCGCCGCCGGCGACCCCTCCATCGGTGGTGGCCTCGGTGACCAGGTCTACAACCGGCTGCTCGGCGAGCGGATCATCTTCCTCGGCCAGGCGGTCGACGACGACATCGCCAACAAGATCACCGCACAGCTCCTGCTCCTTGCCGCTGACCCCGACAAGGACATCTACCTCTACATCAACAGCCCCGGCGGCTCGATCACGGCCGGCATGGCGATCTACGACACCATGCAGTACATCAAGAACGACGTGGTGACCATCGCCATGGGCCTCGCCGCCTCCATGGGCCAGTTCCTGCTCAGCGCGGGCACGCCCGGCAAGCGCTTCGCGCTGCCGAACGCCGAGATCCTGATCCACCAGCCGTCCGCCGGCCTCGCCGGCTCGGCCTCGGACATCAAGATCCACGCCGAGCGGCTGCTGCACACCAAGCGGCGCATGGCCGAGCTGACGTCCTTCCACACCGGCCAGACCATCGAGCAGATCACCCGCGACTCCGACCGGGACCGCTGGTTCGACGCCGCCGAGGCCAGGGACTACGGCCTCATCGACGAGGTCATCACCACGGCCGCCAACATGCCGGGCGGCGGCGGCACCGGGGCCTGAGGCCCTCCTGCAAGCCCCCAGCCGACCGCCACAGCCCCTAGGAGAGAGACAGTGAACGACTTCCCCGGCAGCGGCCTGTACGACCGCGCACGCGCCGAGAGCACGGTGCCCGTGGCCGAGTCCCGGTACGTGATCCCGCGCTTCGTCGAGCGCACCTCGCAGGGCATCCGCGAGTACGACCCGTACGCGAAGCTCTTCGAAGAGCGCGTGATCTTCCTCGGTGTCCAGATCGACGACGCCTCCGCCAACGACGTCATGGCGCAGCTGCTGTGCCTGGAGTCGATGGACCCCGACCGGGACATCTCGGTCTACATCAACAGCCCCGGCGGTTCCTTCACGGCGCTGACTGCGATCTACGACACCATGCAGTTCGTGAAGCCCGACGTCCAGACGGTCTGCATGGGCCAGGCCGCCTCGGCCGCCGCCATCCTGCTGGCCGCCGGTACGCCGGGCAAGCGCATGGCGCTCCCGAACGCCCGGGTGCTGATCCACCAGCCCTACAGCGAGACCGGCCGCGGCCAGGTGTCCGACCTGGAGATCGCCGCGAACGAGATCCTCCGGATGCGTGCCCAGCTGGAAGACCTGCTGGCCAAGCACTCCACCACGCCGATCGAGAAGATCCGCGAGGACATCGAGCGCGACAAGATCCTCACGGCCGAGGACGCCCTGTCCTACGGCCTGATCGACCAGATCATCTCCACCCGGAAGATGAACAACGCGAGCGTGCGCTGACGGCGGACGCTGTATCGTCTGCCGCTCCTTGGCACGGTTCAGGACGGTGCACGACAACGTGCACGTCAAAGTGAACCGTGCCAAGGGGGGCCCGAACGAGGGGCCCGGCAAGGTACCGTCGGACATAAGGCAGCACCAGGAGCCGCTGGACCTAGGCGTCTCCCAGGCGAAGGGGAAGCACACCGTGGCACGCATCGGTGACGGCGGCGATCTGCTCAAGTGCTCGTTCTGCGGCAAGAGCCAGAAGCAGGTCAAGAAGCTCATCGCAGGGCCCGGTGTCTACATCTGCGACGAGTGCATCGATCTCTGCAACGAGATCATCGAGGAGGAGCTGGCCGAGACCAGCGAGGTCCGCTGGGAGGAGCTCCCCAAACCCCGCGAGATCTACGAGTTCCTCGAGGGGTACGTCGTCGGCCAGGAACCGGCCAAGAAAGCCCTCTCGGTCGCGGTGTACAACCACTACAAGCGGGTCCAGGCCGGTGAGAACGGCGGCGCCCAAGGCCGCGACGACGCCATCGAGTTGGCGAAGTCCAACATTCTTCTGCTGGGCCCCACGGGCTCCGGCAAGACCCTCCTCGCCCAGACCCTGGCCCGCATGCTGAACGTCCCGTTCGCCATCGCCGACGCGACAGCGCTGACGGAGGCCGGCTACGTCGGCGAGGACGTCGAGAACATCCTGCTCAAGCTGATCCAGGCGGCCGACTACGACGTCAAGAAGGCCGAGACCGGGATCATCTACATCGACGAGATCGACAAGGTCGCCCGTAAGAGCGAAAACCCGTCGATCACCCGCGATGTCAGCGGCGAGGGCGTGCAGCAGGCCCTGCTGAAGATCCTGGAGGGCACCACCGCCTCGGTCCCGCCCCAGGGCGGCCGCAAGCACCCCCACCAGGAGTTCATCCAGATCGACACGACGAACGTGCTGTTCATCGTGGGCGGCGCCTTCGCGGGCCTGGAGAAGCTCATCGAGTCCCGGGCCGGCGCCAAGGGCATCGGCTTCGGCGCGACGATCCGCTCCAAGCGCGAGCTGGAGGCCAAGGACCAGTTCGAGTCCGTCATGCCCGAGGACCTGGTCAAGTTCGGCATGATCCCCGAGTTCATCGGCCGGCTCCCGGTCATCACCTCGGTCCACAACCTCGACCGCGAGGCGCTCCTCCAGATCCTGGTCGAGCCGCGCAACGCGCTCGTCAAGCAGTACGAGCGCCTCTTCGAACTCGACGGTGTGGAGCTGGACTTCGAGCGCGAGGCCCTGGAGGCCATCGCCGACCAGGCCATCCTCCGCCAGACCGGCGCCCGCGGCCTGCGCGCCATCATGGAGGAAGTCCTCCAGGGCGTGATGTACGAGATCCCCTCCCGCAAGGACGTGGCGAGGGTCGTCATCACGGCCGACGTCGTCCACTCGAACGTGAACCCGACGCTGATCCCGCGGGACGCGCGCGGCCGGGGACCGGGCGAGCAGAAGACGGCGTAGCGACACAGACGTACGTACCCGAAGGGGCCCCGGTCAACAGACCGGGGCCCCTTCGTAGTTGAGTCCTTGGCTTCGCAGTTGAGCCTCGGCGGTTTCGCAGTTGAGCCTCAGCGTCAGGCCTTGACGCGGATCTCCCCGCGGATCTTCTTCGTCAGGTCGATCGCGACGTCCTTGGTGGTGCTCTTGGTGTTGTCACCGGGAGAGACCATGGCGATCGTGCTGTAGTCGGACCAGACGCAGAACCAGTCGGTCGACTCCTTCTTGGTGAGGCTGTTGGTGCTCTTCGCCGACTGGCACTTCATGAGCGCCCCGTCGAGGTCGGCCTCCTCGGGCTGGCCGATCAGCTCGGCGCCGCTGCCGGAGGAGCTGGCCGAGCTGTCCACGATCTGCTTCGTGATGGCGGCGAAGTACGTGTCCAGGGCCTTCTCGGGGTCGGCGATCTTGCCGTAACCGCCCACGACCGTGACGCCCTTGGCGACCAGCAGCTCGGACTGGGGCGGCAAGGTGCTCGGGTCGTTCGGGTCGTAGCCGGTGAAGTCGGCCGTCGAGTACTGCACGACGACGGCCTTGCCGTCCTTCACGCCGCTGGTCTCGAGGTACTTGGTGGTCTTCGAGTCGCTGCTCTCGCCGCCCTCGGTGACCCGCTTGTACTCGCTCGCCACGGTCGCCGGAGTGTCCAGCTTGTGCGCGCCGTCGTCCTCCAGGCCGCCCCCGCCGCCGCCGATGACGAAGTACGCCCCCACACCTATGGCGGCCACGACGGCCACCGCGCCGATGATGATGCCCGTCTTCTTCTTACCGCCCCCGGCGGCCGGCGGCTGCGGCACCCCGTACGGCGCCTGGCCGTAGGGCGGCTGCTGACCGTACGGCGCCTGCTGCTGGCCGTAGGGGGCCTGCTGGCCGTACGGCTGCTGCTGGGGCGGGACGCCCTGCGGGGGCTGCGGCGGCTGGCCGTAGCCCGGCTGGGCGGGCGGCGTCTGCTGAGGGTAGCCGTAGCCGGGCTGGGCGGGCGGAGCCTGCGGCGGCTGGCCGTAGGGACCCGGCTGGCCGTAGGGACCCTGCTGACCGTACGGTCCAGGCTGCTGGGGCTGACCGCCGTACGGGCCCGGCTGGTTGTGACTCATTTCTGGGTTCCCCTCCAGATGCTTATGTGTTCCTGACATCCTGGCGCAGTCACAGGCCACGCAAGGCAGCGGGGGCCCCACCGTTACACAAGAATCGCGTTTCGGGACTGCCCGGTGACACCCCTAAACTGAGCCCGTGACCGAGAACGCTCAGCAGCAGCCACCCGCGCCCGACACCGAACTGCCGACCCAGTACGCGCCGGCCGATGTAGAGGGGCCGCTGTACGAGCGCTGGGTGGAGCGGGGTTACTTCGAGGCGGACGCGAAGAGCGACAAGCCTCCGTACACCGTCGTCATCCCGCCGCCGAACGTCACGGGCTCGCTCCACCTGGGGCACGCCTTCGAGCACACGCTCATCGACACCCTGACCCGCCGCAAGCGGATGCAGGGCTACGAGACGCTGTGGCAGCCCGGCATGGACCACGCCGGTATCGCCACGCAGAACGTCGTCGAGCGCGAGCTGGGCAAGGAGGGCAAGTCCCGGCACGACCTGGGCCGGGAGGCCTTCGTCGAGCGCGTCTGGCAGTGGAAGGCCGAGTCCGGCGGGCAGATCAGCGGACAGATGCGGCGCCTGGGAGACGGCGTCGCCTGGTCGCGTGAGCGGTTCACCATGGACGAGGGCCTGTCCCAGGCCGTCCAGACCATCTTCAAGCGCCTCTACGACGAAGAGCTGATCTACCGCGCCGAGCGCATCATCAACTGGTGCCCGCGCTGTCTGACGGCCATCTCGGACATCGAGGTGGAGTACCAGGACGACGACGGCGAGCTCGTCTCCATGAAGTACGGCGACGGGGACGAGACGATCGTCGTCGCCACGACCCGTGCCGAGACGATGCTCGGTGACACGGCCGTCGCCGTCCACCCCGAGGACGAGCGGTACAAGCACCTGGTCGGCAAGCTCATCAGGCTGCCGCTGACCGACCGTTTCATCCCGGTCGTCGCCGACGAGCACGTCGACCCCGAGTTCGGCACGGGTGCCGTCAAGGTCACCCCGGCCCACGATCCGAACGACTTCGAGATCGGCCAGCGCCACGACCTGCCCGCCATCACGATCATGGACGAGCACGCCGTCATCACCGCCCACGGCCCCTTCCAGGGCCAGGACCGGCTGGAGGCCCGCTCGGCCATCGTCGCCGCGCTGCGCGCCGAGGGCCGGATCGTCGCCGAGAAGCGGCCGTACGTCCACTCGGTCGGCCACTGCTCGCGCTGCAAGACGACCATCGAGCCGCGGCTGTCCATGCAGTGGTGGGTCAAGGTCGGGCCGCTCGCGAAGGCCGCCGGGGACGCCGTCCGCGACGGGCGCGTCAAGATCCATCCGCAGGAGATGGAGAAGCGGTACTTCGACTGGGTCGACAACCTCCACGACTGGTGTATTTCACGCCAGTTGTGGTGGGGACACCGGATCCCGGTCTGGTACGGGCCGAACGGCGAGGTCGTCTGTGTCGGTCCCGACGACGAGGCCCCGACCGGCGAGGGCTGGCGTCAGGACACCGACGTCCTCGACACCTGGTTCTCCTCCGGCCTGTGGCCCTTCTCCACCCTCGGCTGGCCCGAACAGACGGAATCGCTCGCGAAGTTCTACCCGAACTCCGTCCTGGTCACCGGCTACGACATCCTCTTCTTCTGGGTCGCCCGGATGATGATGTTCGGCCTCTACGCGATGGACGGCACCCCGCCGTTCCACACCATCGCCCTGCACGGCATGGTCCGTGACCAGAACGGCAAGAAGATGTCGAAGTCCTTCGGGAACGTCGTCAACCCGCTGGACTGGATGGACAAGTACGGCAGCGACGCGCTCCGGTTCACCCTCGCCCGTGGCGCCAACCCCGGTGTCGACGTCCCGATCGGCGAGGACTGGGTCCAGGGCTCCCGCAACTTCGCCAACAAGATCTGGAACGCGACGCGCTTCGCGCTGATGAACGGCGCGACGGTCGAGGGTCCGCTGCCGGAGCCGTCCGAGATGTCGGCGACGGACCGCTGGATCCTGTCCCGCCTGAACAAGACGGTCGCCGAAGTCGACGCGTTCTACGAGGACTTCCAGTTCGCGAAGCTTTCCGACGCGCTGTTCCACTTCGCGTGGGACGAGGTGTTCGACTGGTACGTCGAGCTGTCGAAGACCACGTTCCAGGCGGGCGGCGAGGCGGCCGAGGTCTCCAAGCGCGTCCTCGGTGAGGTCCTGGACGTGACCCTGCGCCTGCTCCACCCGGTCGTCCCGTTCGTCACGGAGACGCTGTGGACCACGCTGACCGGTGGCGAGTCCCTCGTCATCGCCGAGTGGCCCTCGGACAGCGGCTTCCGTGACGCGGGCGCGGAGAAGGAGATCGCGACCCTCCAGTCCGTCATCACGGAGGTCCGCCGCTTCCGTGCCGACCAGGGCCTGCAGCCGGGGCAGCGCGTCCCGGCCCGCCTGTCGCTGGACGGCACGGCGCTCGCCCCGCACGAGGCGGCCATCCGCCAGCTGCTGCGGCTCCAGCCGGAGGGCGACGCCTTCACCGCCACGGCGACCCTGCCGGTCGGCGGGGCCGAGGTGGCGCTCGACCTGTCCGGCACGATCGACATCGCGGCCGAGCGGAAGCGGCTGGCCAAGGACCTCGCCGCCGCGGAGAAGGAGAAGGCCCAGGCGAACGCGAAGCTCGGCAACGAGGCGTTCCTGGCGAAGGCTCCGGACCAGGTCGTGGAGAAGATCCGGACACGGTTGGCGAAGGCGGACGCGGACATCGCCCGGATCGCCGCGCAGCTGGACCGGTTGCCGCAGGCGTAGGTGCGGGCGTAGGCGGTTCGCGTACGTCGGTGAAGGCCCCCGGAGCTGGTTGGCTCAGGGGGCCTTTCGCTTTGCGGTGGGCGCAGCGGCACCCCGTAGCGCTGCACCCGGCAGCGAGGTCTGGGGGCGCAGCCCCCAGGGCGAGGGTCACCTCTTGTCCGACCGAGTCGGGTGGTGGGTGGGCATAGGTCGGGGGTCTGGGGGCGGAGCCCCCAGGGGCAGGCACCCCCGCCGGCCCGCACCCGCCCCCCGGCCTCCGTAGACTGGCCCCGTGAGTGAGCAGCCGCAGCCCCCGCACGACAGCAGCGACTTCGACGAGATCATGGCGGCCGAGACCGAACGGGACCCGGATCTCGCGGTGATCGAGGCCGGCAGCCGTACCCTGCGCACGCAGGGCGGTTCGCCGCAGGCCGACGTGCCGACGCGCCCGGCGGACCCCGAGGTCGACAAGGCCCTGAGGGAGGTCGAGACGGAGCTCGCCACCCGCTGGGGCGAGACCAAGCTGGAGCCCTCCGTCAGCCGGATCGCCGCGCTGATGGACGTACTGGGCGAGCCGCAGCGGTCGTACCCCTCCATCCACATCACCGGCACCAACGGCAAGACCTCCACCGCCCGCATGATCGAGGCCCTCCTCGGCGCCTTCGATCTGCGCACCGGCCGGTATACGAGCCCCCACGTGCAGTCGATCACCGAGCGCATCAGCCTGGACGGCGCGCCGATCTCCGCCGAGCGGTTCGTGGAGACGTACGAGGACATCAAGCCGTACGTCGAGATGGTCGACTCCCAGCAGGAGTACCGGCTGTCGTTCTTCGAGGTGCTCACGGGGATGGCGTACGCCGCCTTCGCCGACGCTCCCGTGGACGTCGCCGTCGTCGAGGTCGGCATGGGCGGGTCCTGGGACGCCACCAACGTCATCGACGGGGACGTCGCCGTCGTCACCCCCATCGACCTCGACCACACCGACCGGCTCGGCGAGACCACCGCGGCGATCGCCACCGAGAAGGCCGGCATCGTCAAGCAGGACGCGACGGTCATCCTGGCGCAGCAGCCGGTCGATGCCGCCCAGGTGATGCTGAAGAAGGCCGTCGAGGTCGACGCGACCGTGGCCCGCGAGGGGCTCGAGTTCGGGGTGGTGGCGCGGCAGATCGCCGTCGGCGGGCAGTTGCTCACCCTGCGCGGGCTCGGCGGCGAGTACACCGAGGTGTTCCTCCCCCTGCACGGCCCCTACCAGGCGCACAACGCGGCCGTCGCCCTCGCCGCCGTCGAGGCGTTCTTCGGCGTCGGCTCGCAGCGGCCCGAGCCGCTCGACATCGACACGGTCCGCAAGGCCTTCGCGGCCGTGTCGTCCCCGGGGCGGATGGAAGTCGTACGGCGGTCCCCGACCGTCGTCCTGGACGCCGCCCACAATCCGGCCGGCGCCCGCGCCGCCGCCGAGGCGGTCGGAGAGGCCTTCGACTTCAGCCGGCTGATCGGGATCGTCGGGGCGAGCGGGGACAAGAACGTACGCGGGCTGCTGGAGGCCTTCGAGCCGATCTTCGCCGAGGTCGTCGTCACGCAGAACTCCAGCCATCGCGCGATGGACGCCGACGAACTCGCCGCGATCGCCGTCGAGGTGTTCGGCGACGAGCGGGTGCAGGTCGAGCCGCGGCTGCCGGACGCCCTGGAGGCCGCGATCACGCTGGCCGAGGAGGAGGGCGAGTTCGCGGGCGGCGGTGTGCTCGTCACAGGATCCGTCATCACCGTCGGCGAGGCCCGGCTGCTGCTGGGGAAGGGCTGATACTCGGCATGCGTACGCTCTGTGCTTCGACCCTGATCGGCGAGGTCTTCATCATCGGCTTCGCCGCGCTGGTCGCGATGAAGGACCCCGACCTGTCCATGACCACGGTGTGGACGGTCAGCGGCATCGCCATGTTCCTGTGCCTGCTGCTGTGCGGCATGGTCACCCGCCCTGGCGGCGTCGCCCTCGGCTGGGCCCTGCAGATCGCCCTGATCGCCTCCGGCGTCGTCGTGCCGACGATGTTCTTCCTGGGCGCGATCTTCGCGGCCCTGTGGTGGGCGTCCGTGCACTACGGACGGAAGATCGACGAGGCGAAGGCGAGATTCGCCGCGCAGGCGGGCTCCTCTACACCTGACGCTGCGTAACAAGGGGCCGGACACGCCCTGTAACCTCAGCATCCCGCACAATCCTTGATCCGAAGGAGCCCCGTCGTGAGCCAGCGCACCCTCGTCCTCCTCAAGCCCGACGCCGTTCGTCGTGGCCTGACCGGCGAGATCATCAGCCGTATCGAGCGCAAGGCCGGCTGGCAGATCACCGCGCTGGAGCTGCGCACCCTGGACCAGGACACGCTGGAACAGCACTACGGCGAGCACAAGGGCAAGCCCTTCTACGAGCCGCTGGTGGAGTTCATGGCGTCAGGCCCGGTCGTGGCGCTGATCGTCGAGGGCGATCGGGTGATCGAGGGCGTGCGCCAGCTGGCCGGTCCGACGGACCCGATCGCCGCGGCCCCCGGCTCCATCCGCGGTGACTACGGCGTGATCGTGCGCGAGAATCTCATCCACGCCTCCGACTCCGAGGAGTCCGCCGAGCGCGAGGTGAAGATCTTCTTCCCTGGCCGCGCGTAGCGCCCGACACGGCCGAGTGAGAGTCTGGGGGCTTTTGTCCCCGGACTTTTGGCATATGCGTGGCGATCGAGGGAACGAGTGCCCCCGAACGCCCGTCTCCAGAAGCGAACCCGCACAGCATCTGCTGACAATGGCGGAGACCCTCACGCAGTGTTCGCGAAGGCGCGTCTACGATGGAAGCCTTCACGTCACCGCACCCGCTCCGCCGACCTGAAAAGCCCTCAAAAGCTATGGGGAAGGCCAGTCGAATCCTGATGGGGAACTCAATGTCGTTCATCGGCCGTGACATGGCTGTCGACCTCGGGACCGCCAACACGCTGGTGTACGTCAGGGGTCGCGGGATCGTACTCAACGAGCCGTCCGTCGTCGCGATCAACACCAACACCGGTGGCATCCTCGCGGTCGGCGCCGAAGCGAAGAAGATGATCGGGCGCACGCCCGGCAACATCGTTGCCGTGCGTCCACTGAAGGACGGCGTGATCGCCGACTTCGAGATCACCGAGCGGATGCTGCGCTACTTCATCCTGAAGATCCACAAGCGGCGGTATCTGGCTCGTCCGCGGGTCGTCGTCTGTGTGCCCTCGGGCATCACGGGCGTCGAGCGCCGCGCCGTCATCGAGGCGTCGTCCCAGGCCGGCGCCCGTCAGGTGCACATCATCGAGGAGCCCATGGCGGCCGCCATCGGTTCCGGCCTGCCGGTCCACGAGGCCACGGGCAACATGGTGGTGGACATCGGCGGCGGCACCACGGAGGTCGCGGTCATCTCCCTCGGCGGCATCGTCACCGCCCAGTCCATCCGCGTCGCGGGCGACGAGTTGGACAACGCGATCATCCAGCACATCAAGAAGGAGTACTCGCTCCTGCTGGGTGAGCGGACGGCCGAGCAGATCAAGATCACGATCGGTTCGGCGTACGACCTCGACGCTGACGAGCACACCGAAATCCGCGGCCGGGATCTCGTCTCCGGGCTGCCCAAGACCGTCGTCATCTCGGCCGCCGAAGTGCGCAAGGCGATCGAGGAGCCCGTCAACGCCATTGTAGACGCAGTGAAGACGACCCTCGACAAGTGCCCGCCGGAGCTGTCCGGCGACATCATGGACCGCGGAATCGTTCTGACCGGTGGCGGTGCGCTGCTGCGCGGCCTGGACGAGCGGCTGCGGCGCGAGACCGGCATGCCGATCCACATCGCCGAGGACCCGCTGGACAGCGTGGCGCTCGGTTCCGGAAAGTGCGTCGAGGAGTTCGAGGCGTTGCAGCAGGTGCTGGACGCCCAGCCGCGCAGATGAAGCAACTCTTCGATTCCGCCGTACGAGATGATCTCCTCTCGTACGGCGGATCGTTGATATAGAGGCATAAGCTCGCGCATAAGTGCCGCACACAAATGCGCCCATATACGTAAACACTGCACACGAATTCCTATGAGGAAGGGCACGGCCGCCGCACGTGAGGGACACACGAGAGAGCCGGCTGCTCCTGGTGCTGCTGGTCGCCGTCGCGTTCGCGCTGATCACGGTGGACATCCGCGGCGGGGAGGACTCACCGGTCGACGGCGCCCGCCAGGCCGCGGCCACGGTCTTCGGCCCGATCGAGAACGGTGTGTCGGCCGCGGTCGACCCGGTCGGCAACGCCGTATCGGCCATCCGTGACTCCGGCGAACGGCACGACCGGCTCGCCGAGTTGGAGAAGGAGAACGCGGCCCTGGAGGCGAAGCTCGGCAGCGACGACCGCAACCGCAGCCGCCTCGCCCAGCTCGACAAGATGCTGAAGCTCTCCGGCGCCGGCCAGTACGGCATCAAGGGCGCCCAGGTCATCGCGATAGGAGCGGCCCAGGGCTTCTCCTGGACCATCACCATCGACGTCGGCGCGGGCGACGGCATCACGCGCGACATGACCGTCCTGAACGGGGACGGGCTGGTAGGGCGCGTGACGACCGTCGGCCCCAACACCGCCACCGTGCTGCTCGCCAACGACCCCGACTTCACCGTCGGCACCCGCATGGAGGCCGGCGACGAACTCGGCTTCGCCTCCGGGCAGGGCGACCGCCCGCTGCGCGTCGAACTCCTCAACGGCAAGGCCGAGGTCAAGACGGGCGACCGACTGGTCACCTTCGGCTCGCAGGCCGACAAGCCCTTCGTACCCGGAGTACCGGTCGGCGTGGTCTCCCGCGTCGACCCCTCCGCCGGCGACCTCACCCGCACCCTCTACGTCACGCCGTACGTCAGCTTCACCAAGCTCGACATCGTCGGCGTCGTCGTCCAGGCCCCCAAGAAGGACCCGCGCGACACGGTGCTGCCCGCCAAGCCCAAGCCGACCCCCACGCCGACCGTGACGGTGACCGTCACCCCGTCCGCGAACGCGCCGGTCGACGGCCAGATCCAAGAAGAGCAGTAGGAGCTGTAGCCCATGCGCGTCAACCGGATCCTGCTGTCCACCTCCCTGGTCGTCGTCGCCCTGGTCCTCCAGGTGAGCGTCCTCGCCCGCCTCCACCTGCCGGGCGCCGTCCCCGACCTGCTGCTCCTCACCGTCCTGGGCCTCGCCATGGTGTACGGCCATGTCGGCGGCGCCCTCGTCGGGTTCGGCGCCGGCCTGCTCGCCGACCTCGCCCCGCCCGCCGACCACGCGGCCGGCCGCTACGCCCTCGTGCTGTGCGTCATCGGCTACCTCGCGGGCCTGGCGAAACCGGAGAACGGCCGGCTGAAATCGGCCACCGGCCCCATGGCCGTCGTGGTCGCCGCCGCCGTCGGCACCACCCTGCTGTACGCCGGTGTCGGCGCCCTCGTCGGCGACACCGCCGCCCGCCATGTGGGCCTCGGCAGCCTGCTGTTCACGGCCGCGCTGTACGACCTGCTGCTCGCCCCGTTCGTCGTCCCCGGCATCATGGCGCTGGCCCGGCGCGCGGAGAACGACCCCCTCGCGGACACCAACTCCGCCGCCAAGGCCGCCGACATCTCCTCCGGCTGGCTCTCCTCGGGCACCGGCCTGCGGATCGGGGGACAGCGGGGCGGCCTCGGCGGGCTGAAGGTGAAGGCAGCCCGGGCCCGCACGGCGCGGGCCGGCCGCATCAAGGGGGTCAAGCGGCTGTGAACCCATACGAGTTCACCCGAACGGGGTCGTTCCGGCGGAACGTGGCCTCACAGGCCCGTCGTTCATCATTCGTACGCGCACACACGTCCGCACACACGTCCGCACACTGAGAGGGGGAGGCAGCCGCAGTGACCAACATCCCCGAGACCGGCCGGACCCCACGGGTCCAGATCCGGCTCGTCGTCATCCAGATCCTCGTCCTCTCCCTGCTCGGCACCCTCGGCGGGCGCCTGTGGTACCTCCAGATCCGCGAGGGCGACGAGTACGCCAAGGAGGCGTCCGGCAACCACGTCCAGCAGGTCGTCGAGCCCGCCGTACGCGGCTCGATCCTGGACGCGCGCGGAGTGCCCCTGGCGGACAACGAGACCCGGCTGGTGGTCTCCGCCTCCCGCACCGACCTGCTGAAGATGAAAGACGACGGCAAGGCCGTCCTCACCAAGCTGGCCGCCGTGCTGGGCATGACGCCCCAGGAGGTCATGGAGAAGGTCCGGCTGTGCGACTCCAAGACGCCGCAGCCCTGCTGGAACGGCTCGCCGTACCAGCCGATCCCCATCACCGACGAGGCCACCGCCAAGCAGGCCCTGCAGATCCGCGAGCGCGCCGAGGACTTCCCCGGCATCACCGCCGAGCCCGAGGCCGTGCGCCGCTACGCCGCCCCCGGCCAGGCCAACACCGCCCAGGTCCTCGGCTACCTCTCGCCCGTCACCGACGACGAGATCACCAAGGCCCAGGACAGCGACTCGCCCTACCTGCGCTCCGACCAGGTCGGCCGAAGCGGCCTGGAGCGCGAGTACGACAAGGAGCTGCGCGGCAAGGCCGGCGTCACCCGCTACGAGGTCGACAACCTCGGCCGCGTCATCGGCGAGGCCGAGGCCGCCCCCGCCCAGCCCGGCTCCTCCCTCGTCACCAGCATCGACGCCCGCGTTCAGCGCGTCGCGGAGTACGAGCTGAACGACGCCATGAAGGAGGCCCGCAAGACGTACGACAAGAACACCGGCGAGAACTACAAGGCGGACTCCGGCGCCGTCGTGGTGATGGAGGCCAAGACCGGCCGCGTGGTCGCCATGGCGTCCAACCCGACGTACGACCCGAACGCCTGGGTCGGCGGCATCTCCGCCAAGGACTACGCCCAGCTCACCGGCAAGAAGTCCAACTACCCGCTGCTGAACCGCGCGATCCAGGGGCAGTCCGCTCCCGGCTCCGTCTTCAAGGTCATCCCGACTGCCGCCGCGGTCAACGCGGGCTACTCCTTCGACGGCCCCTACCAGTGCTCCAGCTCGTACTCGATCGGTGGCCAGGTCTTCAAGAACTTCGAGTCCAAGGGATACGGCCCGATCAGCCTCGGCCGCGCCCTGGAGGTCTCCTGCGACACCGTCTTCTACCGCCTCTCGCACCAGGAGTGGCAGAAGGACGGCGGCAACAAGCCCAAGAAGAACCCCGGCGACTGGTTCTACAAGACCGCCCACCAGTTCGGCCTCGGCAAGGAGACCGGCATCGACCTCCCGAACGAGGTCACCGGCCGCATCCCCGACCGCCAGTGGAAGCAGAGCTACTGGAAGGCCAACAAGGACGCCTGGTGCAAGTACGGCAAGAAGGGCGGCACGTACGCCGAGCAGATCGCGTACGAGAACTGCCTGGAGGGCAACAGGCTGCGCGCCGGTGACTCCGTCAACTACTCGATCGGCCAGGGCGACACACTCGTCACCCCGATCCAGATGGCGACGATCTACGGGGCGATCGCCAACGGCGGCACCCTCTACGACCCGACCGTCGGCAAGGCGATCATCAGCCCCGACGGCAAGACCGTCCAGGAGATCGAGCCGAAGGCGCACGGCAAGCTGCCGATGACGCAGAAGACCCTCAGCGAGATAGACGGTGCCCTCGAAGGAGTCGCGACCCGCGGTACCGCCGCCTGGCGGTTCGGCGGCTGGCCGCAGGACAAGATCCCGATGCACGCCAAGACGGGTACGGCCGAGGTCTACGGCAAGCAGACCACCTCGTGGTTCACCACGTACACCAAGGACTACACCGTCGTCATGACCATCTCCCAGGGTGGTACGGGCTCCGGCGCCTCGGGCCCCGCCGTGCGCAAGATCTACAACGCGCTGTACGGCGTCTCGGAGGACGGCACGATCAACCCCAAGAACGCGCTGTTGCCCACCCCGCAGAAGAGCCTGCCGAAGATCAAGGCGGACGGTTCGATCACCTCCCCGAAGATCTCCAAGGACCCGGCCAAGGACCAGCAGATCAGCCAGAAGGGCACGGAGGAGCCGGACGTACAGCAGCTGGCGGCCACGGTGGCGACAGCCGGCACGGGCAACCGGAACGCGCGTCGGCGACGGCGGGCCAGAGGAAGCCGGAGGATGCTCGCATGACCGGAGTGAACAGCTTCCAGGTCTCCGGCTACGGGCCCGAACGCGCGGGCTGGACCCGCCTGTTCGCCCGCGACTCGCTGGCCCGCCGGCTGGACTGGCCGATACTGCTGGCGGCCCTGGCCCTCTCGGGCATCGGCGCGATCCTCGTCTTCTCGGCGACCCGCAACCGCACCGAGATCAACCAGGGCGACCCGTACTACTTCCTGCTCCGGCACATCCTGAACACCGGCATCGGGTTCGCCCTGATGATCGGCACGGTCTGGCTCGGCCACCGCACTCTGCGCACGGCCGTGCCGCTCCTGTACGGCCTCTCGGTGTTCCTGATCCTGATGGTGCTCACCCCGCTCGGCTCGACGGTCAACGGCGCGCACTCCTGGATCGTGCTCGGCGGCGGCTTCTCGCTCCAGCCCTCCGAGTTCGTGAAGATCACGATCATCCTGGGCATGGCGATGCTGCTCGCGGCCCGCGTGGACGCGGGCGACAAGGCGTACCCCGACCACCGGACCGTGCTCCAGGCCCTCGGCCTGGCCGCCGTACCGATGCTCGTCGTGATGTTGATGCCCGACCTCGGGTCGGTCATGGTCATGGTCATCATCGTGCTGGGCGTGCTGCTCGCCTCCGGCGCGTCGAACCGGTGGGTGTTCGGGCTGCTGGGTGCGGGAGCGGCCGGCGCGATCGCCGGCTGGCAGCTGCACATCCTGGACGACTACCAGATCGCCCGCTTCGCCGCCTTCGCCAACCCCAGCCTCGACCCGGCCGGCGTCGGCTACAACACCAACCAGGCCCGCATCGCGATCGGTTCGGGCGGTCTGACCGGCTCGGGCCTCTTCCAAGGCTCGCAGACCACGGGCCAGTTCGTGCCGGAGCAGCAGACCGACTTCGTGTTCACGGTCGCGGGGGAGGAGCTGGGCTTCCTCGGCGGCGGCCTGATCATCGTCCTGCTGGGTGTGGTGCTGTGGCGCGCCTGCCGCATCGCCCGCGAGACGACCGAGCTGTACGGCACGATCGTCGCCGCCGGCATCGTGGCCTGGTTCGCCTTTCAGGCCTTCGAGAACATCGGCATGACCCTCGGCATCATGCCGGTCACGGGCCTGCCGCTGCCGTTCGTGTCGTACGGCGGTTCATCGATGTTCTCGGTGTGGGTGGCGGTGGGGCTGCTGCAGTCGATCCGGGTGCAACGGCCCATGTCGGCATAGACGGCAGGTGGCCCCTGTGTGGACGGCAGGTGCCCTCTGTCCTACCCGCCGCACTGCGACTAGATTCAGGTCATGGCGGAGACGAAACGCGAGATCGAGCGCAAGTACGAATCCGATGACAGCGGACTGCCCGATCTGACCGGCGTCGCCGGGGTCGAGACCGTCCTCGACAAGGGCGTCGCGGAACTGGACGCCACCTACTACGACACCGCCGACGAACGCCTCGCCGCCTCCTCGATCACTCTCCGCCGCCGCACCGGCGGCTCCGACGCGGGCTGGCACCTGAAGGTGCCCGTCGCCCAGGGCGTGCGCGACGAGATCCGGGCCCCGCTCTCCGACACCCTCCCCGACGAGCTCGCCGGGCTGGTCCGCTCCCGGGTCCGGGACACCGAACTGCTGCCCGTGGTCCGGCTGCGCTCGGCCCGGGACGTCCGCGAACTCCTCGACACCGAGGGGCGACTGCTCGCCGAGGTCAGCGTGGACGCCGTCCACGCCGAGCGGCTGACCGGGGGCGCCGGCGTCGCCCAGTGGACCGAGATCGAGGTGGAGCTCGCCGACGGCGGCGACCCGGACTTCCTCGACAAGGTGGAGAAGCGGCTGCGCAAGGCGGGCGTACGGCCGTCCGGCTCCTCCTCGAAGCTGGCTCGGGCCCTCGCCGAGACGACCCCAGGGAGGAAGCGCCGGGCCAGGTCCCCCAAGGACCCCGTGACCGCCGGTGACCATGTACTGGCGTACGTCCGCGCCCAGCGAGACGCGATCGTCGAGCTCGACCCGGCCGTACGCCAGGACGTCGAGGACTCGGTGCACAGCATGCGGGTCGCCACCCGCCGGATGCGCAGCACCTTCAAGTCGTACGCCAAGGTCCTCGACCGGACCGTCACCGACCCGATCGGCGAGGAACTGAAGTGGCTGGCCGGTGAGCTGGGTGTGGACCGCGACCACGAGGTGCTCACCGAACGGCTGACGGCGGCCCTCGACGACGTGCCCGGCACGCTGGTCTCGGGCCCGGTCGCCGAGCGGCTGGGCCTGTGGGCGAGCGTCGAGCAGGGCGGGGCGCGCGGCCGGCTGATCGGCGTCCTGGACTCCGCCCGGTACCTCGCCCTGCTCGACACCCTGGACGCGCTGATCGCCGCCCCGCCGCTGCTGAAGGCGGCCGGGAAACAGCCGGGCAAGGTGATCGCCAAGGCCGTGAAGAAGGACTTCGGCAAGGTCACCGGGCTCGTCGGACAGGCGCTGGAGCTGTCGCCGGGGCCCGACCGGGACCTCGCCGTGCACGAGGCCCGCAAGAAGACCAAGCGCACCCGCTACTCGGCGGAGGCGGCCAAGCCGGCCCTCGGCGAGCCGGCCAAGGCTCTGGTCAAGTCCATGAAGTCCCTGCAGAGCCTGCTCGGGGAGCACCAGGACAGCGTGATGGCCCGGCAGACCCTGCGCGAGCTGTCCGCCGTCGCGCACGCGGCCGGCGAGAGCGCCTTCACGTACGGGCTGCTCTACGGGCGCGAGGAGCGGCGGGCGGCGACCGTGGAGGCCGGGCTGCCCGCGTTCTGGGCGGGGATCAAGGACGGGGCGGCGGACCTCTGAGTTTCCGGGCGTGCGAGGGGTGGTCGCGATCGCGTTAGGCTAGATGGTCACCCCTGTCAGTTCAGCTGTCAGTTCAGCTGTCAGTTCAGCCAAGCTCACGAAGGTTCGCGACATGCCTGCCGAAGTCGCTGCGTCGGTCTTCCCGCAGCTCGAAGCTCTGCTCCCGCATGTGCAGAAGCCGATCCAGTACGTCGGCGGGGAGCTCAACTCCACTGTCAAGCCGTGGGAGTCGACGGACGTCCGCTGGGCGCTGATGTACCCGGACGCGTACGAGGTCGGTCTGCCCAACCAGGGCGTCATGATCCTCTACGAGGTGCTGAACGAGCAGGAGGGCGTCCTCGCCGAGCGCACCTACAGCGTGTGGCCGGACCTCGAGGCGCTGATGCGGGAGCACGACGTCCCGCAGTTCACGGTGGACAGTCACCGCCCGGTCCGCGCCTTCGACGTGTTCGGGCTGAGCTTCTCCACGGAGCTGGGCTACACGAACATGCTGACGGCGCTGGATCTGGCCGGGATCCCCCTGGAATCCAGGGACCGCACGATCGACGACCCGATCGTGCTGGCCGGCGGCCACGCCGCCTTCAACCCCGAGCCGATCGCCGACTTCATCGACGCGGCGATCATCGGCGACGGCGAGCAGGCCGTGCTGGACATGACCCGGATCATCCGGGAGTGGAAGGCGCAGGGGCAGCCGGGCGGCCGCGAGGAGGTCCTCTTCCGCCTCGCGAAGACGGGCTCGGTGTACATCCCGGCCTTCTACGACGTCGAGTACCTCGCGGACGGCCGTATCGCCCGTGTCGTACCGAACAAGTCCGGTGTCCCGTGGCGCGTCTCCAAGCACACGGTGATGGACCTGGACGAGTGGCCGTACCCCAAGCAGCCCCTGGTCCCGCTCGCCGAGACGGTCCACGAGCGCATGTCGGTGGAGATCTTCCGCGGCTGCACGCGCGGCTGCCGTTTCTGCCAGGCGGGCATGATCACGCGCCCGGTGCGCGAGCGGTCGATCACCGGCATCGGCGACATGGTCGAGAAGGGCCTGAAGGCGACGGGCTTCGAGGAGGTCGGCCTGCTGTCCCTGTCCTCGGCTGACCACTCGGAGATCGGCGACATCGCGAAGGGCCTGGCGGACCGCTACGAGGAGGACAAGATCGGCCTGTCCCTCCCGTCGACCCGCGTGGACGCGTTCAACGTCGACCTGGCGAACGAGCTGACGCGCAACGGCCGCCGGTCCGGCCTGACCTTCGCCCCCGAGGGCGGCTCCGAGCGCATGCGCAAGGTCATCAACAAGATGGTCTCGGAGGAGGACCTGATCCGCACGGTCGCCACCGCCTACGGCAACGGCTGGCGCCAGGTGAAGCTGTACTTCATGTGCGGCCTGCCGACGGAGACCGACGAGGACGTCCTCCAGATCGCCGACATGGCGATGAGCGTGATCCAGAAGGGCCGCGAGGTCTCCGGCCAGAACGACATCCGCTGCACGGTGTCGATCGGTGGCTTCGTCCCCAAGCCCCACACCCCGTTCCAGTGGGCCCCGCAGCTGTCGGCGGAGGAGACGGACGCCCGTCTCGGAAAGCTCCGCGACAAGATCCGCGGCGACAAGAAGTACGGCCGCTCGATCGGCTTCCGCTACCACGACGGCAAGCCCGGCATCGTGGAAGGCCTCCTGTCGAGGGGCGACCGCCGCATCGGAGCGGTCATCCGCGCGGTCTACGAGGACGGCGGCCGCTTCGACGGCTGGCGCGAGCACTTCTCCTACGACCGCTGGATGCGGTGTGCGGAGAAGGCTCTCGTCCCCTTCGGCGTGGACGTCGACTGGTACACCACCCGCGAGCGCACCTACGAGGAGGTCCTCCCCTGGGACCACCTCGACTCCGGCCTCGACAAGGACTGGCTCTGGGAGGACTGGCAGGACTCACTCGACGAGACCGAGGTCGAGGACTGCCGGTGGACGCCGTGCTTCGACTGCGGGGTGTGTCCGCAGATGGACACGCAGATTCAGATCGGCCCCACGGGCAAGAAGCTGCTGCCCCTGACGGTCAAGAACGCCGCGCCGGCGCCCACCGGGCACTCGCACTGAGGGCGAGCGAAGTTCAGCCGTTGCCGGAGCCCGAGCCCGGGCCGTAGAGCGCGGCGATGTCCTTGGACGTCGTCCACCGGCTGTAGGTGGGCGACTGGGGCCAGCCCTCGGGCGAGTCCTGCCATTCCTCCTGGCGGCCGTACGGCAGGAGATCGATCAGCGGGAAGGTGTGGCTGAGCTGCTCGGTACCCCGGCCGTTCGTGTGCCAGGTGCGGTAGACGGTGTCGCCGTCGCGCAGGAACACGTTGACCGCGAATCCTCCGTCGGGCGGTGCGCCGACGTCGGCCCCGAACGAGCTTTTCGCGGTCGAGTACCACGTCATCCGGTTGCCGACCCGCTGCTTGTAGGCGAGTGCCTCGTCGATCGGGCCCTGGGTGACGATGACGAATCGCGCGTCGTAGTTGTCCAGGAACTCGAGGCGGGTGTAGTGCGAGGTGAACCCCGTGCAGCCCGGGCACTGCCATTCCTTGCCGGCGAACCACATGTGGTTGTAGACGATCAGTTGCCTCTTGCCTTCGAAGACGTCCGCCAGCCGAACGGGGCCGTCCTCGCCCTCGAGGGTGTAGTCGGGCATCTCGACCATCGGCAGGCGACGACGCTCGGCGGCGATGGCGTCGAGCTCCCGCGTCGCGGCCTTCTCCCGGGCACGCAGGGCTTCGAGCCGGCGCTCCCAGGTTGCGGTGTCGACGACGGGTGGTAGTGCGTGGGTGGTCATGGTCCCTCACAGACTCGTGCGCAGCGTTCGCTTGTGCAGGGACAGACCCCACCCGGCTCCGGAACTCATCGGTCGGCAGCCGGCGGTTGCCGCCGGTGTCGTGCACCGGCGGCGGCCGGCGGTCGGGTGTTACTGGTTGGCGGCGAAGCGCATCAGGGCGAGTTGGTCGCCTTGTTTGATCTTTCCCGTGGTGTTGATCACCTGGAGCTTCCAGGTGGTGCCGGACCGTACGGCCTTGGCGACGGCGCAGCCGTTGTCCTGGGTGAGCATGCTGGGCCAGATGTCGGCGACCTGCTGGGTGGTGCCGCCGGTGGCGTCGTAGACCTTGAAGCTGATGTTGCGGGCCTTCTGGAAGGAGCTGCCCTTCTTGTAGGCGGCGGCGACGAAGACGATCGAGGTGATGTGGGGCGGGAGCTTCGCGAACTCGACCGTGACGGTCTCGTCGTCGCCGTCTCCGTGGCCGGTCTGGTTGTCGCCGCTGTGCAGCAGGGAGCCGTTGCCGATGGGGTCGAGGGAGTCGATGCCCGCCAGGCGGACCGGGTCCCCGTCGTGCATGGCGATGGCGATGAGGTCGAGGTCGGTGCCGGTCTTCCGGCGGAGTTTGCCCAGCACTCCGCCGCTGGCGCCGGCGGTGGGGTCCCAGGACACCCCGATGGACAGATGGGTCACCCCGTCGAGATCCGCGGGGCCGTCTTCCTTCGTGAGCGTAATCATGCGCTCATACTGCCTGGGCTTTCGCCGAGGTCCCAGAACAGGCCCGCCATGACGGCCAGAGACTCTCGGGCCACCGAGCCCAGCAGGTGTTCGTCGGGGGCGTGTTGGGCGCAGGAGGGGTGGGAGTGGGGGACCCAGACGGTGGGGAGGCCCAGGATGTCGGCGAAGGCGTCGTTGGGGAGGGTGCCGCCGAGGTTGGGGAGGACGGCCGGGGTCTTGCCGGTGGTGCGGTGGAGTGAGGTTGTGGCCCAGCGCACCCAGGGGGAGTCGGGGCTGAGGCGGGTGGCGGGGACCGCCTGGAGGAGTTCGACCTCGACGAAGGGGAGGGCATGAGAGTCGAGGTGGGTGCGGACCGTCTCGGCCAGCTTCTGCCAGTCCGTGCCGACGACGAAACGGAGCTGGACGTCCGCGTGGGCCGTGCCCGGGATGGCGCCGACCGGCTTGGCGGGGTCTCCCGCGGACAGGGCGAGGACTTCGAGGGTGTTCCAGGCGAAGACACGCTCGGCTGGGGTGAGGCCCGGCTCGCCCCAGTCCGCGTCGACCGCGGGGTCGTCCTCGCCGCCGCCGACCGTGAGGTCCGCGAGGGCCGCCTTGACGGGCTCGGGGATCGCGGGTGGTCGTAGGCCTTCGACGAGGATGCGGCCCCGGGCGTCGACCATGGTGGCCAGGGCGGCGGCCAGCACGGTGGCCGGGTTGCGCAGGGCGCCGCCCCAGTTGCCCGAGTGGTGGGCGCCGTCGCGCAGCGGCACGCTCAGGCGGAGGTTGGCGGCGCCGCGGGAGCCGAGGAACAGGGTCGGGCGGTGGGCGGCGAGGCGGGGGCCGTCGGAGGCGATCAGGACGTCGGCGGCGAGGTCGTCCTTGAAGCGGCGGCAGAACTCGTGCAGGCCGGGGGAGCCGGACTCCTCGCCCGTCTCTATCAGCAGCTTGAGGTTGAAGCCCAGGGTGCCGCCTCGCACGGCCATGACCTGTTCCAGCGCGGCCAGGTTGACCGTGTGCTGGCCCTTGTTGTCGGCGGTGCCGCGGCCGTAGAGCCGGTCGCCCTCGACGACGAGGTGCCAGGGGGACAGGCCCGTACGCCAGTGGCCGTCCTGGCCGGGGACGACGTCGGCGTGGCCGTAGACCAGGACGGTCGGCAGGTCGCCGGACTCGTGGCGGTGGGCGAGGAGGAAGGGGCCCGCGGTCGGTACCGGGTTGTCGATGATGCGGGTGGTCGCGCCCAGGCGGCGTGCGGCCGGGGCGAGTTCGTCGGCGAGGTACGCGCGCAGCTTCGTGGTGTCGGCGGGTGGCCGGCTCTCCGTCGGGTACGCGACCCTGCGGCTCAGGTCGGCGAGGAAGGCCCCGGAGTCGAAGTAGGCGGTCGCCCGGTCGATGGCGGTGTCCCGTGTCGTCATGCTGCTCCGTTCTCGGGCTTGTCGTGCGCGGCCAGGCGGCCGTCCTCGCGGTCCAGCCAGTGCCGCCGCAGGGCGTCCAGTACGACGGAGACGTCGAAGGACGTCACCCCGGGCAGGTCGGCCAGGTCCCGGGTGAGGAACTCGGTGAGGCCGTCCTCGTCGCGGAAGACGCCGTGGTGGACGACGCAGGAGGTGCCCGCGGTGGTGGACACGTACCGGGCCGAGGGGTGCCGGGCGAGCGCGAGGGCCACGTCCCGCATCGCGCTCGGCGACACCGTCAGGGGGATCACGACCTCCAGGGCGTAGCCGAGCAGCCCCGGTTCGATCTCCACCCGGGGGCGGACCAGGCCGCGCTGGAGCAGGGACTGGGTGGTGCGGTAGGCGGTGGACTGTCCGATGCCGAGCTCTCTGGACACCTGGGCGGCGGTCATCCGGCCGTCGGCGGCGAGCAGGCGCAGCGTGCGCAGTTCGTCGTCGGTGAGGGTGCCGTGGCGGCTCGGGCTGCTCACGGCCTCGTCCTGTGCCGCGTGTTCCGTGAGCCGTCGTAGCTGGTCCGGGTCCAGGCGGGGCAGGCGCCAGGAGTCGGACTTGGTGGCGGAGGAGAGGATCAGTTCGGAGCGGGCCGCGCGCACGCCGGGGGTGGCCGGGATGGTCCGGGTCAGCAGGTCGCGGGTGCGGTCGCGCCGGGACGGCTGGACGGTGCAGTAGACGTCCGCCTGTCCGGCGGTGACCGCGACGTGGCTCGCCTCGGGCAGGTCGGCGAGCCGGCGGGCGACCTCCGCGGCCCGCCCGGGTTCGGCCGTCACCCAGACGTGCCAGGGGTTGCCCTCGCCGGACACCGACCAGGCCTGCTGGCCGATCACCCGCAGCAGCCGGTCGGACTCCAGCCGGGTCAGCCGGCGTCCCGCGGTGCTCGCCGAGACGCCCAGCACCTCCGCCAGCAGGCTCAGCGGGGCCCGCGGGGCGTACTGGAGCGCGGCGACCAGGTCGAGATCGTCGTCGTCCAGAGTGTCCATGTCGTACATCCATCCATAGAACGAATCCGTCAACCGGCGGCTTCACGAGAACGATACGAGCGCAACAAGCTTTTTACTTGCATGATCTCACCGACCGGGTCGTCAATGGGGAGGTGACCGCCACTTCCTCCCCGCCGTCCCCCGCCCCTTCGAAGCAGCTGACCCGACTGCTCTTGGTGCTCATGCGCATCGAGCGCATGGGCAACAAACTGCCCCACCCCTTCTGGCTGTTCGGCGTGCTCAGCGTCGTCCTCGCGCTGGCCAGCTGGGCGCTGGCCGCGGCCGGGGCCTCCGCGCTGAACCCCGCCACCGACAAGACCGTGGCCGTGCAGAGCCTCGTCTCGGGCGCCGGCCTGCAGATGATGATCAACGACGCGGTCACCAACTACGCCACGTTCCCGCCGCTCGGCACGATCCTCGTGGTCATGCTGGGCGTGGCCGTCGCCGACCGCTCCGGGCTGCTCCCCGCGATGCTCAGAGCGGCGGTCGCCCGGGTCCCGGCCCGCTGGCTGACCTTCACGCTGGCGTTCACCGCGATGGTGGCGCACGTCGCGTCCGATGCCGCGTACGTCGTCCTGGTCCCGCTCGGCGCGATGGCGTTCCGGGCCGTCGGGCGCAGCCCGATGCTGGGCGCCGTGGTGGCGTTCGTGTCGGTGTCCGCCGGGTACGACGCGAGCCCGCTGGTCACCCCGACGGACGCGATTCTCGCCGGGCTCACCACCGCGGCCGCGCAGACCGTCGACCCGGGCTATGTGGTCACGCCGCTGTCCAACTACTTCTTCTCCATCGGGTCCTCGGTGGTCCTGGCCCTCGTCGTCACCGTCGTCACCGAGAAGGTCATCGCCCGTCGGGTGGCGGCGATGCCGGAGGAGGACGAGCCGGAGTCCGAGGACGGCCAGGGTCCCCCGGCGGCCGACGCCCTGACCCTGCGCGACGAGGAGCGGCGCGGACTGCGCCACGCGGGCCTCGTGCTCCTGGTCTACGCGGCGCTGATCGTGGCGGCGATGATCCCCTCCGGATCGCCGCTCAGAGGCGAGGGCGGCAGCATCGTGCAGTCGCCGGTGCTCACCGGCATCGCGGTCGTCCTGGCGGTGGCGTTCCTGATCGTCGGCGCCGTGTACGGGCGGGCGGTGGGCACCGTGCGCACCGGCCGCGACATCCCCGACCACATGGCCAAGGGTCTGCGCGAGATGACGCCGATCCTGGTGCTGTTCTTCGCGATCTCCCAGTTCCTCGCCTACTTCAAGTGGACCGGCGTCGGCGAGGTCCTGGCGATCCGCGGCGCCGACCTGCTCAAGACGGCCGGAATCACCGGGCCGTTGGCCTTCCTGGGCATCCTGCTCGTGTGCACGGTGATCAATCTGCTGGTCACCAGCGGCTCCGCCCAATGGGCCCTGGTCGGCCCGGTGTTCGTGCCGATGTTCATGCTCCTCGACATCCCGCCGGAGGTGACCCAGGCGGTCTACCGGATCGCCGACTCGTGCACCAACGCGGCCACCCCCATGAGCGCCTACTTCGTGATGACCCTGGGCGTCGTCCAGCGCTACCGCCGCTCGGCCGGCATCGGCACGCTGCTGTCCCTGACCCTGCCGCTGTGCCTGACCATGCTGGCGACCTGGACGCTGCTGTTCTACGCCTGGTGGGCGCTGGGCATCCCGCTCGGGCCAGGGGTGCCCGTCCGCTGACCGCCGCCGCCGCCGCCGCCGCCGACGACGACGAACGACGCCGACGACGTACGTACGTACGTACGTACGTACGTAGGAGGAGGAGAACCGCCTGTGTCCCCCCACCGCATCGAGTCCCTCGCCCGCACCGCCCTGCCCGAGATGACCGACGACCTGCGGATGCTGGTCGAACACGAAACGCCGAGCGACGACAAGGAGTTGCTGGACGCCGGTCTCGCGGCCGTCGAGGCGTGGGCGTACGAACGGCTCGGCCCGCCCGACGAGGCGCGGCGCCACGACGGCGGCCAGCACGGCGACATGCTGGAACTGCTGTACCGCGGCACCTCGCCCGTGACGGTTCTGGTGCTGTGCCACTACGACACGGTGTGGCCGGCCGGCACCCTCGCGCAGTGGCCGTTCCACGTCGACGAGGACGGCCGGGCGAGCGGGCCGGGCGTCTTCGACATGAAGTGCGGCCTGATGCAGGCGGTGTGGGCGTTGCGCCTGCTGCGCGAACTGGACCTGCCGCGCCCCGCGGTACGGCTGTTCCTCAACGGCGACGAGGAGATCGGCAGCCCCGCCTCCCGTCCGCACGTCGAGCGGCTGAGCGAGGACACGGTGGCCACGCTGGTGTGCGAGGCGGCGGCCGGGTCCGAGGGGGCGCTGAAGACGGCCCGCAAGGGCGGCGGCATTTTCGAGCTGACGGTGGACGGGGTGGAGTCGCATGCCGGCCTCGACCCGGAACGCGGCGCGAGCGCCGTGCACGCCCTCGCCGAACTCGTCCCCCGGATCGTCGCGCTGGGCTCGCCGGAGCTGGGCACCACGGTCAACGTCGGGGTGATCAGCGGCGGTACGGCACGCAACGTCGTGGCCGGGCAGGCCCACTGCGGCATCGACGTACGGATCGCCGTGCCCGCCGAGGCGGACCGGATCGACACCGCGCTGGCCGCCCTGCGGCCCACCGACACCCGGGTCAGGGCCACCCTCACCGGCGGCTGGAACCGCCCGCCGATGGTGCCGGGCCCGGCCTCCGAGCTTCTCTTCAAGCAGGCGCAGACGATCGCCGCCGACCTGGGCTGGGCGGCCCGGGAGACCTCCGTCGGCGGAGCGAGCGACGGCAACTTCGTCGCGGCCCTCGGCCGCCCCGTCCTCGACGGCCTCGGCGGCGTGGGGGACGGCGCGCACGCCCGGCACGAGCACGTCCTGCTCGCCCACATCCCGCCCCGCACGGCACTGATCGCGGGGCTGCTGACGGCCTGCGCGACGAGGTGACCGAGGCCGACGGTGGAGAGTCCGAGGACAAGAGGGGTGGAAAGTCGCAGGTAGTGCATCCGGACGGGCAGCTGATGCGTCTCCCTCGGTATGGATCTGGAGAAGCCGTCACCGCAGCCGCAGCACCCCGAGGGGTGTCTTGCTGTCGCGATCCGCATTCCGGTGCGGATCGTCGTGCTCGTGCTGGTCGTGCCCGTGCGGATGCTGTGGGACGCGCTGGTCGTCGTGGGGCGGTTCCTGAACGACGTGGTGCTGCGGCCGCTCGGGCGGGCGCTGCTCTGGGTCGGGCGGGCTGTGTTCGTCTGGCCGTTCGTGGGTCTCTGGCGGTACCTGCTCGTGCCGCTCGCCAAGGGGCTCGGATGGCTCGGGCACGTGCTCGTCGTCGTGCCGCTCGTCTGGCTGTACCGGTACCTGCTGACGCCTCTCGGGCATGCCCTCACCTGGGGCGTGCGGGGGATCGGGGCCGCACTGGCGTGGGTGTACGCGCGCGTGCTGACGCCGATGGGGCATGGCGTGATGTGGGTGCTCAGGGGAGTGGGAGCTGGGTTCGCCGCCCTCGGGGCGGGCATCTACGGGGCCGTCGCCTGGCTGGTGCGGTACCTCCTCGTCGTGCCCGCCGTGTGGGTGTACGAGTGGCTCCTCGCGCCTGTCGGGCGGGCGATCGCCTGGTGTGCCAGGGGAGTCGTGTGGTGTCTGAGCATGCTCGTCACCGGAGTGGGCATCGCCCTCTACTGGATCACCCGGGTGCTCCTCGTCCTGCCCGCGCTCGCCGTCTGGCGCTGGATCCTCGCGCCCGTCGGGCGGGCGATCGCCTGGTGTGCCAGGGGAGTCGTGTGGTGTCTGAGCATGCTCGTCACCGGGGTGGGTGTCGCCCTCTACTGGATCACCCGGGTGCTCCTCGTCCTGCCCGCGCTTGCCGTCTGGCGCTGGATCCTCGCGCCCGTCGGACGGGCGCTCGCCGTTGTCGCGCGGGAGATCGGGGAGGCCCTCGGGCATGCCTGGCGGATCGCGGGACACATCTCGCTCGCCGTCGGGCGGTTCCTCGGCACCCTCTTCCGGTGGATCTTCGTAGAGCCCGTGCGGTGGGTGTACCGGACCGTCCTGACGCCGGTCGGGCATGTCGTCCGGGACGCCGTCCTGCGGCCCGCCGCCGAGGCCGCGCGCAGTGTGGGACGCGCCACCCGGCAGGCGCTCGCCGCCGCCCGCGAGTCCGCGCGGCAGGCGCGCGCCGACTTCCGGCGGATGCTCTTCGGGGAGCCGCGGCAGCCGCAGGTGGTGGAACGGCGGGAACCTGAGGCCCGCGAGACACGTACTCTTGGTAGTAGTACGACCGCTCTCACGAAGGACTGAACGACACTGGGCAAGCGACAGCCCGAAGGCCCGCCGCCCGCACCCGCGGTGCAGCGCATCCGACTGCGCTACACCAAGCGCGGCCGCCTCCGGTTCACCAGCCACCGTGACTTCCAGCGCGCCTTCGAGCGTGCGTTGCGCCGTGCCGAGGTGCCGATGGCGTACTCGGCGGGGTTCACACCGCACCCGAAGGTGTCGTACGCCAATGCCGCACCCACCGGCACGGGCAGTGAGGCGGAATACCTGGAGATCGCCCTCACCGAGACGCGTGACCCGGACAAGCTCAGACTGCTGCTCGACGAGTCGCTGCCCGCCGGGCTCGACGTCATCGACGCGGTCGAGGCCCGGACCTCCGGCCTCGCCGACCGGCTCACCGCTTCCGTCTGGGAGCTACGGCTGGACGGCGTGGACCCGGCGGACGCCGAACGCGCGATCGCGGCCTTCAACACCGCCGAGTCCGTCGAGGTCCGGCGCAAGACCAAGAACGGCGTACGGACCTTCGACGCCCGCCCGGCGGTCGCGCACCTTGAAACGCACGCTCAGCAGGCTGATAGGCCGACCGACCAGCCCTGTGCGATACTGCGGCTGGTTGTTCGGCACGTGACGCCTGCCGTTCGACCCGACGACGTCCTGTCCGGTCTCCACGCCGTGGCCGACCTGGCGCCGCCGGTCCCCGCTGCGGTGACCAGGCTGGCGCAGGGGCTGTTCGATGAGGAAACCGGCACGGTGACCGACCCGCTCGCACCCGACCGCGAGGCAGCGGCGGCCCTCTCGACGGCCGCTTTGGCTGCCGCCGCGACGGCACCGGTGCCGGAAGGTTCCGCGTAGGGACGTACGTCGTAAGCGCCGCCCTGGTACTCGGGAGCCACCTGGGTCGGGCAGCGCACCTACCAGAAGACTTTCGCCAGGCCGTACGCATTCGGCGTACGGAACCGGTGAGACAGGACACAGAGAGCTCCCGTGCGGCGCCCGCGCCCCGGACGGCGGCACCGCGCAACGCGCGAGCCGCGGACGTCACCGGCACATCGCCGGACCAGGCGCGGCGCCCGGGAGCCTGACGGGAGAAATGCCCGCATGCTCGAACCGACCGAACCCACTGAGGGTTCCGAACCCAACACTCCGAGCGACACCCTGCCGCCGCGTCGTCGGCGCCGTGCCGCTTCCCGCCCGGCGGGTCCGCCGATCGCCTCGTCCGAGGCTCCGGAGGAGACCGTCGCGCCGGCCATACCGGCCGCGGATGCCGAGGATCTCGTCACCGACGAGGAAGAACTCGCCGAGGGCGCCGAAAGCACCGAGACGGTGGAGGCCGAGGCTGTCGAGAGCCCCGCGGCCGAAGAGGCCGCGCCCGCTCCTCGTACGCGTCGGCGGGCCACCCGCCGGGTGTCCGCGCCCGCCGGGGCTGCCGCCGCCGCTGTCGAGGCCGCGGAGACCGTCGTACCCGTGAGCGCTGCCGGTGACGCCGGTGCTCAGGAGGCGCTGGAGGCCGAGGCTGTCGAGAGCCCCGCGGCCGAAGAGGCCGCGCCCGCTCCTCGTACGCGTCGGCGTGCCACCCGCCGGGTGTCCGCGCCCGCCGGGACGCCGGGTTCCGCCGAGGCCACCGAGGCTGCCGAGGTCGTTGTGCCCACCGCTGCGGGGGCCGTCGCCGAGAGCACCGCCGTCGAGGACGTCGAGGCTCCGGCCGAGGCGCCCGCCGGTCGCACCACGCGTCGCCGCTCCACGCGCCGGGCCTCCGCACCGGCCGGGGCGCCGAAGGCGGAGGACGCCGCCGAGAGCCTGGAGGCCGCGCAGGCCGTCGAGACGGCCGAGGCCGCCGGCGAAGCCGTGGACATCCCCACCGAGACCGACACCAAGACCGACACCAAGACCGACACCAAGACCGACACCAAGACCGACACCGAGACGGCCGTCGAGGGCGCCGCTCCGCGTCGGACGCGCCGGCGTGCCACGCGCCGGGTGACCGCGCCCGCCGGTAGCGACTCCGAGTCGGCCGAGGAGGCCGTGGTGACGAGCACCCCCGAGCCCGAGGCTCCCGCCGCCGAGAGCGAGCGCGTCGAAAGCACGCCCGTCGAGAGCGAGCGCGCCGAAGCGCCGCAGGAGCCCGCCGAGGACGCCTCCCCGCGTCGGCGTCGTCGGGTCGCCCGCAAGGCCGCCACCGGCTTTGCCGCGCCCGCGCAGCCGGCCGCCGGTCAGGACGAGGAGGCTCCGCGCCGCCCGGCGCGGCCCGCCGTCGCCGTGTTCCAGGCGCCCGTCTTCGCCGAGCCGCAGTTCCAGACCCCGCAGCGGGCCGCTGCCGCCGCGGCCGCCGAGGCCGAGACGGAGCCCGAGCCCGAGGTCGAGCCCGCGGCGGTCGAGGAGCCCGAGCAGACCGAGGAGACCTCCGAGGAGCAGGGCGGCCGGCGTCGGCGCCGCCGCCGTGGCTCCGCCCCCGCACAGGAGCCCGAGGCCCAGGCCGTGCAGGCCGCCGCCCTCGAGACCGCCGTGGAGGAGGAGCCGGACGAGGCCGAGGAGGCCGAGGACTCCGCCGAGGGCGACGAGTCCGAGGACACCGGTTCGCGCCGTCGCCGCCGTCGCGGCGGCCGCCGCCGTCGCCGGGGCGACTCCGCCGACTCCGAGTCGGGCGAGGGCCAGGACTCCGACGGCGACGAGTTCGCCGACGAGCAGGCCGCGCAGGACGCCGAGGACACCGCCGAACAGGCCGAGGAGGACGCGGACGACGCCGCGGACGCGGAGGACCGCGAGGGCGGCTCCGGGTCCAGCAGCAGTCGTCGCCGTCGGCGCCGGCGTCGTCGTGCCGGCGACAGCTCCACCGAGGCCGAGGCCGAGCCCGGTGACGGCGACCCGGAGCGCACCGTCGTCAAGGTCCGCGAGCCCCGGCCCCAGCGGGAAAAGGGGGCCGAGCCGTCCGACGAGGTGCAGTCCATCAAGGGCTCGACCCGTCTGGAGGCCAAGAAGCAGCGCCGCCGGGAAGGCCGTGAGCAGGGCCGCCGCCGCGTTCCGATCATCACCGAGGCGGAGTTCCTGGCCCGCCGCGAGGCCGTCGAGCGCGTGATGGTCGTCCGCCAGTACGGCGACCGTACGCAGATCGGCGTCCTGGAGGACGGCGTGCTCGTCGAGCACTACGTCAACAAGGAGCAGTCGACCTCATACGTCGGCAACGTCTACCTCGGCAAGGTGCAGAACGTGCTGCCGTCGATGGAGGCCGCCTTCATCGACATCGGCAAGGGCCGCAACGCCGTGCTGTACGCCGGTGAGGTCAACTTCGAGGCGCTGGGCATGGGCAACGGCCCGCGGCGCATCGAGAGCGCGCTGAAGTCCGGGCAGTCGGTGCTCGTGCAGGTGACGAAGGACCCGATCGGGCACAAGGGCGCGCGGCTGACCAGCCAGGTATCGCTGCCCGGCCGCTACCTCGTGTACGTGCCCGAGGGCTCCATGACCGGCATCAGCCGCAAGCTGCCCGACACCGAGCGGGCCCGGCTGAAGACCATCCTCAAGAAGATCGTCCCCGAGGACGCGGGCGTGATCGTGCGCACCGCCGCCGAGGGCGCGAGCGAGGACGAGCTGCGCCGGGACGTCGAGCGGCTGCAGGGCCAGTGGGAGGACATCCAGAAGAAGTCGAAGAACGGCGGCAGCTCGAACGCGCCGACGCTGCTGTACGGCGAGCCGGACATGACCGTCCGGGTCGTCCGCGACATCTTCAACGAGGACTTCACCAAGGTCATCGTGAGCGGTGGCGACGCGTGGGAGACCATCCACGGGTACGTCTCGCACGTCGCGCCCGACCTGGCCGAGCGGCTGCAGAGGTGGACCTCCGAGGTCGACGTCTTCGCCACGTACCGGATCGACGAGCAGCTCGCCAAGGCGCTGGACCGCAAGGTCTGGCTGCCGAGCGGTGGTTCGCTGGTGATCGACCGGACCGAGGCGATGGTCGTGGTCGACGTCAACACCGGCAAGTTCACCGGTCAGGGCGGCAACCTCGAGGAGACGGTCACCAGGAACAACCTGGAGGCGGCCGAGGAGATCGTGCGCCAGCTCCGGCTGCGCGACCTCGGCGGCATCATCGTCATCGACTTCATCGACATGGTGCTGGAGTCCAACCGGGACCTGGTGCTGCGGCGCCTGCTGGAGTGCCTGGGCCGCGACCGTACGAAGCACCAGGTCGCCGAGGTGACCTCGCTGGGCCTGGTCCAGATGACCCGCAAGCGGGTCGGCCAGGGCCTGCTGGAGTCGTTCTCCGAGACCTGCGTCCACTGCAACGGCCGCGGCGTCATCGTCCACATGGAGCAGCCGACCTCCGCCGGAGGCGGCGGCAAGCGCCGCAAGCGCGGGCGCGGCGGTGACGGGCACACGCACGAGCACGAGGCGGCCGTGGAGACCGTCGAGGCTCCCGAGGAGATCGAGGCCGAGGTGGCCGCCGAGGTCGCCGAGCCCTTCGTCCTGACCGAGCCCGAGTTCGAGCCGGACGAGGAGCTGTACAGCAGCGTCGCCGAGGCGGAGGCCGCGGCCGGTCGGGGCCGTTCGCGGCGCCGGACGAGCCGGCGGGCGTCGGCTCCGGCGGGCGCGCCGAAGCGGGACGACAGGCGCGGTGAGAGGCGGGACGAGGCCAGGGCCGAGGCTCCGGCCGCGGTGCAGGCCGAGGTTCCCACGGCTCAGGACGTCACGGCCGAGGAAGAGGTCGAGCGTCCGGTGCAGCCGGCGGAGGCCGTCGTCGCGCAGACGGCGCCCGTCGCCGCCGAGGACCCGGTCGTCGAGGCGCCGGCCGCGGAGCCGGTCGCCGAGGAGGCCGCGCCCAAGGGCCGTACGCGCCGCCGGGCGACCCGCAAGGTGTCCGCGCCGGCCGGTTCGCCCGCGGGCGCCGAGGCGGCCGTGGTGACGGTCGCGGAGACCGTGTCCGCGGCCGAGCCGCAGGCCGACCAGGCTCCGGCGCCGGCCGCCGAGGCCGCTGCCGAGGCGCCCGCCGAGAGCGCCGCCCCGGCCCGTCCGAGGCGCCGTGCGGTGCGCAAGGCCACCGCCCCCACCGCGTCCGAGGAGGCGGCCGTCGTGGTCGTCCCGGCGGCCGCGGAGGAGCCGGTGGAGGCGCCGGCCGTGACCGAGGCCGAGGAAGTGGCCGAGGCCGAGGAAGCGGCTCCGGCCAAGAAGACGGCCCGTAAGACGGCCAAGAAGGCCACGGCGAAGAAGGCCGCCACCAAGAAGACGGCGGCCAAGAAGACGGCTGCGAAGAAGACCGCCGCCAAGAAGACGACCGCCAAGAAGGCGGTGTCGAAGAAGACGGCGGCGGCCGAGCAGCAGTCGCTCCGGTCCGTCTCGGCCCCTGCCGACGAGGCCTGACGCGCCGTCGTACGAAGAAGAACGTGATCCGCCCCCGGTCCGACCGACCGGGGGCGGATCACGTTTTCCGCCCCCGAGGAGGCATCCAATGATCGAGTATGTGAACGATGAGTGAATCAGCGTCTCGGCGGCGCGGTTATGATGTGAGCCGAGATTGATGTTAAAAATTCAGACAAACTGGGATTTTAATTCCCGTATGTGCACAGTATTGGGGCGCAATACGTGAAGGCTCTCGTGCTTTCCGGGGGAGCGGGTACCCGACTCCGCCCGATCACCCACACCTCGGCCAAGCAACTGGTGCCGGTAGCCAACAAGCCTGTGCTCTTCTACGGCCTGGAAGCGATCGCCGAAGCCGGGATCAGCGAGGTCGGCATCGTCGTCGGCGACACGGCGGACGAGATCCGCGAGGCGGTGGGCGACGGGTCCCGCTTCGGGATCCAGGTCACCTACATCCCGCAGGAAGCGCCGCTGGGCCTCGCCCATGCCGTGCTCATCGCCCAGGACTTCCTCCGTGACGACGACTTCGTCATGTACCTCGGCGACAACTTCATCGTCGGTGGCATCACCGGTCTGGTGGAGGGGTTCCGGGCCGAGCGGCCCGACGCGCAGATCCTGCTGACCAAGGTGCCCAACCCCACCTCCTTCGGTGTCGCGGAACTCGACGGCGACGGCCGGGTGGTGGGCCTGGAGGAGAAGCCGAAGCAGCCGAAGAGCGATCTGGCGCTCGTCGGCGTCTATCTGTTCACCCCGGCCATTCACGAGGCCGTCCGCTCCATCGAGCCTTCCTGGCGCGGCGAGTTGGAGATCACACACGCCATCCAGTGGCTGATCGACGAGAAGCGTGACGTCCGCTCCACCACGATCTCCGGCTACTGGAAGGACACCGGCAACGTCACCGACATGCTGGAGGTCAACCGGTCCGTCCTGGAGACCGTGGAGCCGGTGAACGCGGGCACGGTGGACGAGAGCAGCGAGATCATCGGCCGGGTGCGCATCGAGGCGGGTGCCCGGGTCAGTGGCAGCCGGATCGTCGGACCTGCCATCATCGGAGCCGGCACGGTCGTCAACGACGCGTACATCGGCCCGTTCACCTCCGTGTCCGAGGACTGCCGGATCGAGGACAGCGAAATCGAGTACTCCATCGTGCTGCGCGGCTCGTCCGTGACGGGCGTGCGCCGGGTGGAGGCCTCGCTGATCGGGCGCGATGTCGAGGTCACGCCGGCTCCCCGTAACCCTTCGGCCCACCGGCTCGTGCTCGGTGATCACAGCAAGGTGCAGATCTCTTCATGACGGTCCCCTCTTCTCCCACAAACCCGACCCGGACTTCCCCCTCCCGCCCCACCCGGATCCTGGTGACCGGCGGTGCCGGTTTCATCGGCTCGCACTACGTCCGTACGCTGCTCGGCCCTCAGGGCCCCGGTGATGTCGCGATCACCGTCCTGGACAAGCTGACCTACGCGGGCAACCCGGCCAACCTGGACGAGGTGCGCGCGCACCCCGGATTCGCCTTCGTGCAGGGCGACATCTGCGACCCCGAGCTGGTCGGCAAGCTGATGGCCGAGCACGACCAGGTCGTGCACTTCGCGGCCGAGTCGCACGTCGACCGTTCCATCGACGGCGGCGCGGAGTTCGTCCGTACGAACGTGGTCGGCACGCACACGCTCATCGACGCGGCGCACCGGGCCGGCATCAAGACCTTCGTGCACATCTCCACCGACGAGGTCTACGGCTCGATCGACGAGGGCTCCTGGCCCGAGACCCACCCGCTGGAGCCCAACTCGCCCTACTCCTCGGCGAAGGCGTCCAGCGACCTGATCGCGCTGTCCTACCACCGCACCCACGGCCTGGACGTCCGCGTCACCCGCTGCTCCAACAACTACGGGCACCACCACTTCCCCGAGAAGGTCATCCCGCTCTTCGTGACCAACCTCCTCGACGGCAAGAAGGTCCCGCTGTACGGCGACGGCGGCAACGTCCGCGACTGGCTGCACATCGACGACCACGTCCAGGGCATCGAGCTGGTCCGCACCAAGGGCCGCGCGGGCGAGGTCTACAACATCGGCGGCGGCACCGAACTCTCCAACAGGGAACTCACCGAGCTGCTGCTCAAGGCGTGCGGCGCCGACTGGGAGACCAGCGTCGAGTACGTCGAGGACCGCAAGGGCCACGACCGCCGCTACTCCGTGGACTGCACGAAGATCCGCGAGGAGCTCGGCTACGAGCCCCGCAAGAGCTTCGAGCAGGGCCTGGCGGAGACGGTCGAGTGGTACCGCGAGAACCGCGCCTGGTGGGAGCCGCTGAAGGAGCGGGCGGCACTGTGACCGGCACCCAGGAGACACCGCACTGGCTCATCACCGGCGCCGGGGGCATGCTCGCGCAGGACGTCCTGGCGCGGCTCGCCGCCGCCGGGATCCCGGCTGTCGCGGCCGCCCGCACCGACCTGGACATCACCGATCCGGCCTCGGTGGGCGCGGCGCTGGCCGCCCACCACCCGGCCGTGGTCGTCAACTGCGCCGCCTGGACGGCCGTGGACGACGCCGAGTCCCGCGAGGACGAGGCGCTGCGGATCAACGGCGACGGCGCACGCCACCTCGCCGAGGCGTGCGCGGAGAGCGGCGCCGTGCTCCTTCAGGTGTCCACGGACTACGTGTTCCCCGGGGACGCCGAGAAGCCGTACGCCGAGGACGCGCCCACCGGGCCGCGCAGCGCGTACGGGCGTACCAAGCTGGCGGGCGAGGAGGCGGTCCTCACCACGCTCCCGGAGACCGGCTACGTGGTGCGCACGGCCTGGCTGTACGGCGCGGGCGGCGGCAACTTCGTCCGTACGATGATCAAGCTGGAGGGCGTCAAGGACACCCTCGACGTGGTCGACGACCAGCGCGGCCAGCCCACCTGGACCGCCGACCTCGCCGACCGCCTCGTCCGCCTCGGCCAGGGTGCCCTCGCGGGCACCGCACCGGCCGGCGTCTACCACGGCACCAGCGGCGGCGAGACGACCTGGTACGGCTTCACGCGGGCCATCTTCGAGCAGTTGGGCGCAGACCCGGAGCGGGTCCGCCCCACCACCAGCGCGGCCTTCGTACGGCCGGCGCCCCGGCCCGCGTACAGCGTGCTGGGCCACGACCGGTGGGCGGCGGCGGGCATCGAGCCGATCCGGGACTGGCGCGAGGCGCTGACCGAGGCGTTTCCCGCGCTGCTCGCGGCGGAGCGGGGCTGACGGGAGCCGATCGGACGACTGCGCGGACGACTGCGCGGACGACCGCGGTGGCCGGGTCCTGCCTTCGGGCAGGGCCCGGCCACCGGCTTTTCGGGGGATCCGTGCAACCGAAGGCGAGGCTCGGTGGTCCCAACTCCCATGACTAAAAGGCTTGCCGTCGGCGCGGTCCTGGTGCTCCTGCTGTCCGCCTGCCGGGCGGGCGGGTCGGACTCGGACGGGGAGGACAGAGAGACGCACCGGACCGCCGTCCCGTCGGAGTCCGAGGAGAGAGGGACGGGACGGCCTGCCGTCCCGTCGGACTTCGACGGGGACGGGTACGGGGATCTCGTCGCCACCGACGGGAGGGCCACCGTCAACGGGAAATACGCCGCCGGGTACGCGGCCGTGATCCGCGGATCCTCGAAGGGCCCGGTGCTCAAAGGGCGACAGGTCGTCAGCCAGGACGACTTGGGGCTCGGCAAGGCAGGCGATGGGGGCGGGTTCGCAAGCCAGGGTGTGACCGCCGACCTCGACGGGGACGGGCGGGCCGACTTCATCACCCAGGCGGGCAGGAGCACGGTCTTCGTCGTCTGGGGAAGCGCCAAAGGGCTGTCCAAAGGGGCCCGACTGACGGGTGCCGCCCCTGTCACCGGTGACTTCGACGGCGACGGGCGGGCCGACCTCGTCGTCACCGGGACCGAGGACAACACCGCACAGGTCCTCCTGGGGCCGTTCAGCCGCGAGGGCGTGCCGCGCCGCACGGTCCCTCTCGACCTGACGCCGAGCGGCGACCCGGGATACTACACCGCGATGCCCGCCACCGCCGGGGACCTCACGGGAGACGGCAAGGACGACCTCCTGGTCACGTGGTCCCATGTCTTCGCGGACGAGATGCCCATTCCTCGCGCCACTCTCGTGTACCGCGGCACCGCCGACGGGAAGCTCGCCAAGGGCCCACGTCTGAAGGACGACCAGGGCAAGGACTTCTACGGCCGGTCGCTCCGGACAGGGGACCTGAACAAGGACGGTTTCGCCGACGTCGTGGCGGGACTCGCCTGCGAGATGCTCGGCGATCTCACGACCCCGGAGGCGGCACCCGCGTGGTTGTCCTGTACGGCGGCCCCTCGGGGCAGAGCGCGGAGCTCAAGCCCTCGCGCATCACCGAGAAGACCACCGGGCTGCCTGTTCAAGGCCCCTTCTTCCACTGCACGTTCGGCTCCGGACCCTTGGCCGGCGACGTCGACGCCGACGGATACGCCGACGTGGCGTTCTCGGTCGTGACCGGCACGGATCCGGACGGCGCGACCAGCCTCGTCCTGCTGAAGGGGAGCGCCCGGGGCCTCACGGTCGAAGGGGCGCGGTCCCTGCCCGGCGGCGCTGCCGCGATGCTGGACACGAACGGGGACCGAGCGGCCGACCTCGCCGTGGAGGGCCCGGGAGAGGGCGAGGTCCGGGTGCTGCTCGGCGGGCGGGACGGGGTCGAGCCCACTCCGGCGCTGGTCTTCAGGGAGGCTGACCTCGATCTCGGACCGAACATATCGGGCGGGGGATCCAGCTTCGGGCTGGTCGGATGACGCCCGATTTCCTACCGGCGAGTATGTAAACCTATGGTGAACTTCCGAGAAAGCTTACGCCAGAGCCTTTGAATGAGTAACTTCGCGGGAAACAAGGACAGCTGCACCCCCTCGAAAGGCCGCTTCAGTGGACCGTCATGAACTCCTGCGTGGACTGCACCGTATCTACCGGCCGCGAAACTACCTGGAGATCGGCGTCAACGACGGCCGCAGCCTGGCACTTTCGCGCGTCGCGTCCGTCGCGATCGACCCCGCCTTCAAGGTGGTGACCTCGATCAGCTGCGACGTCCACCTGGTCCAGTCGACCAGTGACGACTTCTTCGCCCGCAAGGACCCGCTGGTCCACCTGCGCCGCGGCCGCAACCCCTTCCGCGCCCTCGCCCGCCGCGACCCGCTGGGGATGCTGGGCGGCGATCCCACCCTCGAGCTGTCCTTCATCGACGGCATGCACCTCTTCGAGTACGCGCTGCGCGACTTCATGAACGTGGAGCGCCACTCCCGCTGGTCGAGCGTGATCGTCCTCGACGACATGCTGCCGCGCGACGTCGACGAGGCGGCCCGCGACCGGCACACCAAGTTCTGGACGGGCGACGTCTACAAGCTGGTGACCGTGCTGCGGAAGTACCGCCCCGACCTGACGGTGCTCGAGATCGACACCGCGCCGACCGGTGTCGCCGTGGTCTTCGGAGCCGACCCGCAGAACACGGTGCTCAAGGAGAACTACGACGACATCATCAAGGAGTACGTCGTCCCGGACCCGCAGGCGGTTCCCGAAGAGGTCCTCGTGCGCAAGAACGCCGTGCAGCCCGAGGCGCTGCTCGGGGCCGACTTCTGGCCCGCCCTGGTCCGCGCCCGGAACCTGCGCCGCCCGCGCGCGGGCTTCGAGAAGCTGCGCGGCCAGATCGCGGCGCTGGGCGGCTGATCTTTCCGTACGACACGAGGAGGGGCCCCGCGGATCCGTCCGCGGGGCCCCTCCTCGTCGCTCTCAGCGGTCTCAGCGTTCTCAGCGGTCTCCGCCGCGCAGCTGCGCCGCGTACGCCTGGCACGCCTCGTACGACGGCAGCAGGCCCTGAGCCTCGGCCTCGGCCAGCGTCGGCGCCGCGGAGTCCTTGTCGGACAGGACGGGCGTCAGGCCCTCCGGCCACTCGATGCCCAGGTCGGGGTCGAGCGGGTGGATGCCGTGCTCGCGCTGCGGGGCGTACCCCTCGGAGCACAGGTAGACCACGGTCGCGTCGTCGGTCAGCGCCATGAAGGCGTGCCCGAGCCCCTCGGAGAGATAGACGGAGTGGTGGTCCACGTCGTCCAGCCGTACGGCCTCCCACTGCTTGTACGTGGGCGAACCCGTGCGGATGTCGACGATGACGTCGAGGACCGCGCCGCGCACGCACTTGACGTACTTGGCCTGGCTGGGCGGCACGTCGGCGAAGTGGATGCCGCGCAGGGTGCCGCGGCTGGAGACCGAGCAGTTGGCCTGGGCCAGGTTCAGCCCGTGGCCGGTGGCCTCCGCGAAGTCCGCCCCCTTGAACCACTCGTGGAAGCTCCCGCGAGCGTCTGGAAAGACCTTCGGTTCGTGCACCCAGGCGCCGGCGATGCCGAGCTCCCGCATGTGATCACATCCTTACTGTGGTGCGTGTACGTACTGAGTGTCCGGGGTGCGGAGCCGGTCAGCCGACCAGCTTCGCCGCGAGTCGGCGCAGCTTCTTGCGGGCCGGCGAGGGAAGCCTGCGGACGATCGGGCCGCCGACGGCGCGCAGCCTGCGCCGCAGGGCCGCCTTGCGCCGCTTGGCCAGCTCCGGCTGTACGACCTCGGGGGACACGACGGCGAGGTCGTCGCCGAGCCGCAGCCGCCCCTTGCCGTCGACGGTCACCTCGCAGAGCGCAAGGGCCGGGCTCTTCTCCCCATCCAGTGCGGCCGAAAGGTTCCAGCGGCCGGCGGGTACGGCCACCGGGCGCTGGGGGAGGGCTATGTGGGCGCGGCCGGCCACGTGACGGACCTCGGCGGGCAGCGTGTACGTACGGCCGTCCCCGGAGCTCAGGACCAGCTGGGTCTTCATCGGCGCGGTCTTCGGGCGGGCGAAGACATCGAGCCGCAGTTCCGGCCGGCTGCCGGGCATCCGCAGCACGGGGCGGCTTTCGAGATACGGCACCAGCTTCTTGCTGCGGCGGGCGACGTCGAGGGTGAGGTTGCCGTGCGGGTCGGTGAAGTACGGAATGACCGGGCGGGCGGGGGAGCCGAGCAGCGCGGGGCGGCAGTCGGCGTCGACGTGCGTGGCGCGGTCGGCACCCAGGCGGGCCTTGCGGACCACGCCGAGACCGCGGACCGGAACCCAGATGTCCCAGAAGCCGCGGGAGACGGGCCCGCGGCCCTTGGCGCCCTGCGGGCCGACCTGGCCGGTGCCGCGCAGGACGACCTCGCAGGCGCCGTCGCCCAGGTCCTCGACGGTGGAGGTGTACTCCGCGGGACAGGGCCACTCGACGGCCGTCTCGCGGTTGCGCAGGGACATCTCGGCCTTGAAGCCGTCCATCTCGTCCGTGACGTCGACCAGCTCGCCGTCCTTCAGCACGCCCTCGGTGTACTCGGGGTGCAGGAAGAGCCGGCCGTCGCGGCGCAGCAGCTTGAGCGGTTCGGCGTTCTCGCCGTGGACCAGTCGGGCGCTGACGGTGACGTCCATCTTGCCGTCGGGCCGCCAGGCGACGTCCTCCAGCCGGGCCGCGCCCTTGATGGAGGCGGCGAAGCGGGCGATCCGCACCAGACCCTCACGGTCGTCGCGGCGCAGCAGCGTGGACCGGATGCGGCTGAGCGCTCCGAGCCCGTCGTGCACCCCGTCCGTCATGAAGTCCTTGGCGAGCGGCTGCACGGCGTCGACCATCTCGTCGAGGTAGGCCGCGTCGTACTTGAGGACGGAGGGCTCGCTGAGTCGGCCGAGCATTTCGACCCGGTAGAAGCGGCGGAGCAGCAGGTCCCGGAATTCCCCGGGCTCGGTGTTGGCGACGACGACGTCGAGAACCTCGCGGAGGTTTCCGTAATAACCGGAAGGGACGATCTTGGCGGATCCCGCGTTGTTTCCGTCGTCGCGCTTCGAGTAGTAGTAGCAGGTGTAGCTGCCGAGGATGGAGACGACCTTGGCGGGGAAATACGCCTCCATCATGTACAGCTGGTCCTCGAGGCGCCGCTTGCCCTCGGGATAGGCGATGTTGTTCTCGCGGAGGAATTCCGCACGGAACATCTTGTGCGGCGTGAGGCTGTCGTACAGCGGCGCGTTCTGGAGATTGCACTTCTCCCGGTCCACCCGGAAGACGCCGTGCGGGACGCCGCGGAAGTTGCTGGCCACCTTGCCGATGACGATGTCGGAGCCGTTGCGGTGGCCCATGTCGTACATCCGGCGCAGCGCGTCGGAGGCGAGGTAGTCGTCCTGGTCGACGAACTGGACGTACTCACCCGCGGCTTCGCCCACACCGATGTTCCTCGGTTTTCCGGGCCAGCCGGAATTCGGTATGTGAATCACCCGGAAATGCGGATGTTCCTTGGCGAGGGCGTCCAGCTCGGCAGGAGAGTCATCGGTCGAGCCGTCATCGACGAAGAGCACTTCGAATTCGTCGGCAGGCAGGGTCTGCCTCAACAGTGAGTCAATGCAAGGCTTTATGTACTTACCCGGGTTGTACACCGGGATGATGACGCTCACCTTGGTCGGCATCTGCTACCTGCTCCTGTCGGGAAGCCCTGAGTGGGTGGCCGTCGCGTGTATGGCCGGTGGCCATTGTGTGTATGGGCGGAGTCACAGAGTATCCGCAGGGGTTCTGGGTACCTGAAGGGGTTTCCGGGAAACCGGTGTGGCTCCTCCCGTCGGGGCGGGCGGGCCCGGTTTGACCGGGCCTGGGGCGGCCCGTAACCTTGACCCTCGGTGTGTCTCCGTACCCACCCACCCCTGAGCACCCCACCTCCTGCTCTCCGAGCAGGGGAGGCCGCTCGTCCAATCCGGATCATCGGGCCTTCGGGTCCGTGTGAGCGGCTGGCATCAGGGGGTCCGTCCCGAGTGAGAGAGAGATCCGCGTGTACGCCATCGTGCGCAGCGGTGGTCGCCAGCACAAGGTTGCTGTCGGCGACATCGTTGAGGTTGACAAGATTCCCACCGCCAAGGTTGGCGACACCGTAGAGCTCTCTACGCTGCTCGTTGTCGACGGCGAAGCTGTGACCAGCGACCCGTGGGTGCTGGCCGGCATCAAGGTCCAGGCCGAGATCGTGGACCACCACAAGGGTGTGAAGATCGACATCCTTCGCTACAAGAACAAGACCGGCTACCGCCGTCGTCAGGGCCACCGCCAGCAGTACACGGCGATCAAGGTCACTGAGATCCCCGCGGCTGCGAAGTAAGGGACTGAGGAGACATGGCACACAAGAAGGGCGCATCGTCCACCCGGAACGGGCGCGACTCCAATGCCCAGCGGCTCGGCGTGAAGCGCTTCGGCGGTCAGGTCGTCAACGCGGGTGAGATCCTGGTCCGCCAGCGCGGCACCCACTTCCACCCCGGCGCGGGCGTCGGCCGTGGCGGCGACGACACGCTGTTCGCGCTGCAGCCCGGTGCGGTGGAGTTCGGTACGCACCGTGGCCGCAAGGTCGTGAACATCGTTCCGGTCGCCTGATCGGAAGCTTTCGCGAGGCGGACCTCACTTCCCTCACGGGAAGCGGGTCCGCCTTTCGCTTGTTACGCAAGTGACATATCTGTACGTATTTCCAAAGTGCTGGAGGCACCCCCAATGACCACCTTCGTGGACCGCGTCGAGCTGCACGTCGCCGCGGGTAGCGGAGGTCACGGCTGTGCCTCCGTACACCGGGAGAAGTTCAAGCCGCTCGGCGGCCCGGACGGCGGCAACGGCGGGCGCGGCGGCGACGTCATCCTGACCGTCGACCAGTCCGTGACCACGCTGCTCGACTACCACCACTCCCCGCACCGCAAGGCCACCAGCGGCAAGCCCGGCGAGGGCGGCAACCGTTCCGGCAAGGACGGCCAGGACCTGGTCCTGCCGGTGCCGGACGGCACCGTCGTCCTCGACAGGGCGGGCAACGTACTCGCCGACATGGTCGGGCACGGCACGTCGTTCGTCGCCGCGCAGGGCGGCCGCGGTGGCCTCGGCAACGCGGCGCTGGCGTCCGCGCGGCGCAAGGCGCCCGGTTTCGCGCTCCTCGGCGAGCCCGGGGACATGCAGGACATCGTCCTGGAGCTGAAGACCGTCGCGGACGTGGCGCTGGTCGGCTACCCGAGCGCCGGGAAGTCCTCGCTGATCTCCGTGATGTCGGCCGCCAAGCCGAAGATCGCGGACTACCCGTTCACCACCCTGGTGCCGAACCTGGGCGTGGTCACCGCCGGCTCAACCGTCTACACCGTCGCCGACGTGCCGGGCCTCATCCCGGGCGCCAGCCAGGGCAAGGGCCTGGGCCTGGAGTTCCTGCGGCACGTGGAGCGGTGCAGCGTGCTCGTGCATGTGCTGGACACGGCGACGCTGGAGTCCGACCGCGACCCGGTCTCCGACCTCGACATCATCGAGGCGGAGCTGCGGGAGTACGGCGGGCTCGACAACCGTCCGCGGATCGTCGTCCTGAACAAGATCGACGTACCGGACGGCAAGGACCTCGCCGAGATGGTGCGGCCGGACCTGGAGGCTCGGGGCTACCGGGTCTTCGCGGTGTCGGCGGTGGCGCACATGGGGCTGAAGGAGCTGTCGTTCGCGCTGGCGGAGATGGTCGGCGCGCACCGGGCCGCGAAGCCGAAGGAAGAGGCCACGCGGATCGTCATCCGGCCGAAGGCCGTCGACGACGCCGGCTTCACCGTGACGCTCGAGGAGGACGGCCTGTTCCGGGTGCGGGGCGAGAAGCCCGAGCGCTGGGTGCGGCAGACCGACTTCAGCAACGACGAGGCCGTGGGCTATCTCGCGGACCGGCTCAACCGCCTCGGTGTGGAGGACCAGCTGATGAAGGCCGGGGCCCGTTCCGGCGACGGCGTCGCCATCGGACCCGAGGACAACGCGGTCGTCTTCGACTGGGAGCCGACGGCGATGGCCGGTGCGGAGATGCTCGGCCGACGTGGTGAGGACCACCGCTTCGAGGCCCCGCGGCCCGCGGCGCAGCGGCGCCGGGACCGGCAGGCGGAGCGGGACGAGGCGACGCAGGAGTTCGAGGACTTCGAGCCGTTCTAGACCCGCTGGGCGCCCGGCCGGGGCACAGCACGGGATGACTCCGGGGAAGGTTCCGGCGAACGGCAGGGCAAGGCGGGGCAACCAACAGCCGCTCCGGCGAGTCGTACCGGGTAGTCAACAACCCGTTCGGTTCCCGGAGTCGCCGTGCCCCAGCCCCTGCCGCGCAGCCTGCGTCGTACCGTTGTCGTCGCCCTCGCGCTGCTCGCCGCGACCGGCACCGCACTCCCGACGGCCCAGGCGGCCGACCCCGCCGCCACCGAGTCGCGGGACGACTTCAACGGCGACGGCTACCCGGACCTCGCGGTGGCCGCGCCCGAGGCGAGCGTCGGCGGGAAGACGAAGGCCGGTTACGTGGCCGTGCTGTACGGCTCGGCGAAGGGCCTGACCACCTCGTCCAAGCAGGTCTTCAGCCAGAACATCGCCGGCATCCCGGGCGCCGCCGAGAGCGGCGACGAGTTCGGCAGCGCGCTGGCCACCGCCGACCTCGACCAGGACGGGTACGCGGACCTGGTCGTCGGCGTCGGCGGCGAGGACACGACGGCCGGGGGCGTCGACTCCGGCTATGTACAGGTCGTCTGGGGCGGTGCCCAGGGTCTGACGGGGGGCTCCTCGCTGGTCACGAGCAGCGATGCCGCGTACGGCAGGCTCGGCAGCCGGGGGAGGCTGACGGTCGGCGATGTCGACGGCGACGGGGCGTCCGATGTGGTGGCCGTGGCGAACGACTGGAGACTCCGGGCCGTCAAGGGCCCCTTCGGGCGGGACGGCGCCTCGCACGGCGGGGAGCGGTTCGTCCGGATCGACGACTCCGACCCCCGCGTCCTGGACCTGGCCGCCGGTGACGTGAACGGCGACGGCGTCGACGACATCGTGGGGACCACGAACCAGGGCGACGAGTACGACTTCCGTCGCATCACCTACTGGCAGGGCACCCCGGACGGGCTCGCGCCGCCGTCCCTGGTCCTCGACGGCAACGGCCACTGGCTGCAGGGCGGCGAGTCCGTCGACCTCGGCGACGTGAACGGCGACGGGTACGAGGACATCGTCGTGGGCCGCTTCGACGGCTACGACAGCGACGCCTCCACCCCGCTCGCCAAGGGCGGCCGGGTCGCCGTCGTCCCCGGCGCCGCGTCCGGCCCCGACGGGACGCGGCCGACGTACCTCAACCAGGACAGTGCCTCGGTGCCGGGCGCCGCGGAACTCGGCGACGCCTTCGGCTCCGACGTCTCGGTCGCCGACGTCGACGGCGACGGCTACGACGATGTCGCGGCGGGCGTGCCAGGCGAGGACTTCAGCGGGCTGACCGGCGCCGGCAGCGTGGTCGTCCTGCGCGGCGGCGCCAAGGGCCTGACCGGCACCGGCGCCCGGGTGTTCAGCCAGAACACGGCGGGCGTGCCGGGCGCGGCGGAGAACTCCGACGCCTTCGGCCGTACGACCCGTCTCGTGGACGCGAACCACGACGGCCGGGCCGAACTCGCCGTCGGCGCGCCGGGCGAGAACGCGAACGCCGGATCGGTGTGGGTGTTCCGGTCGACGTCCTCCGGTATCACGCCGACCGGTTCGTTCACCTTCGGCGCCGGGACGCTCGGCACGGTGGCGGCGAACGCGCGGCTCGGGTCCGGGTTCGCGTACTGACCAACCGTCATCGCCAGGGCAGGCGTGACCCGTTGCGACCGGACCGCGTTCATCGTGTTGTCCACGTGCCGTAACGGGTCTCCTGTTGTCTCCCCATCTGTCATGCACGCGAAGGTCTCTGTTCAGCGGGCGGACCGACCGAAGGCGTGAGCTTCCAGTGTCCAAGAGGCCAGCGAGGCAGGGGAGTTCGCCCGATGACCGGAGCAGTATCGCCCGACCGACGCCGCTTTCTGACCGCCGGGGCCGCCGTGCTCGGCGCCGCGGCCTCCGCCCAGCTGTGGCTGCCGAACACCGCCCGAGCGGCCGAAACGCCGCTGCCCGACGGTGTGTTCAGCCTCGGCGTGGCATCCGGCGACCCGCTTCCGGACGGCATCGTGCTGTGGACGCGGCTCGCCCCGGACCCGCTCAGCGGCGGCGGCATGCCGGACCGTGCGGTGCCGGTGGAGTGGCAGCTCGCGGAGGACGCCCGGTTCAGAAAGGTCGTACGCCGGGGGACCGCCCAGGCCCGGCCCGAGTACGGGCACAGCGTTCACGTGGATGTGCGAGGTCTGCGTCCGGGCCGGGCGTACTGGTACCGCTTCCGCGTCGGTGCGCAGTTCTCGCCCGCCGGCCGCACCCGCACCGCGCCCCACCCGCTCACCTCCCGCGGCCCCCTGCGCATCGCGCTCGCCTCCTGCCAGAACTGGCAGCACGGCTACTTCACGCCGTACGCCGACATGCTGGCCCAGGACCCCGACGTGGTCCTCTTCGTCGGCGACTACATCTACGAGTCGACGCCGTCGGCGACGGCCGTACGACGTCACGAGGGCACCGGCGAGCCGTACAGCCTCACCCAGTACCGCAACCGGTACGCCCAGTACCGCACCGACCCCGACCTCGCCGAGATGCACGCGAACGCGCCCTTCGTGGTCACCTTCGACGACCACGAGGTCGACAACGACTTCGCCGGCGAGATCCCGCAGGACCCGGCCAAGCAGCCGCACGACGCGTTCGTGGCCCGGCTGACCGCGGCCTACCAGGCGTACTACGAGCACATGCCGGTGCGCGCGAGCGCCGTACCGAACGGCCCGCACATCCGGATGCACCGCCGCCTGGAGTTCGGGCGGCTGGCGCGGCTCAACGTGCTGGACACCCGGCAGTTCCGCAGCGACCAGGCCACCAGCCAGGCCGGCGCCCAGGACCCGTCGCTGACGATGCTCGGCGCCGACCAGAAGCAGTGGCTGCTCGACGGGCTGCGCGACTCGCCGGCCCGCTGGAACCTGATCGCCTCGCAGATCATGATGGCCGAGACCGACCTCCAGGTCGGCGAGGGCAAGCTCTGGTTCTACGACGCCTGGGACGGCTACCAGGCCGAACGCAACGCGTTCCTCAAGGAGTTCAAGAGCGTCAGCAACCCGGTCGTGCTCACCGGCGACCGGCACCTGACGATGATCAGCGACCTCAAGGAGGACTTCGCGAACCCGGACTCCGCGGTCGTCGGCGCCGAGTTCGTCGGCACCTCCGTCTCCAGCAACGGCGACCAGGACCAGGCCGCCTTCCGCAAGGAGTGGGACCCGCGGATGGCGGACAACCCGCACTGGAAGCTGCTCGACGCCCACCGCGGCTCCCACCTGCTCGACATCCGCCGTGACGGTATCGACGCGCAGGTAAGAATCGTCGACACGGTGGTGAAGCCGCAGGCCACCCCCAGCACGCTGGCCAAGCTGCGGGTCGAGGCGGGCAGGCCCGGCGTCCGGCTGGTGTGACCTGGACCTGGAACCGAACGTGACGGGAGTCTGGGGCACGGGGGACTCATCCGGGTCCCAGGTCTCTCTCAGCGCAGTCTCAGGAATCCCTCTTACCGTCCTCTGACTATGGAGACGGACTGTACGAGACACGACGTTCCGGTGAACGCCGGGGTCCCCCCGCTGCCCACCGGCACCCGGCTGCTGCACATAGGCCCGCACAAGACCGGCACGACCTCGATCCAGGGCGCGCTGTTCGCCGCCAAGGACGCGATGCCCGAGCACGGCGTCGTCTTCCCGGCGGACAGCAGGCACCCCATGGAAGCGGTCCTGGCCGCGTGCGCCCGCCCCGGGATGATGGGCAACACCCAGCCCACCGAGCGGCACTGGCAGCGCCTGGTGGACCAGGTGAAGGCCACCGGCAGACGCACCTCGGTGATCAGCAGCGAGTTCTTCGCCGACGCGCCCGACGACGAGACCATCGCCCGGGTCGTCGAGGAACTCGGCGGTGAGCGGGTACACGTCCTCGTCACTCTGCGCCCGCTGGCCAGGATCATGCCCTCGCAGTGGCAGCAGTACGTCCAGAACGGCCTGCGCATGGGCTACGAGAACTGGCTTGAGCACATGCTCAAGAAGGCCCCGTACGAGAAGCCCAACCCGAGCTTCTGGCGCCGGCACCGGCACGACCGGCTGGTGGAACGCTGGGCCCGGGTGGTCGGTCCCGGGCGGATTACCGTCGTCGTGGTCGACGACCGCGACCGGGGCCATCTGCTGCGCACCTTCGAGCAGCTCCTCGGACTTCCCGACAATCTCCTGCGGCCCGTTCCGGACGCGGCGAACCGTTCTCTTACTCTCGCCGAGACCGAAATGCTGCGGAAACTTAATATGGAATTCCGCGGCAATGGCCTCCCGGACGAGCTCTATTCGCAGCTCGTCCGATACGGCGCCGTGATGCATATGAAGAATACGTGCGTTCCCGGTCCCCAGGACGTGAAGATCGGCACTCCGCAGTGGGCGGTGGAGGCCGCCGCCGAGATCGGCGCCGAGATGGCGGGGCGGATCGGCGGAATGGGCGTACGCATCCTGGGTGATCCTGCGCTGCTGTCCGTCGTGCCGCAGCCCGCCGAGGTGCTGCCCGGGGAACCGTTGATCGCGCCCGAGGTGGCGGCACAGGCCCTGTACGGCGCGCTCGCGGCGGCCGCCGCGGCGCCGGTCAGGCACACCGCGTCCGCCAAGGCGCGTACGGTTCACCAGACGTCGTCGAAGGAACTCGTGCGGGTACTCGGGCACCGTTGTCTGAAGCGGCTACGGCGCCGCTGAGTCCCTGTGGAGTTACTCACAGCAATTTCGAGGGCTCCGCGGAAGGGGTGTCACTCAAACACCGGGAGTACAAGGTGAATGACAGGTTGCGCGCACATATGCGGTGGACGGCGCTCACCTTGCACTGCGGTAACCACAAGTGGGACCATTTCCAAGTTCCCTGTCGCCCCAAGGTAGGTCACCTGTGTCACAGCGCATAGCCAAGCCCCGTACCACCGCAGTGATCCTGGCCGGTGGCACCGGCCAGCGCGTGGGTCTTTCGATCCCCAAGCAGCTGCTGAAGATCGCCGGCAAGGCAGTCATCGAGCACACCCTGACCACCTTCGAGAAGGCGGACTCGATCGACGACATCATCGTGCTGATGGCGCCGGGCTACGTGCCCGACATCGAGAAGATCGTCACGAAGGCCGGATTCCAGAAGGTCACGAAGATCATCGAGGGTGGCTCCACACGGAACGAGACGACCGAGCGCGCCATCGCCGCCCTGGGCGAGGGGCTGGCCGACGGCGAGGACCTGAACGTCCTGTTCCACGACGCCGTACGCCCCCTGCTGTCGCGGCGCGTGATCGACGACTGCGTCACGGCCCTGGAGCGCTTCCAAGCCGTCGACGTCGCCATCCCGTCCGCGGACACCATCATCGTGACCCGCACCCACGGCGAGGACGGCGAGTTCATCACGGAGATCCCGGACCGCTCCCGACTGCGCCGCGGCCAGACCCCCCAGGCCTTCAAGCTGTCCACGATCCGCCGGGCCTACGAGGTCGCCGCCGGCGACCCCAACTTCCAGGCCACGGACGACTGCTCGGTCGTACTCAGGTACCTGCCCGACGTGCCGATCCACGTCGTCGCGGGCGACGAGTACAACATGAAGGTCACTCAGCCCGTCGACGTCTTCATCGCCGACAAGCTGTTCCAGCTGGCCTCCACCGCCACACCCGAGCAGATGAGTGAAGAGCTCTACCGCGAACTCCTCACCGGCAAGACCGTCGTCGTCTTCGGCGGTTCGTACGGCATCGGCAAGGACATCGCCGAACTCGCCGAGTCCTACGGCTCCAAGGTGTACGCGCTGGGCCGCTCCACCACCGGCACCCACGTCGAGAACCCGGAGGAGGTCGACGACGCGCTGTCCAAGGCGTACGCCGAGACCGGGCGCATCGACTACGTCGTCAACACCGCGGGCGTGCTGCGCATCGGCAAGCTGGCGGAGACCGACAACGCGACCATCGAGGAAGCGCTGAAGGTCAACTACCTGGCCCCGGTGCAGATCGCCCGCTCGTCGTACAAGTACCTCGCCGAGACCAAGGGCCAGCTGCTGCTCTACACCTCCAGCAGCTACACCCGAGGCCGCGCCGAGTACAGCCTCTACTCCTCGACCAAGGCCGCCATGGTGAACCTCACCCAGGCCCTGTCCGACGAGTGGGCCGGCGAGGGCATCCGCGTCAACTGCGTCAACCCGGAGCGCACCGCCACGCCGATGCGCACCAAGGCCTTCGGCCAGGAGCCCGCGGGCAGCCTGCTCTCCTCGGAGGCCGTGGCCCGCACCTCGCTCGACGTGCTGCTGTCCGAGCTGACCGGGCATGTCATCGACGTCCGCCAGCAGGACCCGACGGCGTCCGCCGGGCAGGCTTCCGGATTCGAGCAGGCGCTGGCCAGTGTCCTGGATCGTCAGGACGGCGTGGCATAATCACCGACAATTAGTCGTCTGTCATTCAGGCCTCTGTGGCTGCTCGTTCGCGGAGCATTCGCAGGGGCCTGAATCCGTAAAATTACCGGACCGTGCACAAGCTTTTTTCCGGATTTTTTCGACTTTCACAAACCGGCACCCCTCCAAGAGCAGGTTTCTCCGTGATAAGCACCGCTATTCGCGTCGCCCGGGTGGGTAGCGCGGCAGAGCTGGCCGCAGCGGCCCTCATGATTCTGGGCTACCCCACCCTCATGCTGGCCGCGCTCGTCCCGAGCGTTCCCGCCTTCGCGGCCGCGACCGCCGTGACGTACCTGGCGGACCACTTTCTGCACCGCAAGGGCAGCTATCTGATCAACCGCCTCAGCAAGGTGCGGGCCGGTCTGTCGATCCGCTTCCTGATCAGACAGCTTCTGCTGATCCTGCTGCTGGCCCGCCTGTCCCTCTCGGACGACCTGGTCTTCTACGGGGCGACCGCCTGCTTCATCGCGTTCTACGGCCTCCAGGCCCCGCACGGCGCGCTGGTCACCCTGATCCGCAACCGCCGCCGGATGCCGGTCGCCACCCGCAATGTCGACCTGGCCTCGCGCATCCGCATCCCGGACGCCCCGCCGCAGGTCCTGCTGAACCGCTCCGCCGAGAAGATGCTCCACCTCGACCTCGCGGCCGTGGTCGGCATACTCGTCTCCGCCGGCCTGGACTCCGCCCTCGCCGGTTTCATCGGCATCGGCGTCACCCTGGTCCTGGGCTCCCTGTACGTGGCCGCGCTGCTGCCGTACGTCCGCGGCCGGCAGACCCCTCCCACCCCCGAGAAGGTGCTGGACGCGGTCGACGACTGGCTGCGCGAGTACCGGCCGGAGACGGTGCTGTACTTCTCCGGCTCCAAGGACTCGGCGTACCAGGTCAACATGTGGCTGGAGACCATGGAGCAACTGGACTCCAGGCCGCTGATCATCCTGCGCGAGCGCGTCATACTGCAGAACCTGGCGCCCAGTACGGTCCCCGTCATCTGCGTACCCGGAGGGGTGCACCTGATGAACATGGACCTGTCCACCGTGCGGGTCGCGCTGTACGCGGCGAACGTCGGCAAGAACATCCACCTGCTGCGCGTCCCGACCATGAAGCACGTCTTCATCGGCCACGGCGACAGCGACAAGCTGGCCAGCGTCAACCCGTTCAGCAAGGTGTACGACGAGGTGTGGACCGCGGGGCGCGCGGGCCGGGACCGGTACGCCATCGCCGACGTCGGCGTCCGCGACGAGGACATCGTCGAGGTCGGCCGCCCGCAGCTGGCGCCCATCCAGACCTGGCAGGGCGTGCCGGAGGGGCCCCGCGGCGGAGCCGCTGACGGACGCTGCCCCACGGTGCTCTACGCGCCGACCTGGGAGGGCTGGGACGACAACCCCGGCAACACGTCCATCCTGCTGGCCGGCGAGAGCATCGTGAAGAAGCTGGTCAAGGCCGACCCGCCGGTCCGTGTGCTGTACAAGCCGCACCCCTTCACCGGCACCGTCAGCGCCCGGGCCAAGGCCGCCCACCAGCGCATCACCGCCCTGGTGGGGAAGGCCGCCGCCCAGCGCGGTGCCGACCCGCGCTTCACGACCGACGCGGCCGCACAGGCCGAGGCCAAGGCGGACCTGGTCCGGATCGAGGCCCGGATCGCCGAGCTGGTCGGCAAGGGCGGCGAGAAGGGCGACGAGGCCGAGGCCACCCGCGATGGCCTGGTCGACGTCAAGAAGCACGAGGAGATCGCCCGGCTGCGGGCCGAGTGGAACGACGCGTACTGGCGTTCCTTCCCCACCTGGGAGCACCGGGTCGTCACCGGCGCCGAGCCGCGCCTGTACGACTGCTTCAACGTCTCCGACGCGATGGTCTCCGACATCTCCAGCGTGGTCTCCGACTTCATCGCGAGCGGCAAGCCGTACGCGGTCACGGACTCCGCCGAGCTGGGCGTGGAGGAGTTCAAGCGGCAGAACACGGCGGTGCGCGCCGCGGTGATCCTGTCCAACAGCGCGGCCGAGCTGGGCGAACTCCTCGACGCGGTGCGCGACCCGGCCGCCGATCCGCTGGCCGCGGACCGGACCGAGCTGAAGCAGTACCTGCTGGGCCCGGACGAGCCGACCTCCATCGAGCAGTTCAACACCGCGGTGGCCAACCTCGCGATCAAGGCCGAGACGCGCAACGTCGGCCAGGAGTCACGGGCGGCGACCGGTGCCGCCGAGGCCGCGGAGGCCGAGGCGGAGCTCGCGAACGCGGTGCCGGCGCCGGGGGCGGCACCAGCGGGCGAGGCGGACGGGCTGACTGCGTGACGCTGGGCTGAAGCGCCTTCGCTGAAAGGGGCCCGGTTTTCGAGGGAGTGATCCTCGAAAACCGGGCCCCTTCTACGTATCCCCTGGTGTGCGCCTCCGTCGACTCGCCGTCCTCCCTGTCGATTCACCGTGTGACTCGGCTCACGAAAGCAGGGTGCCAGGGCAACCGCTTGCCCGGACCGTCCGTCTATCAGGTCGCCAATGAGGCGATACGGGGAAATAGTCAGTGACTAGGGGGAAGCGTGACCCTGACGCAGCCTGATGTGAGCGTGATCATCGGGGCGTACGAAGCGATGCCCTACCTGGTCGACTGCCTCGCGTCCGTCGAGGCCCAGACCATCGATCCCACGCGCATCGAGGTCATCGCGGTCGACGACGGTTCGACGGACGGCACCGGGGAGTACCTGGAGGAGTTCGCGGCCCGCGCGGCCATGCCGGTCACGGTGATCCGGCAGGACAACTCCGGCGGCCCCAGCGGCCCCCGCAACGTCGGCCTCGGCAAGGCCGCCGGCCGCTACGTCTTCTTCCTCGACGCCGACGACCGCCTCGGCCCCGAGGCGCTCCGGCGCATGGTCGCCATGGCCGACGAGAACGGCACGGACGTCGTCCTCGGCAAGGTCGAGGGCGTCAACCGGTCCGCGCCGAAGTCGATGTGGGGCACGTCGGTGGGCCGTACCGACGTCTTCTCCTCCAACATCAAGTTCACGCTGAGCGCGCAGAAGCTGTTCCGCCGTTCTCTGCTGGAACACCACAGCATGCGCTTCGACGAGTCCCTGTTCACGGGCGAGGACGCGCTGTTCACGATGGAGGCCTACCTGCGGGCCGACGGCGTCTCCGTGGTCGCCGACCACACCTGCTACTACCTGGTGGGCCGCGAGGACGGCAAGCACGTGACGAAGAGCGGGAGTTACGTCCTGCGCTTCGACTCCGCACGCGCCCTGATGACCCTGATAGCCGACCTGCTCCCGCCCGGCCCGAAGCGGGACGTGCTGATGGTCCGGCCCTTCCTCGTCACGCTACTGCCGCAGTTCGGCCCCAGGTACCTCAAGGACACCGAAGAGGTCCGGCGGCACAAGATGGAACTGGCGCGGCCGCTGACGGAGATGTACTGGAACGAGGACGTCGCCCGCCGCCTCAGGGTCCACGAGCGGCTGCGGCTGCACCTGGTCGCCACCGGGCGGCCGGACCTCCTCGAGGACGTCGTGGAGTTCGTCCGGGCGAAGAAGGAGGCGCCGGCCGTCCTGGAGAGGAAGGGCCGCCGCCTCTATCTCGCCTACCCCCACTTCCGCGACGCCCCGGCCGGCATCCCCGACTCGGTCTACCTCGCCGGCCCCCGCGAGGCCCGCACCTTCCCGGGCTACCGCGAGGACATCGTCGGCACGTTCGTGCAGCGGGCGGCACGCAAGGTACGGCGGGCGCTGCCGGCGCGGGACGGGGCGGCGCGGGGCGGGCGGGCCGCGGCGGCGTGACGCGGCAGGGAGCTCACCGGGATGGTGTGGCGGGCTCGGGCTCCGTCTCGGGCCTGCGCTCGGATCCGGGCTTGCGCCTGGGCTCGGTGAAGGGTGTCGCCGTTTCCAGCCGCTGACCGGGAAGTTCCGCCGCCGACCGCTCCGCCATCCGCACCCGATGCTCCCGAGCCGCCGCACCCAGCGCCTGCGCGGCCTCGTTGAAGCGTTCCTGCGACGTCGGTTCGTCCGGTCCCAGCAGATACCGCTTCAACTCGGCCCGCGCCGCGACCAGTTCGTCCTTCTCCGGATGCCGCACCGCCTCCAGCAGCCCCGGCACCCCGCCCGCGTCCGGCGCCAGCACGGTCGCGGCCCGCACCGTCGGGAACATCTCCCGGAACGTCTCCTCCGGCAGCCCGCTGGTGTTGGCCACCGCATAGGGCTTCCCGCTCGCGAGGAAGTCGCTGACCACACTCGACACATCGCTGATCAGCAGATCGGCCCGGTTGAAGCAGGAGTACAGCGCGGGTCGGACATCCGTCACGACCTGGTGCTCCCACTCCGGCAGCGAGGCCCAGTACGCCTCGTCCCAGGCCTTGGCCGCCCGCGCCACCGCCTCGGCCCGCCCCGGCTCGGGCGTGGACTGCAGCAGCATCCGCTCGACCTGGTCGGCGCCGGACCGGCAGTCGATCGAGGTGAGGGCGTCCAACTCCTTGGTGAAGCGGGCGAGTTCGCCGTTGGCGGCGGGCCGGTCACCGGTTCGCTTCCGGTTCGCCGCGCGGATCAGGTCCCGGATGAGCAGGTCCGCCTCACCGGCGCGCGGGTCGACGGATCCCGTCAGCGGGTGCGGCTTGTAGAGCAGCCGTACGCCCGGATCCGCCAGCAGCGCCCGCACGAGGTTCTCGCCGGCCTCGATCACCGAGGTGTTGCCGGGGTTGCCGTCCCAGCCCTCCCAGGTGGGCGCGTACAGGACGGTGGTGTACGTACCGGTCGGCGGGCCCCCGTACGGCCGTACGGCGTCCAGCTGCGGGCGGCCGATCTCCACCACGTCCTTGTCCTCGACGCCGACCTCGGCCAGCGCGTACCGCTCGCGCGCCGCCGGACCGGCCACCCACACCTCGTCGTACGCCTTCGCGTAGGGGTTGCAGGAGGACAGCTTGTCGCTCTCGCCGTGGTTGACGAAGGTGTGCTTGAGGGTGGGGATGCGCAGGACCTGCGAGGTCTTGCCGGAGTTCGAGGGGTGGATCAGGACCTGGAGCGTGGACTGCTCCAGGCGCATCAGGGTGGACACCTTCGGCAGGCAGACGATTGGCACGTCGGTCGCGGCGATCTTCTGCACCATGAAGCGTTCGCGCAGCACGATCAGCGGACGGCCCTCCAGCCCGGCGAGCGGTTCCAGCCACATGTTCGCCTGGTATGCCGAGGAAGCGCCGCCGGAGAAGTAGAGGCCGACGGTCGGCCGGTACTCGGCCAGCCACGCGTCGAACCAGTCGAGGACCTCCTGCTCGCCCGCCGGACGGCGGCTCGGCAGCAGCCACAGGAGAAGGTCGAACAGGCCCATCAGCGCGAGCCCGAGGGACAGCGCGATCCCCAGGGCCGCGCAGCGCAGGTCGCCGGTGGCGGCCGTCGCCAGCAGGCCGGCCGTGGACGGCAGGCCGAAGACCAGCAGGCGGTGGCCGGGGCGGCGCAGCAGGACGGGCGGGGCCGGGGACAGACGCAGCGCGGAGGCGTCGATGTTCCGGGTGACCACGGGCAGGGTGCGGGTGCGGCGGACCAGGACCGACAGCGCCTGGATCGCGCAGTGCAGCGCGTAGAAGGCGAGCAGACCGGCGACGAGCGGGGCGTAGACCGTCTCCCGGTCCTGCTCGCCCAGCCGCAGCAGCCCGAAGACCAGCAGCAGGTCGCGCAGGACGTGCCGCACGGTCAGGTCGGCGTGCGACTTGGCGAGCACCGTCACCATGCCGCGCTGCCAGCGGTGCAGCACGCCCTCCGCGGCCACCGAGGCGACGGTCGCGGCGAGCAGCAGTGGCAGGTGGGGCAGGAGCGCCCCGACGGCCTGGACGGTGAAGGAGGCCGCGAACAGGGCGGTGAGCAGCGCGCTGGGCGCGTGCCGGCGGAGCAGGAGCCCTGTCGGGTTCGTCCACCGGGCGAGGAAGAGTCCGGCGAGCCGCCGGCGGGGGAGGGGTTCAGACACTGCGGTCACTCCAAGGTCGGCGCAGGACGTCGTGCGCCCGGGTTAACGCCCGCCGACCACCGGACGACACGCACGTGTCCGGCAGCCCCTGGAGTGACCGCTGACTGTCGCTAGGGCCTGTCCGGCGGATCATGCCGCAGGCGCGGGGCAGCAGTGACAATCAGCCGCTCCGCGGCGGGCGCCGATCTGCGGCGTTGTCGTCGGTTGCCGATTCCCCCACTCTCGACTTCGCTCGA
>NZ_JBWLKM010000023.1:14545-139510 GCF_059026085.1 Streptomyces sp. a15 | reverse complement strand
CGACGGGTTCGGGAGGAGGCCGCTGGGAACAGGACCAGCCCCACAGGCTGGCACCTCGCCCGGCGGCCCACCTCACGCTGAACCGTTGCCGGCCAGAATGAACGGGGTTGCAAGCGTGCTCCCGACCAAGCACCGTACGACGATGACTTCGGCACCCGCACCCGCACCCGCACCCGCACCCGCAGTACGCCCCTACGCCCCCGCCGACCGCCCCGCCCTCGACGACATCTGCATCCGCACCGCCCACGTCGGCCAGGACAGCCGCCCCCACTACGCCGACCCCAGCATCTTCCCGGCGATCTTCGCGGCACCGTACGTCCACCTGGAGCCGGACCTGGCCTTCGTGCTGGACGACGGACACGGACAAGCCGTCGGCTACATCCTCGGCACCGCGGACACGCCCCGTTTCGTCGAGGACTACCGGGCGAAGTGGCTGCCGATGGTCGCCGATCGGTACCCGGAGCCCAATCGGACCAGTGGACCGCCCCGCACCCCCGACGACCAGATCGTCCCCCTCCTCCACCACCCCGAACGCATGCTCGTCCCGGAGGTCGCCGCCTACCCGGCCCATCTCCACATCGACCTGCTCCCCGACCGGCAGGGGCGAGGCTACGGGCGCGCCCTGATGCGGACCTTCCTCGACGCCCTGCACAAGAAGGGCGTACCGGCCGTGCACCTCTCCATGCTCACCGCCAATACTCCCGCCCGGTCCTTCTACGACCGCCTCGGCTTCCACGAGATCGAGGTGCCGGGCGCGGAGTCGACGGAGGTCACCTACCTCGGGCGCGCGACAAGCCCTGACCCTCAATAAAGGTAGCCATGTACCGTATCCGCTGTGAGTGACGCACCGAAGGCCCCCTCCCCCACCCCCGGCTACCTCGTCTGGCGCCTCGCCAACAAGTGGCGTACCGCCGTCGACCAGGCCCTCGCGCCCCTGAACCTCACCCACGCCCAGTACGTCCTGCTGGCCTCCCTCAGCGGGATGGAACGTTCGGGCCGGCAGCCGAGTCAGCGGGAGCTCGCCGACTACACGGGGCTCGAGGCGCTGTACGTGTCGAAACTGGCCCGTTCCCTGGAGGCGGCCGGGCTCATCCGGCGTACCCGGGATGCCGAGGACACCCGGGTCGTGCGCCTGGCGCTCACCGAGGAGGGCCGTGAGACCGTGCGGCCCGCCATCGACGCCGTACAGCTGCTGCTCGACCAGCTGCTCGCCCCGCTCGGCGGGCTGGACGACCCGCGGACCGACGACTTCAAGCGCACCCTGACCGAACTCCTCGACACCCCCCTGGGCTGAGACCGACACGCCACTGGGCTGAGACGAGGAAAAGCCGGTGAGGGCGCCCCGTCCCCACGGAGCCCTCACCGGCTGGTCGAGCGGCGGAAGCCGTACGCGTCAGACGCGCGCCAGCTCCCGGTCCTCGTCCGGATCCGCGTCGCCGACCGTCTTCAGGTCGTCCTGCGTGCGAAGTCCCTCGCCCTCCACATCCACGTTGGGCAGGGCGCGGTCCAGCCACCTCGGCAGCCACCAGGCCTTCTTGCCGAGCAGCGCGAGCACCGCCGGGACGATCGCCATGCGGACGACGAACGCGTCGAAGAAGACGGCGATCGCGAGGCCGAAGCCGATCATCTTGATCATCGACTCGCTGGAGCTGATGAAGCCGCCGAAGACGGCCATCATGATGACCGCGGCGGCGGCCACGACCCGGGCGCTGTGCCGGAAGCCGGTCACGATGGCCTGGCTCGGCGACTCGCCGTGGACGTACGCCTCCCGCATGCGGGTCACGAGGAAGACCTCGTAGTCCATCGCGAGACCGAAGACGACGCCCACCATGAAGATCGGCATCATCGACATGATCGGGCCGGTCTCCTCGACGCCGATCAGGCCGCTCAGCCAGCCCCACTGGAAGACCGCGACCACGGCACCCAGCGCGGCGAGCACGCTGAGCAGGAAGCCGAGGGCCGCCTTCAGCGGGACCAGGATCGAGCGGAAGACCACGATGAGGAGGAGGAAGGCGAGGCCCACCACCAGGGCCAGGTACGGGATCAGCGCGTCGGTGAGCTTCTGCGAGAAGTCGATGTTCATCGCGGTGGTGCCGGTGACCAGGACCCTCGCGCCCGTGTCGGCCCTGACGTCGGCGCCCTGGTCACGGATGGCGTGCACCAGGTCCTCGGTCTGTACCGAGGACGGCTTGGAGTCCGGGATCACGGTGATCGTCGCGGTGTCGCCGGCCTTGTTGAACGTCGCCGGGGTGACCGTGACGACGTCCTTGAGGCCCTTGATCCCGTCGGTCACCGTGGTGGCCGCCGCCTTGGGGTCGTCGCTGTTCTTCGCGTCGACCACGATCATCAGGGGGCCGTTGAAGCCGGGGCCGAAGCCCTCCGACAGCAGGTCGTACGCCCGGCGCTGCGTCGTGGACGTCGGCTGCGAGCCGTCGTCGGGCAGGCCCAGCTCCAGCTGGGTGGCCGGGACGGCGATCGCGCCCAGACCGACCACGCCGAGCAGCAGCACGGCAGCGGGACGGCGGATGACGAAGCTCGCCCAGCGGACGCCCAGGCCGGGCTTGGCCTGCGCCGCCGACTTTTCGGGCGCCTCGGACTTCGCGGGCGCCTCGGACTTGTTGCCGCCACGCCGCTTGCGCTTCTCGCCCGTCGGGCGGACCTTCTTGCCCGCGTATCCGAGCAGCGCCGGGATGAGGGTCAGCGCGATGAGGACGGAGACCACGACCGTGCCCGCCGCCGCGAGACCCATCTTGGTCAGCATCGGGACACCGACGACCGAGAGGCCCGCGAGGGCGATCACAACGGTGAGACCGGCGAAGACCACCGCCGAGCCGGCGGTGCCGGTGGCCCGGCCTGCCGCCTCCTCGCGGTCGCGACCCTCGGCCAGCTCGCCCCGGTAGCGCGAGACGATGAACAGCGCGTAGTCGATGCCGACCGCGAGGCCGATCATCAGCGCGAGCGTGGAGGTGGTGTCGCCGAGGTCGAGCGCGTTGGCGAGGGCGGTGATGGTGGAGACGCCGATGCCGACACCGATGATCGCGGTCAGCAGCGGCAGTCCGGCCGCGACCAGCGAGCCCAGGGTAATGACGAGGACGACCGCGGCGATGGCGAGGCCGATGACCTCACCGATGGCCCCCGGCTCGGCCGCGGCCTGGAGGGCGTCGCCTCCGATGTCGACGGTCAGCCCGGTGGCCCGCGCCTCGTCCCCGGCCGCCTCCAGGGCGTCCCGGGTCGAGTCCTTCAGCTCCATGCCGGGGGTGTCGTACTTCACCGAGGTGTAGGCGACCGTGCCGTCCTTGCTCACGGCGTTCGTCGTGAACGGGTCGGTGACGGAGACGACCTCGGAACCGTCGCCCAGTTCCTCGACGGTCTTCGCGACGGTCGCCTTGTTGTCGGCGTCCGTCATCTTCTCGCCGTCGGGTGCCTTGAAGACGATGCGCCCGGTCCCCCCGTCGGCGCTGGCGCCGGGGAAACGCTGCTCCAGCAGGTCGAAGGCCTTCTGCGCCTCGGTGCCGGGGATGGAGAAGGAGGTGGTGCCCGGAGCGGGCGCGGAGGCCGCGCCGACGCCCGCGAGCGTCAGCAGGGCGACCCATATCAGGGCGACGAAATGCCGTCGCCGGAAGGCGAGCCGGCCGAGTTTGTAGAGGAACGTGGCCACGAGGGCGTACTCCCGGTCAGGTCGTGTGTTGTGCAGGGAAGGGGTGATCGGCCCGCTGGGGGGCAGGCGTGATCGTCCCGACGACTTGAGCGGTGACGTCAGGTGGTGACTGCGGGGAGGTCTCAGGTGGTGGGGACGCCGAGGGCGGGGAGGACGACGGCGTCGATGTACGAACGCAGGAATTCCTGCGTGGGGGGCAGCTCGTCGATGAGCGTGCGGGTGGCGAACGCGCCGACCAGCATGTGTACGACGTACTTGAGCGCGGGGCAGTCCGCCCGGAGCTCGCCACGGTCGACAGCGCGCTGCACGACTCGGTGGAACTCACCCATCTCGGGCTCGATGAGCAGCTCCCTGAGCGCCCGCATGAGGTCCGGATTCGAGTGGGCCGCCATGGCCAGCGCCCGCATCAGGTCGGAGTTCCGCTCCATGGTGCAGTCGTCCTCGCGTGACACGAGGGTGAGGAAGTCTTCCCGCAGGGAGCCGGTGTCGACATCGCCGATGGAACCCGGCTTGTTGTGCTTCATGGCCTTCGCGACCAGCTCGGCCTTGCCGCCCCACTGGCGGTAGAGGGTCGCCTTGCTGGATCGCGTACGGGCGGCCACGGCGTCCATGGTGAGGGCGTCGTAGCCGACTTCCCGGAGCAGTTCGAGCACGGCCGCGTACAGCTCGGCCTCGCGCTCGGGCGTGATCCGACTGCGACGCACCGTTGCGACCTCAGCCATCTGTCTCACCTTCCCACTCCGAACGACACGGTTTCGTACGTGACGAATGTAGCGCACTCTCAAGCGAAACGAAACTGTTTCGTTCGTGTTGCCCGTCACGCGAGGCGACCTCGCCCGGATTTTTTCATAAGTTGCCCGGGTCCATCCGGAGGAAAAGCATGGGGAGGTGAGCTATCTGCGCCTTCCGCATCTGAGCGGCGAACTGCTGTGCTTCGTGGCCGAGGACGACCTCTGGCTGGCCCCCCTCGACGGTCCCGGCCGCGCCTGGCGGCTCACCGTCGACCGCACCAAGGTCGGCCACCCGCGCTTCTCGCCCGACGGCCGCCATCTCGCGTACACGAGCTGGCGCAGTCTGGTCCCGGAGATCCATCTGGTGCCGGTGGACGGCGGGCCGGGCCGGCAGCTCACCCACTGGGGGTCCGCCGACACCCAGGTCTGCGGCTGGACCCCGAACGGGACGATCCTCGCCGTCGCCTCGCACGGCGAGCCCTTCTCGTACTTCACCTGGGCCTACAAGGTCGATCCCGACGGCGACCCCGGCCGCAAGCTCCCCTGGGGCCCGGTCTCCGACATCCAGGTCGCCGACCTCGACGGCGAGCGCAAGACCCTGCTCCTCACCGGCACCCCACCCCACGAACCGGCCGCCTGGAAGCGCTACCGGGGCGGGGCGATGGGCAGGCTGTGGCTGCACGGGGAGCGGCTGCTGGCCGACCTGCAGGGCCATCTCCACTCCCCCATGTTCGTCGGCGGCCGGATCGCCTTCCTCTCCGACCACGAGGGCATCGGCAACCTCTACTCGTGCGCGTACGACGGCTCCGACCTGCGCCGCCACACCGACCACGACGCCTTCTACGCCCGGCACGCGGCCAGTGACGGCACCCGGGTGGTGTACCAGTGCGCCGGCGATCTGTGGATCGTCGACGACCTCGCCGCGGACTCGGTGCCCCGCCGGCTCGACGTACGGCTGAGCGGGCCACGCGCGGGACGCCGTAGGTACCAGGTCCCGGCCACCCAGCACGTGGACGGCATCTCGGTCGACGAGACGGGCCGCGCGAGCGCCGTGGTCGTGCGCGGAAGCCTGTACTGGCTGACCCATCGTGACGGGCCCGCCCGCACCATCACCGACACCCCGGGCGTACGGGTCCGGCTCCCGGAGATGCTCGGCCCGGTCGGCCAGGTCGCGTACGTGACGGACGCGGAGGGCGAGGACGCGATCGAGGTCGCCTACCTCCCGAGGGCGACCGGGGACCGCGAGCCCCGGCGGCTCGCGTCCGGCGAGCTGGGGCGGGTGCTGGAGCTGGTATCCGACCCGCAGGGCGAGCGCCTCGCCATCGCCTCGCACGACGGACGGCTGCTGCTCATCACAGTGTCCGACGATGCGGCTACCGCCGCGGGGACGGAGGACTCCGACAGCGAGACCGAGGACTCCGACGGCGAGGTGACGGAGCTCATCCGCTCGATCAACGGGCCGGTGCGCGACCTCGCCTTCTCTCCGGACGGGGCGTGGCTGACGTGGTCGCACCCGGGGATCGGACGGTCACTGCGGCAGATCAAGATGGCGCGGATAAAGGACCGCCTGATCGTCGACGTGACCAACGGCCGCTTCGAGGACGAGAACCCGGTGTTCACGAGGGACGGCCGCTATCTGGCCTTCCTGTCCTGGCGCGGCTTCGATCCCGTCTACGACGTGCACACCGGCGACCTGTCCTTCCCGCTGGGCTGCCGCCCGTACCTGGTCCCCCTGTCCTCCGCCACGCCCTCCCCCTTCGCACTGAACCCGGAGGGCCGGCCCGCCGCCGGGGGCCTGGACCCGGTGGAGGAGGACGAGGGCGGCGACGGCACGGTGACCGTCGAGGTCGAGGGCCTGGCGAGCCGGGTGACGCCCTTCCCGGTCACCGCCTCCAAGTACTCGGCGCTGTACCCGGTCGCGGGCGGCGGCCTGGTCTGGCTGCGCTGGCCGATCTCCGGAGCGCTCGGCGAGACCTTCGCCAACCCGGACGACACCAGCGGCCGGCCGACCCTGGAGTTCTTCAACATCACCAAGGCGAAGAAGACCGAACTCGTCGAGCACCTCGACTGGTTCGCGGTCAGCGGCGACGGCTCGCGGCTGGTCGTCGTGGACGAGGGCGACCTGCGGGCGGTGCCCTCCAACGAGATCGGCGACAGCGACTCGACGGTCTGGATCGACTCACGGCGCATCCTGCACGAGGTCGACCCGGCCGCCGAGTGGCGTCAGGCGTACGACGAGGCCGGCCGGCTCATCCGCGCCTACTTCTGGGAACCCGGCATGTGCGGCATCGACTGGAACGCGGTGCTCGACCAGTACCGTCCGCTGGTCGAACGGGTCGCGTCCCCCGACGAGTTCGCGGACCTGCTGCGCGAGGTGCTCGGCGAACTCGGCACCTCTCACGCCTACGTCTCCGCCGCCCGCCGCAACGAGGGCCCGGCGCACTACCAGCGCCGCCAGGGCCTCCTCGGCGCCAACTTCGTCCGCCGGGACGACGGCTGGATGGTCAAGCGGATCCTGCCCGGCGAGTCCTCCGACTCCAAGGCACGTTCACCGCTGGCCGGCACGGGTATCCGGGAGGGCGCGGTGCTCACCCACGTGGACGGCCGTCCGGTGGATCCGGTGACCGGGCCCTACCCACTGCTCGCGGGAGCGGGCGGTACGACGGTGGAGCTGACGTTCACCCCGGCCGAGGGCGAGGGACGGGCGCGGCGCGTGGCGGTCGTCCCGCTCCTCGACGAGCGCCCCCTGCGCTACCAGGACTGGGTGGCCAAACGCCGGGCCGTCGTACGGGAGTTGAGCGGCGGACGCTGCGGCTATCTGCACATCCCCGACATGGGCGGCTCGGGCTGGGCCCAGTTCAACCGCGACCTGCGCATGGAGGTGTCCCGGCCCGCCCTGATCGTCGACGTACGCGGCAACGCCGGCGGCCACATCAGCGAACTCGTCGTGGAGAAACTGACCCGCCGCATCCTGGGCTGGGACCTGACCCGGGACGCCCAGCCGGTGTCGTACGCCTCCAACGCCCCGCGCGGCCCGGTGGTCGCCCTGGCCGACGAGGCGACCGCCTCGGACGGCGACATGATCACGGCGGCCTTCAAGCTGCTGAAACTCGGCCCGGTCGTCGGCCAGCGCACCTGGGGCGGAGTCGTCGGCATGACCGGCCGCCACCAACTGGGCGACGGCACGGTGATCACGGTGCCGATGAACGCGGCCTGGTTCGACGCGTACGGCTGGTCCGTGGAAAACCACGGCGTCATCCCCGACCTGGAAATCCAACGCACCCCACTGGACTGGGCAGAGGGCCGCCACGCCCAGCTGGACGACGCGGTGAAACTCGCCCTGGACCTCCTGGAGACCAACCCCCCGGCGACACCCCCGGATTACTCGAACGTCCCGAACCACTCAAGGCCCAAATTGCCCCCGCGCCTCTGATCGGGGGAAGGGCAGCTTCCCTTAGGGGCGCGGGGAACTGCGCGACCAGCCCCCACCGACCCGCACCCGACAACGCACCCCCAAACGCAAGCAAAACGTGGGGCACCCTTCCAAAGAAGGGCACCCCACGTTCAGAGGCCGAAGCCAACCGAAGCGTCAGGCGTCGTAGTCCTGCGCGAGGCGGTCCTCTTCCTCGCGCCGCATCCGCTCCGACTCCTCGTCACGCTCACGCATGGGGTCCTGCCCCTGGCGGCCACGCTCCCGGCCAGGCTCCTGGCCGCGCTCGCCGCGCTCGCCGCGCTCCCGCGCCTGCTGCGCCTTCTGCTTGGCCTGCTCCTGCCACTGCTCCGACTTGTCCTGGAACTTGTCCTTCATACCCATGTGGGTTCACTCCCGTGGTGGGTGGTTGCTGGGGCCCCTTGGCGGGGCCTCGACCAGATTCACATGGGCGGTCACAGCACGCATGTCGATCAGTCACGGTGCGTAGCGCGAGCCTCCTCATCGGCCGCCCCACCTGCACCGACGAGCCCGGTCCGCATGCCCTCCAGCCGGGTGGCGAACCGCCGCATCTCCCGTTGTCCGACGGTCCCGATGACCGCGGGCAGATACCCGCGCACCCCCTGCGTCCCGCGCAGCCACCACTGGCCGTACACATGGCTCGACCGGCGCTCGATCCCGGCGACGATCCGGTCCACCGCCGGCCCCAGCGGATACGTCTTGTTCGACGGCCACGGCAGCCGCTGCCGCAACTCCCGCATCACGTCGTCCTGATCGGCGCCCCTCACCATGTCGGTGTCGGTCCACGACAGGTACCCGACGCCCACCCGCACGCCCCTGTAGCCGACTTCGGCGCGCAGACTGTGCGCGTACGCCTCCACGCCCGACTTGGACGCGCAGTACGCCGTCATCATCGGCGCCGGCGTGATCGCGGCCAGCGAGGCGATCTGCAGCAGATAGCCCCGGCTTTCCATCAGCACCGGCAGGAAGGCCCGCGCGGTCACCGCCGATCCGATCAGGTTGACCTCGATCACCCGCCGCCAGGCCACGGGATCGGAGTCGACGAAGGGACCGCCGGTGGCGACACCCGCGTTGGCGACGACGATGTCGACCTTCCCGAACCGCTCCTTGACCTCCTCGGCGACCCGGGCCATCGCCTCGTGGTCGGTGACGTCGGCGTACCAGTGGGCGCTGTCGCCGTGCAGCCGCTCGGCGACCTGCTTGAGCGCGTCCGGCTCCAGGCCGACCAGCGCCACCTTCGCGCCGCGCGCGGACAACTTCCGGGCCAGCAGCTCCCCGACGCCGCGCGCGGCTCCGGTGACGACGGCGACCTGTCCTTCGAGGCTGACCCTGGTCATGCGCCCTCCTTGATGTGCGCGTACGTCGCGACGAGTTCACGGATCTTCCCGGTGACCGGCTCGGGCGCCTCGACCGGTGTCATGTGGCCGATGCCGGGCAGTTCGGCGAGGCCCATGCAGTCGGGCAGTGCGGCGGCCAGCGCGCGGGCCTGCACCGGGGGCGTCAGCCGGTCGGCCGAGCCGACCAGGACGGCTGTCGGTGCCGTCAACGCCCGTACGCCGTGGTCGAGATCGAGCAGGCCGAGCACCTCCGACCAGGCGTGCCGCACCGTGCGCGGACAGGCGTGCACGATCCGGGCGCAGGCCTCGACCATGTGCGGGGCCGAACCGGCGCCCATCGTGCCGTACTTGAGGATCCGCCGGGCGAGCGGTGTGACCGGCCCGAGCGGGGCGCGCGAGCCGAGGAGCCGCTTGGTCAGCGCGGTCCGCAGCCGGCCCGCCCGGATCGGTATCACCAGCGACTCGGCGACCAGCCGTGACGAGCCCGTGCTGCACAGCAGGACGGCCGCCGCGTGCTCCCGGACACCGGCCCTTCCGGCGGCGGCCAGCACCGTCATCCCGCCCATGGAGTGACCGGCGATCACGGCCTTCTCCCCCGGCGCGAGGGTCGCTTCGAGTACGGCTTCGAGGTCGTCGGCGAGGGCGTCCGTACTGCAGGCGGGGCTCGCCGGGCTGCGTCCGTGGCCGCGCTGGTCGTAGGCGATCACGCGGTGGTCGGTGGCCAGTTCCCGTATCTGGGCAGCCCAGAAGGCGGTCGAGCAGGTCCAGCCGTGGACGAGGACGACGGCCGGGGCACCCTCGGGTCCGTGCGCCTCGACGTGCAGACGGGCGCCGTCGGCGGAGACGGCGGTGAGTTCGCGGGCGGGGACGGGCGGGGCGTAGGGGCCGGAGGAGACGTGGAGAAGGCGGCTCATGCGCTGACCTCGGCCTGCTTCACGGCTGACGTCCGCAGCACCTCGTACTCGCTCAGCTCCACCCGCCGCGTCGCGCGCCGGAACTCGGTCGTGGTCCCCGGCCAGATGGTGGTGTTGCGGCCGTTCGCGTCCAGGTACCAGCTGTCGCAGCCGGTGTTCCACACCGTGCGCTTCATGCGCTCGTGCACCCGCCGGTTCCACGCGTGCAGGGCGCTCGGGCGGGCGTCGAGGGCGACCCGGCCGCCGAGGACGCCCAACTGCCGCACGAAGTCGGCCATGTAGTTCAGCTGCGACTCGATGATCAGGATCATGGACGAGGTCCCGAGGCCCGTGTTGGGCCCGATGACGGTCACCCAGTTGGGGAATCCGGGCACCGAGGCGCCCCGCAGCGCCGCCATCCCGTCGCCCGCCGCCCAGGCCTCGGCGAGCGTACGGCCGTCCGCGCCCACCACCCGGTCGGCGATCGGCATGTCGGTGACGTGGAAGCCCGTACCGAAGACGATCGCGTCGGCCTCGGCCTCGGTGCCGTCGGCGGCGACGAGGGTCAGGCCGCGGATTTCGCTCAGGCCGCTCGCGACGACATCCACATTGGGCCTGGCGAGCGCCGGGTAGTACTCGCTCGACAGCAGGATCCGCTTGCAGCCGATGCGGTAGTCGGGCGTCAGCCTGGCGCGCAGGGCCGGGTCCTTGATGGAGCGGGCCATGTTCCGCCTGGCCACCGTCTCGACCAGGCCCAGTTCGTCGGGGCGCTTGGTGAACAGCTGGACCTGCAATTCCCGGATGCCCCACAGGAGTCCGCGCCTGAGCTGGCCGGTGAAGGGCAGCCGCCGGTGCAGCCCGCGCTCGGCCCCGCTGATCGCCCGGTCGACGCGGGGCAGCACCCAGGGCGGGGTCCGCTGGAAGAGGGTGAGCTTCTCGGCGAGGGGCTGGACGGCCGGCACGATCTGGATCGCGGAGGCGCCGGTGCCGACCATGGCGACCCGCTTGCCGCGCAGGTCGTAGTCGTGGTCCCAGCGGGCGGAGTGGAAGACCTTGCCGGGGAAGGTGTCGAGCCCCGGGATGTCCGGGATGCGCGGATCGGACAGCGGACCGGTGGCGGAGACGACGAAGTCCGCGGAGAGCGGGCCGGCGGCCGTCTCGATGTCCCAGCACAGCCGCTCCGCGTTCCAGGTCATCGTCTTGACCTCGGAGTCGAAGCGGATGTGCGGGCGCAGCCGGAAGACGTCGGCCACGTGCTCCAGGTAGGCGCGGATGTGCTGCTGCCCGGAGAAGGTGCGCGGCCAGTCGGGGTTGGGTGCGAAGGAGAACGAGTACAGGTGCGACGGCACGTCACAGGCGCACCCCGGATAGGTGTTGTCCCGCCAGGTCCCGCCGACACCGCCGGCCCGCTCCAGGACCACGAAGTCGGTGACACCCTCGCGCCGCAGCCGCACGGCGGCCCCGAGTCCGCCGAACCCCGACCCGATCACCGCCACCCGGACATGTTCGTGCTCGTGCTCGGCCATCCCGAAGCCTCCACGCATCGCCATGAACTCCGCCAGTGAACACTGGCGCAATGGGGAGAGTAGAGCAGCTCCGTACTGATGGGTAGGGGCCGCGCCGACGAAAGTTACCGCGGGTACGACATAGGCTGCGCACGTGACGGAGAAGCGCGAATACCGCATGGAGGAACTGGCACGACTGGCCGGCATCCCCGTACGCACCCTGCGCTTCTACCGCGAACGCAAACTCATCGCGCCGCCCCGCCGCGAGGGCCGTATCGCCTGGTACGACGACCACCACCTGGCCCGCCTGCGCACCATCGCGGCGCTGCTGGAACGCGGCCACACCCTCAGCAGCATCGCGGAGCTGGCGGAGGCCTTCGAACACGGCCGCAACGTCGGCGAACTCCTCGGCGTGGACACCCCCACCGAGGAGGAACCGGTCCGCCTCACCCCCGAGGAACTCGCCGCCCGCTTCGAGGGCGAGGTCACCCCCGAGAACTTCGCCGCCGCCCTGGAGCTCGGCTACCTCGGCACCGACGGCGACGAGATCGTCCACATCAGCCGCCGCCTCCTGGACGTCTCCTCGGCCCTGGTCCGCGAGGGCATCCCCCTGGCCGAGGTCCTCGACGCGGGCAAACGCGTCCGCGAACACACCGACGCCCTCGCCGAACTCTTCGCCGACCTGATCCTGCGCCACGCCCCCGCGGAAGACCTCCCACGCCTGCGCCCGCTGGCACGGAGCGTGGTGGAGGCGGAGCTGTCGCTGGCGATGGACCGGCGGATGCGGAAGCGGGACTAGAGGTCGTAGACCACGGTCACCGGCGCATGGTCGGACCACCGCTCGGCATGCGTGGCCGCGCGCTCGACGTACCCCTTGACCGCCTTGGCCGCGAGACCCGGCGTCGCCACTTCGTAGTCGATGCGCCACCCTGAATCGTTGTCGAAGGCCCGCCCCCGATACGACCACCACGTGTACGGCCCGTCGACGTCCGGATGCAGCGCCCGCACGACGTCGAGGTACCCGCCCTCCGCCGGGTCGAAGACCCGCCCCAGCCACTCGCGCTCCTCCGGCAGGAACCCGGAGCTCTTCTGGTTCGCCCGCCAGTTCTTGAGGTCGGCCTGCTGGTGGGCGATGTTCCAGTCGCCGCAGACGAGGACCTCGCGGCCGTCGGCGGCGGAGCGCTCGCGGAGGTCCTTGAGGTAGGCGAGGAACTCGTCCATGAAACGGACCTTCTCGTCCTGGCGCGTGGTGCCGACCTCGCCGGAGGGCAGGTAGAGGGAGGCGACGGTGACGCCGGGCAGGTCGGCCTCGACATAGCGCCCGCTGCCGTCGAACTCGGCCGAGCCGAAGCCGACCCGGACGCGGTCCGGCTCGCGGCGCGTGTAGAGGGAGACGCCGGCGCGGCCCTTCGCGGCGGCGGGTGCGTGGACGACGTACCAGCCGTCGGGCGTACGGACGTGCTCGGGCAGCTGCTGCGGCTCCGCGCGCACCTCCTGGAGGCAGAGCACGTCGGCGGAGGTCTCCGCGAGCCACTCCACGAAGCCCTTCTTCGAGGCGGCGCGCAGTCCGTTCACATTGGCTGAAGTCACAGTGAGCACCCCGGCACGATACCGGCACACTGGACCGAGTCCTTGTTCGAGTATGAATTAATATACGGTGATCAGTATGAATATCCGCCGCGTCCCCTTCGACCACCCGGACGCCGTCAAGCTCAACGACCAGGTCCAGGCCGAGTACCACCTGCGCTACGGCGACGGCGGCGACGCCACGCCCCTGGACCCGTCGGACTTCGACCCGCCGAACGGCGTTTACTTCATCGCGTACGACGAGGACGGCACCCCCGTCGCCACGGGCGGCTGGCGCTGCCAGGACACCAACGGCGAGGGCAACCTGGACGGGGACGCCGAGCTCAAGCGGATGTACGTCATAGACGCGATGCGCGGCCGCGGCCTCGCCCGCCGCATGCTGGCCGCGCTGGAGGAGGACGCCCGCGCGGCCGGCCGCAGACGCATGGTCCTGGAGACCGGCACCGAGCAGCCGGAGGCGATCGCCCTCTACACGTCCAGCGGGTACGAGCCGTGCGGCAAGTTCGGCTACTACCGGCACTTCGAGTCGAGCCGGTGCTTCGCCAAAGAGCTGTAACGCCGTAGCGCCGCCCAGTCGTCATGAGGCTGCCGCCGCCTGGACGGCGGCAGTCACTCAGCCCCGGCGGCTTCCTCGGCGATCTGCTCGAACCGTGCCCCCATGGCCTCGGAGAGGGCCCGGGCCGCCGAGAGCGGGCGGACCATGACCATGAAGTCGTCGATCCTGCCGTCCTCGTCGAAGTGCAGGAAGTCGCAGCCCGTGAGCTGCTTGCCGTCGACGGTCGCGGTGAAGACGAAGGCGTGGTCGAGCCCGTCGGGGTTCGCGATCTCCCGGGTGTAGGTGAGGTCTTCGAAGACCTGCGACACGGCGCGCAGGATCGCGGCGGTGATCGCCCTGCCCTCGTACGGCTTGAAGACGACCGGACTGGTGAAGACGACGTTCTCCGCCAACAGGGCGGCCACCGCGTCCATGTCAGCGGTCTCGACGGCTTTCCGGAAGGGATGCATGAGATCCTCCACCTCTCCCCTGATACCCACTTGGACTTGATACTCACTTTTTTGATTAATCAACGGGATGCTAGCATCGGATCATGGCTCTGCGTCATGCGGTGATGGCCGCACTGCTGGAGGGCGAGGCGTCCGGGTACGACCTCGCGAAGGGATTCGACGCCTCGGTCGCCAACTTCTGGACGGCCACCCCTCAGCAGCTCTACCGGGAACTGGAGCGCATGGAGAGCCAGGGGCTCATCTCGGCCCGCGTCGTCGAGCAGGAGCGGCGCCCCAACAAGCGGCTCTTCACCCTCACCGAAGCCGGTCTCGAGGCCGTGCGTGCCTACACCGCCGAACTCCCCGGCAAGCCGACGGCGATCCGGGACGAGCTGATGGTGAAGGTCCAGTGCGTCGACGCCGGCGACACCGAGGCCGTACGCGCCGCGATCGCCGAACGCATGGAGTGGGCCACGGCCAAGCTGGCTTCCTACGAGCGTCTGCGCCGGCGCCTGCTGGACGGACGGACCGAGGACGAGTACGTCACCACCGCCGAGCGCATCGGCCCCTACCTCACCCTCATGCGGGGCATGGCCTTCGAACGGGACAACCTGGAGTGGGGCAAGCTGGCCCTGAGGCGGCTGGAACAGCGCGCCTCGGCCGCCAACGGGCGGGCCTGAGAGGGCGATTGGCGAGGCGGAACACAAAGATCCCGCCCGATCGGTCAGATCGGACGGGATCTCGTCAACTGCCCCCGGGTTACCCCGGAACAGTCGTTGCGGTGGACCTGTGGGGATTTGAACCCCAGACCCCCTCGATGCGAACGAGGTGCGCTACCAGACTGCGCCACAGGCCCTTGCAACGAGTGAAACTCTAGCATCCCCGTCCGGGTGCTTGGAAATCCGTTCCCGGGCTGGTCAAACACCTCGGGTTACTCGTTCGCGGCCCGCGGCCGGTCCCCGTCCTCGTACTGGTCGAACAGCGGCGTACGGCCACGCTCACGGGCGCGACGGGCGGAGGCGGCGCGACGGGCGTCACTGCGACCGTCGGCCGCCGGTTTGTCGTCCGCGTCGGCGGCCTGTTCCTCCGCTCCCGCGTCCCGCGCCCCGGGCCGCGCCTCCTGCTCGGGCGTGACGGCGCTGGACCGCGCCGAACTCCACGCGTCCGGCGCCCCGAGGTCCACGTCGGAGGTGGCCCGCGGAGCGACCGGCGCGGTCACGTACGTCGGCAACGGCACCGGCACCGGGTCCCAGCTGTCACCGTGCGCGGGCCGCTGCTGGCGCTCCCGCTGCTGGTCCACCCACTCCGCGTGGTCGGTCTGCTCGACGAGCGCACGCCGGTCCGCGGCGAGCGCCGACATCCCGGGGTCCGTCTCCGGCTCAGGGCCTTCGTCCGGCTCCTCGGAGTCGGCGCCGGCGTCGACGGCGGCGCGGCGGCGGGGCTGGCGGGTGCGCTCGCGCAGTCGCTGCGCGGCGGCCTCGGCCTGGCGCCGGTCCATCTGGTAGGCGAAGCGTCTGCGCTCCTGGGAGCGCAGGTACGCGATGTACCCACTGAGCAGGACCGCGGGCACGCCGGGCGCCCACAGGAAGGCGAGCCCGCCGACCGCGGCGACGATCGCGCCGAGCGAGAAGGCGATGAAGAGCATGACCGTCGTACGCCGTCGGCGCGCGAGCACCTTCGTACGCCGGGCGCGCGCCGCGGCCGCTTCTTCGGAGGGCGTGCGCCGGGGACCCGGTACGCGCTTGCGCGCGGGCGGCGCGCTGTCGGATGCGCGCGCCGGTTCGCGCACCTGCTCACGAACCTGTTCGCGCTCCGGTTCACGCGCTTGCTCACGAACCTGTTCGCGTACCTGTTCCGACCGTGCGGGCGCCTGTGCCTGGACCGTTGCTTGTGTCTGTGGCCGGGTCGGAGGCATGGCGAAGGCCCGGACGTCCACCGAATCGGTGACCGCTCCCGGGTCCACGGCGCTGGGCTCCCCCTCTTCGGTGGAGCGCGCCCGCAGGTCCTTGGCGTATCGGCGCTCCATCCCCGCCCGTCCGGACAGCAACCGGATGGCTGTGCTGAAGCGTTCCGTCGGACGGGCCTCGTTCAGCTCGTCCTGCCTACGGAGCCACATCGGCACCAAGTAGGCGGCCCAGGCCCCGACAATGACTGCGTAGATGAGGCCGCTGCTGCTCACGCCTCACACGGTAGAGGGGTTTGCGTGAGGCCATCTGCCAATTGAGCCGGTGTGTCGCACGATCTGGCTGATATTTCGAGCTTTTTTTGTGACCGATGCGATCAACAGGTCGCCCAGGTAGCGAATTCAACGCCCCGAGGCGGTCATCCGCCGATCAATTTCGAACACTTATTCAATTTCCTGGCTATGCGGGATTGTCGTGGGGCGTGCTCCTGGATCGTGCCCGCTGCCAGCGCCTCAGCAACCCGTCGGGCACCTCTTCCGCGGTGAGTGCGAAGACGAGGTGGTCGCGCCAGGCGCCGTCGATGTGGAGATAGCGCGGGCGCAGCCCCTCCTCGCGGAATCCGAGTTTCTCCACGACCCGGCGACTGGGCCCGTTCTCCGGGCGAATGCAGACCTCGATGCGGTGCAGACCGACGGCTCGGAAACAGTGGTCCACGACGAGCGCCACGGATGTCGGCATCACTCCGCGGCCGGCCACCGACTCGTCGACCCAGTAACCGACATGGCCCGAGCACATCGAGCCCCAGGTGATTCCGGCGACCGTCAGCTGTCCGACCAGTCGCCCCTGGTACTCGATGACGAACGGGAGCATCCGGCCCGCGTTCGCCTCGGCCCGCAGATGCCGGACCATCTGGCGGTAGGTCGGCCGGTGCGCGATGGGCCCGCTGGGCGTGGGCGGCGGGATCGTCGCCTCCCAGGGCCGCAGCCAGTCCCGGTTGCGCCGGTTGACCTCGCGCCAGGCCCGCTGGTCGCGCATCTTTATCGGCCTCAGGACGACATCGCCGTCCACGAGCACGACGGGCCAGGATGGGCTGTTCAGCTCGCACCCCCACTACTGGCGGCGGGTCTGGGGTGATCGCCGCCGCGGATCTGGTCGACGGCGTGCGCCAACAGGGGCTCCAGGACGGCCAGTCCGTCCTTCACCCCGCCGGAAGAACCCGGCAGGTTGACGATCAAGGTCCGCCCGGCGACTCCGGCCAGGCCCCGGGAGAGCACCGCAGTCGGCACCTTCTCCCGTCCGAACGCCCGGATGGCCTCCGCGATGCCCGGCACCTCGTGGTCGATGACCCGGCGGGTCGCCTCGGGGGTGCGGTCGGTGGGTGAGATGCCGGTGCCGCCGGTGGTGACGATCACGTCGTACCCCGCGTCGACGCCGGCGCGCAGGGCGGCCTCCACGGGGTCGCCGTCGGGCACTACCTGCGGGCCCTCGACAGTGAAGCCGAAGCCCTTGAGGCCGTCGGCGATCAGCGGGCCGCCCTTGTCCTGGTAGACACCGGCGGCGGCCCGGTTGGAGGCGGTGACCACGAGGGCGCGATACGTCATGCCCGGCTCCAGTCGCCCGACTTGCCGCCCGTCTTCTCTTCCACCCTGACGTCCGTGATGACCGCTCCCTTGTCGACCGCCTTGATCATGTCGATCACGGTGAGCGCGGCGACGGAGACGGCGGTGAGGGCTTCCATCTCGACGCCCGTGCGGTCCGTCGTCTTCACCGTGGCCAGGATCTCCACGGCGTCGTCCGCGACTCTCAGGTCCAGTTTCACACCGGACACCGACAAGGGGTGGCACAGCGGGATCAGATCAGGGGTGCGCTTGGCGCCCATGATGCCCGCGATCCGCGCGGTGGCCAGGGCGTCGCCCTTGGGTACGCCCTCGCCGCGCAGCAGCTCGATCACGCGGGGCGAGACCAGGACGCGGCCGCTGGCGCGGGCGGTGCGCGCGGTCACGTCCTTCCCGGACACGTCGACCATGCGGGCCGCGCCCGCCTCGTCGATATGGGTCAGTCGGTCCTGCGTACTCATACTGTGTCGTGCTCCCGGTCCGGGCCTGTTGTGCGCGACACGGTACCGCCAACCAGGAGTGCTCAGCCGAGCAGGACGACCTCGACCTCGGCGCCGGGCTCCACGGACTCCACGTCCTCGGGGACGACGATCAGCGCGTCCGCGTGCGCGAGGGCCGCCACCAGGTGCGATCCGGCGCCCCCGACAGGGGTGACCGCGCCGTCCGCGTACGTCCCGCGCAGGAACTGCCGGCGGCCCTTCGGCGAGGTCAGCGCCTTGCCGGTGGTGAGGGTCGCCCTGGTGGTCGGCCGGTGGACGTCGTCGAGCCCCATCAGGGTGCGGATCGCGGGGCGGACGAACAGCTCGAAGGAGACGTACGACGAGACGGGGTTGCCGGGCAGCGCCAGCAGCGGTGTGTGGTCGGGTCCGATGGAACCGAAGCCCTGGGGCTTGCCGGGCTGCATGGCCAGCTTGCGGAACTCGATGCCGCTGCCGGGTTCGTCCTCGTCGCCGACGTACGACAGCGCCTCCTTGACGACGTCGTACGCCCCGACGCTCACGCCGCCCGTGGTGACCATGAGGTCGGCGCGGACGAGCTGGTCCTCGATCGTCGACCGGAGCGTTACGGCGTCGTCGGCCACGGCGCCGACCCGGTAGGCGATGGCGCCGGCGTCGACGGCGGCGGCGGTGAGGGCGAAGCTGTTGGAGTCGTAGATCTGGCCGCTGCCGAGTTCCTCGCCGGGCTGGACGAGTTCGCTGCCGGTGGACATGACGACCACGCGCGGGCGCGGGCGTACGCGTACGGTGGCGCGGCCGATCGCGGCGAGCAGGGCGATCTGCGGCGGGCCGAGGACGGTGCCCGCTTCCAGGGCGCGGTCCCCGGCCCGCACGTCACTGCCCTTGGCGCGCACGTGCGCGCGTGCCTCGGCCGGCCGGTACACCTGCACGTGTCCCTCGGCGCCGTCGGGTGACAGGGCGCGGGCGCGCATTCCGGTCACCGGGCCCTCGCCGAGGCCGCCGTCGGTCCACTCCACGGGGACGACGGTCTCGGCGCCGGGCGGCAGCGGGGCGCCCGTCATGATGCGGGCGGCCTGGCCGGGCCCCACGTGCAGCAGGTCGGCCTGGCCCGCCGCGACGTCCCCGACGACCTCCAGGGCCGCCGGGAACTCCTCGCTCGCGCCCGCGACATCCGCGACCCGCACCGCGTACCCGTCCATGGAGCTGTTGTCGAACGGCGGCAGGGAGACCGGCACCGTGACGTCTTCGACCAGGACGCAGCCCTGGGCGTCGAGGAGTTGCAGCTCGATGGGTTCGAGGGGGCGGACGGTCGCGAGGATGTCGTCCAGGTGCTCGTCCACCGACCACAGCTGGTCCTGGCCGGTGGTGCGGGGCGCGGCGCTGCTCAACGTTGCTACATCTCCTCGGCTACGTAACTGCGAAGCCAGGTCCGGAAGTCCGGGCCCAGGTCCTCACGTTCGCATGCGAGTCTGACAATGGCACGCAGGTAGTCGCCGCGGTCGCCGGTGTCATAGCGGCGGCCCTTGAAGACGACGCCGTGCACGGGGCCGCCGACCTTCTCGTCCTCGGCGAGCTGCTGGAGGGCGTCGGTGAGCTGGATCTCGCCGCCGCGGCCGGGCTCGGTCTTGCGGAGTATGTCGAAGATGTGCGGGTCGAGGACGTAGCGGCCGATGACCGCGTAGTTGGACGGGGCGTCCACCGGGTCGGGCTTCTCGACCAGGCCGCTCACCTTGACGACGTCGCTGTCCTCGGTCTCCTCCACGGCCGCGGAGCCGTAGAGGTGGATCTGCTCGGGGGCGACCTCCATGAGGGCGATGACGCTGCCGCCGCGCTGCTCCTGGACCTCGACCATCCGCTTGAGCAGCGGGTCGCGCGGGTCGATCAGGTCGTCGCCGAGGAGGACCGCGAAGGGCTCGTGTCCGACGTGCGGGGCGGCGCACAGCACGGCGTGGCCGAGGCCCCTGGGGTCGCCCTGGCGGACGTAGTGCATGGTCGCGAGGTCGCTGGACTCCTGCACCTTGGCGAGCCGGTCGGCGTCGCCCTTCTTCTGAAGAGCCGATTCAAGCTCGTAGTTGCGGTCGAAGTGGTCCTCGAGGGGGCGCTTGTTGCGTCCTGTGATCATGAGGACGTCGTCGAGGCCGGCGGACACGGCCTCCTCGACCACGTACTGGATCGCCGGCTTGTCGACGACCGGCAGCATCTCCTTGGGAGTGGCCTTGGTGGCCGGCAGGAACCGGGTGCCGAGACCTGCTGCGGGAATGACAGCCTTGCTGATCCGAGGGTGCGACTGAGTCATGCCCGCAACCTTATCCGGTGTCTTTGCAGGGAATCTGAGGCTCCGGTTAATTAGCTCTCATATGAGCGTATTGGAAGGGTACGGGTGCAACCTTTGAGTCCCGTCGGACGTCCGGCCGAGCCTGACAAGCGTATGTTGCGGCAAGAGATCCTCGCTGTGAGGAACACGTTGACGGCCGGTGACGTGCGGGAAGCCGCCGTCGCGCTGGCCGGGCGGGCGCTGGAGCTGCCCGAGCTGGCGCGGGCGCGCACGGTGGCGGCGTACGTCTCGGTGGGGAGCGAACCCGGGACTCTCGCGCTGCTGGACGCGCTGCGCGCGCGGGGCGTGCGGGTCCTGCTTCCGACGCTTCTCCCGGACAACGACCTGGACTGGGGCGCGTACACCGGGGAGGGCTCCCTCGCGCGCGTCCAACACGGCTCGAAGATGGCCCTCTTCGAGCCCACGGGGCAGCGTCTGGGCCCGGACGCCGTGTCCTTGGCCGACGCCGTGCTGCTGCCGGGCCTGGCGGTCGACGCGCGCGGGATGCGTCTGGGGCGCGGCGGGGGGTCGTACGACCGTGTGCTCGCCCGTCTGGAGCGCGCGGGCGCACATCCCTCCCTGGTGGTGCTGCTGTACGACTCCGAGGTCGTCGCGCGCGTGCCCGCCGAGGCGCACGACCGGCCGGTGGACGCGGTGGTGACGCCGTCGGGGGTGCGGCGCTTCCGGCACGGTTCCTGAAACGTGAAACGCCGAACGGCCCTCCACGCGCGCGTGGAGGGCCGTTCGGACGATGTCGCGTCAGCCGCTCGGCTTCAGTTCCAGCGTGTCGCTCGTGTTGTCGTCGACCGCCTTGGACGAGAAGGACCAGTCCAGCAGTTCGCCCTTGACCCACTTGCCCGTCTGGTCGATGTAGTGGGCGCTGTAGGCGTGCCCGGAGGCGCCGGTGAGGTTGATCCACTTCGACTTGTCGAGGTCGTCGAGGTTGACCACCATCCGCATCGACGGCACCCAGACGACGTCGTATCCGCCGGCCGCGTTCCAGCCGGTCGCGTTGACCGCAGCCTCGCCGCCGCTGAGCTTCCAGGGGCCGCGGTTGAGCATGTACTGCAGGAAGCCGGGGCCGTCGGTGCCCAGGGTCTGGTTCTTCAGGAACAGGCGGTGCAGCCGGCCCCAGCTCCAGGTGTCGATGTCCTTGCCGAGCTTGGCGGTCAGCTCCCAGCGGGCGTCGATCATGGCGCGCTCGAACAGCTTGTCGCGGTTCTTGGCGACGCCGATGCGGTTGCGCGATTCGGGCGTCGTCCACCAGTCGCTTTTCTCGTCGTCCATCAGGTTGCGGACCACCTCGAACCAGCGGTCGCCGCCGTCGGGCTGCGCCTGGTCGGCGTCACGCTGACCGCACTCGCGCACCTTGCCGGTCTCGTCGACGGGTGCGGTGGTGCTGACCGGATCGACCCACAGGCACTGTCCCTCGACCCGCAGCTCCTTGGGCAGCTTGTTGCCGAAGGCGAGCTTGAGGATGTTGCGCCAGACCGAGTTGAAGTACGCGGCCGCCGCCGAGTCGGCGTCCTGGGTGTAGTCCCAGCCCTCGAGGAGTTCCTGGGCCTCACGGACGTCGGGGTCGTCGACGTTGATCTTCAGCAGCTTGGGCACGAGCAGTTTGGCGATCTCGCTGCTGTTGTCCAGCTGCATCTGGCGCATGTCGTCGGTCGAGATCTTGCCGCCGCCCTTGATCTTCGACTCGATCAGGTCGGTGATGCGCTGGCTGCGGGTGCCGTAGCCCCAGTCCGTGGTGAGCGTGTAGGGGTACTTGTCCTTGTCGATCACGGCCTGGTTGGCGGTGACGATGTAGCCGCGTTCCGGGTTGTACTCGTAGGGCAGCTCGTCCTGCTTGATGTAGCCGGTCCACTCGTACTTGGAGTCCCAGCCCGGCGCCGGGATGGAGCCGTCGTCGCCCTCCGCGCGCGTGGGGATCTTCCCGGGCAGCGTGTAGCCGATGTTGTCCTCTGTGTCGGCGTAGACCAGGTTCTGCGAGGGCACGTCGAACAGGGCGGCGGCCTTGCGGAAGCCGGTCCAGTCGCTCGCCTTGTCCATCGCGAAGACGGCGTCCATGGAGGTGCCCGGGTCCAGCGCGGTCCAGCGCAGCGCGATGCCGTAGCCGTCTCCGCGGTCGGGTGCGGAGGTGCCGACGGCGGCCTTCTTGCCGACCTTCACCAGCTCGTCGTTACGGTCGGACAGCAGGGGTCCGTTGTTGGTCTCCCGGACGACGATCTTCTTGGACTCACCGCCGGCGACCTTGATGGTCTCCTCGCGGGTGGTGAAGGGCTTCACCTTGCCGTCGTAGAGGTAGCCGTCGCCGGAGAGCTTCTCCAGGTAGAGGTCGGTGACGTCGACACCGGAGTTGGTCATGCCCCAGGCGATGTCCTGGTTGTGGCCGATTATCACGCCGGGCATTCCGGCGAAGGTGTAGCCGCTGACGTCGTACTGGCACGTGCTGGAGACGGTGCGGCAGTGCAGGCCCATCTGGTACCAGACGGACGGCAGCGAGGCCGACAGGTGCGGGTCGTTGGCCAGCAGCGGCTTGCCGGTGATGGTGTACTTCCCGGCCACCACCCAGGAGTTCGAGCCGATGCCGTTGCCGTTCACGCCGACGGCCGTGGGGACGTCGTCCAGGACGTTCTGGAGGTCCGACAGCTGGCTCTCCAGGGCGGAACCGGCCGTGGACGACTGGGTGCCCGTTCCGGTGCCGCCGGCGCCGCTCGTGGAGTTCTCGTCGCCGGACGTGCCGCCGCTCCCCTCGAACGTCCCGGTGAGCTCGTCGTACTGGCCCTGCTGGACGATCGTCTGGTTCCGGCTGTACGGGTACTGCGGGTACAGATCCGCGATCTGCTGGGGGCCGAGGCGGCTGGTCATCAGGGCGCGGTCGATCTCGTCCTGCATGTTGCCGCGCAGGTCCCAGGCCATGGCCTTCAGCCACGCGACCGAGTCGACCGGGGTCCACGCCTCGGGCTTGTAGTCGTTCTCGAAACCGAGGGCCGCGTACTCCAGGGAGATCTCCTTGCCGTCCTTGCCCTGGAGGTAGGCGTTGACTCCCTTGGCGTACGCCTGGAGGTAGTTCTTCGTGGACGCCGACAGCGTCTTGTCGTACTCCTCCTTGGCGACCCGGTCCCAGCCCAGGGTGCGCAGGAACTCGTCGTTCTTGACCTGGCCCTTGCCGAACATCTCCGACAGACGCCCGGAGGTCATGTGACGGCGCACGTCCATCTCGTAGAACCGGTCCTGCGCCTGGACGTAGCCCTGCGCCATGAACAGGTCCGCGTCGGAGTCGGCGTAGATCTGCGGGATGCCGTAGCCGTCGCGCTTCACCTCGACCGGCCCCGACAGGCCCTCGATCGTGATCGAGCCGTCCGTCTGTGGGAAGGAGGCACGGACGGTGCTGACGGACCAGTACGCCCCGTAGGCGACGCCTCCGATGATGGCCAGCACCAGCACGAGGACGAACAGGCGGGCTTTGCGCCCCTTTTTCCTGCCGGACTTGCCGGGCTTCTGGCCCGAAGAGGCGGTGGTGTTGGGGGGCATCGCTGTCCTTGCTGTCCTAACGCGAGCGGCAGGGCGGGCTGTGCTTTTGACTGAACGCTGGAGCAACCATAGGCGCAGCGCCCAGGGGCCCTTGACGCGGAGTCGGGAACCAGAACGGACGAACGTTCGCTCACACCTCGGGGAGCGTCAAGAAATCGTCAAGAGTTAGGTAAGGTAACGAAGTACTTGGGTGCGGAGAACCGCCGCTTCGTGTCCTATGTACGTGAGCTCCCGCGCGCGCGAAGCGCGGAAGCCAGGGAAGGGAACGGCCGCTGACTGTCCACGACCTCAACCAGCTCCTGCTCGTCTGCTCGCTCGTCCTGCTCGTCGCCGTGGCAGCGGTCCGGATCTCCTCGCGCAGCGGGCTCCCCAGCCTGCTCGTGTACCTGGGGATCGGCATCGCCATGGGCCAGGACGGCATCGGCGACATCCACTTCAACAACGCCGAACTCACCCAGGTCATCGGATACGCGGCCCTCGTCGTGATCCTGGCCGAGGGCGGCCTCGGCACGAAGTGGAAGGAGATCAAGCCGGCCCTGCCGGCCGCCTCCGCGCTGGCGCTGGTGGGGGTCGCGGTGAGCGTGGGGGTCACGGCGACGGCCGCGCACTATCTGATCGACCTGGAATGGCGCCAGGCGCTCATCATCGGCGCGGTGGTGTCCTCGACGGACGCCGCGGCGGTCTTCTCGGTGCTGCGGAAGATTCCCCTCCCCGCGCGCGTGACGGGCACCCTGGAGGCCGAGTCCGGTTTCAACGACGCTCCCGTGGTCATCCTGGTGGTCTCCTTCTCCACCGCGGGCCCGGTCGAGCACTGGTACCTGCTGATCGGCAAGATAGTCCTCGAACTGGCCATCGGCGCCGCCATCGGCATCGCGGTGGGCTGGCTGGGCTCCTGGGGCCTCAGGCACGTGGCGCTGCCCGCCTCCGGCCTCTACCCGATCGCCGTCATGGCGATCGCCGTCACGGCGTACGCGGCGGGCGCCATGGCACACGGCAGCGGCTTCCTCGCCGTCTACCTCGCCTCGATGGCGATGGGCAACGCGAAGCTGCCGCACTGGCCCGCCACCCGCGGCTTCGCCGACGGGCTCGGCTGGATCGCCCAGATCGGCATGTTCGTCCTGCTCGGCCTGCTGGTCACCCCGCACGAGCTGGGCGACGACATCCTGCCCGCCCTGGTCATCGGACTGGTCCTGACGATGGTGGCGCGCCCGCTGAGCGTGGTGCTCTGCCTCACGCCGTTCCGGGTGTCGTGGCAGGAGCAGACGCTCATGTCCTGGGCCGGACTGCGCGGCGCCGTGCCCATCGTTCTCGCGACGATCCCCATGGTGGAGGGTGTCGAGGCCAGCCGCCGGATCTTCAACCTCGTCTTCGTCCTGGTCGTCGTCTACACCCTCGTCCAGGGGCCGACCCTGCCGTGGCTCGCCCGCAAGCTGAGTCTGGGCGGGGACGCGGAGGCCGCCGACCTCGGCATCGAATCGGCCCCCCTGGAGCGGCTGAGCGGACATCTGCTGTCCGTCGCGATCCCCAAGGGGTCGAGGATGCACGGCGTCGAGGTCGCCGAGCTGCGCCTGCCGGCCGGGGCCGCGGTCACCCTGGTCGTACGCGAGGGAAAATCGTTCGTACCGTTGCCCACGACCGTGCTGCGACGGGGCGACGAGCTCCTCGTGGTCGCCACCGATCCGGTCCGGGACGCGGCCGAGCGACGGCTGCGCGCGGTCGGGCGCGGCGGCAAGCTGGCCGGATGGCTGGGCACGGACGGCACCGACACCGGGCGTTAAGGGCGTGTTTCACACGGTTCACGCCCCGCCCATCGCAGGTGAACGCATCCATGGTGCTCGTTTTCACAGGCCCACCAGGCTTGATCCCTGTATGATGAAGGCGCATTCCGATCGAACCACCTCTGCCTGACGCAGTGCTGGCGCGACCGTATGGCGGCCGGGGCGCCCCCGCAGTGGGCGACGGCATCTACCGCAGTCGGCGCAAGAGGACAGCTCTCGGTGCCGCCCCAGAAAACGGGGGCCGCGCTACCAGGCGGCAGAAAGGCACGGGCCGTGGCATCCACGGTCACCTCCCGCCCCGGCTACGGGCAACTGCTGCGCACGCGCGGCGCCTGGACGTTCCTGCTCCCCGGCTTCGCGGCACGCCAGCCGTTCGGGATGCTCACCGTCTCCATCGTGCTGCTCGTGCAGCACACCACCGGCTCGTACGGCGCGGCCGGCGCCGCCGCGGCCGTCACCGGTGTCTCCATGGCACTGTTCGCGCCCTACACCGGCCGGCTCGCCGACCGCCACGGACAGCGCGCCGTACTGATCCCGGGCGTGCTCGTGCACTCGCTGTCGGGCCTGGCCCTGACCGTGCTCGCGCTGTCCCACGCGCCCCTGTGGGCGCTGCTCGTCGCCGCCGTCCCCACGGGCGCCTCGCAGCCGCAGATCGGCCCCATGGTGCGGGCCCGCTGGGGCGTGAAGCTCAAGGACTCGCCCCTGATGTCCACCGCGGCCGCGTTCGAGTCCGTCACCGACGAGCTGACCTTCGTCGTCGGCCCGCTGCTGGCCACCGCCCTGTGCACGGCCGTCCACCCGGCCGCGGGCCTGGTGACCGAGGCATCGCTCACCCTGATCGGCGGGCTGCTGTTCGCCGCACAGAAGAGCACACAGCCGCCGGTCGCCGTCGACGGGCACGCACGCGTGGAGCACGGTTCCGCACTGCGCATCCCCGGGGTGCGGGTCCTGATCGTGGCTTTCCTCGGCATCGGTTCCGTCTTCGGCGGTATGCAGGTCTCGCTGGCCGCGTTCTCCGAGTCGATCGGCGAACCGGGCATGAACGGCGTCCTGTACGGCACCTTCGCCGCGGGCAACATGCTCTCCGGGCTGGTCTGCGGCGCCGTCGCCTGGAAGGTCGCCCCGCAGCGGCGCCTGGTCGTCGGGTACGTCGCCCTCGCGCTGACCGCGTCCGGCCTGTGGGCCGCCGACTCGGTGCTCGTCCTGGCCGGCCTCGGTCTGCTCGTCGGGATGTGCATCGCGCCCGCCCTGATCACCGGCTACACCCTGGTCGAGGGCCTGGTTCCGGCCGGCGCCCGCACCGAGGCCTTCACCTGGCTGACCGGCGCGGTCGCGCTCGGCCAGGCGGCGGGCGTCACGGTCGCCGGACAACTGGAGGACGGCTTCCGGGAGGGCGCCGGGTTCCTGGTGCCAATGGGCGGCACGCTGCTCGCCCTGGCGACCGTGCTGGCGCTGCGCTCACACCTCGCGGTGCGGCCGCACAGCCGCACCGTCGCACGTGGCGTCGGTCACCGCGTGCCGGTGGCGGTGGACTGATCCTCGGGAATACGTCACTATGGACCCTCGTTAGCACTCATTGAGTGAGAGTGCCAGGAGGAAGACAGTGCCCACCTACCAGTACCAGTGCACCGAGTGCGGCGAGGGCCTCGAGGCGGTGCAGAAGTTCACCGACGACGCCCTTACCCAGTGCCCCAGCTGCAGTGGACGCCTGAAGAAGGTGTTCTCCGCGGTCGGCATTGTCTTCAAGGGCTCCGGCTTCTACCGCAACGACAGCCGCGGCTCCTCGTCGAGCAGCGCGCCGGCGTCCGCGAAGTCGTCGACGTCCTCGGACTCGAAGTCCGACTCGAAGTCCGCCTCGACCTCGACCTCGTCTTCTTCGTCGTCCTCGGACTCGAAGCCGTCGAGCACCGGCACCTCGTCCAGCAGCAGCTCGGCCGCGTAAGGCGTACAGCTCGCTCACGAAACCCCGCCCTCGTACGACGGCGGGGTTCTCGTTGTTCCCGAACCCGTGCTCCGGGTTCCCGAACCCGTGCTCCGGTCCCGGACGACGCCGGTTAGTGTGCTGGTCATGGCGAACGCAGAGATCGGCGTAATCGGCGGCTCCGGCTTCTATTCGTTCCTCGACGACGTGACCGAGATCCAGGTGGACACCCCCTACGGGCCACCCAGCGACTCCCTCTTCCTCGGCGAGGTGGCCGGTCGGCGCGTCGCCTTCCTGCCCCGGCACGGCCGCGGCCACCATCTGCCGCCGCACCGGATCAACTACCGCGCCAACCTGTGGGCGCTCAGGTCGGTCGGCGTGCGCCAGGTCCTCGGCCCGTGTGCGGTGGGCGGTCTGCGCCCCGAGTACGGGCCGGGCACGCTGCTGGTGCCGGACCAGCTGGTCGACCGTACGAAGTCCCGGGCCGGCACGTACTTCGACGGGCTGCCGCTGCCGGACGGCGCGGTGCCGAACGTGGTGCACGTGTCCCTGGCCGACCCCTACTGCCCGACCGGGCGGGCGGCCGCGCTGAAGGCGGCCCGCGGACAGGACTGGGAGCCGGTGGACGGCGGCACGCTGGTGGTGATCGAGGGGCCGCGCTTCTCGACTCGCGCCGAATCGTTGTGGCACCAGGCACAGGGCTGGTCGGTGGTGGGCATGACCGGCCATCCGGAAGCGTCTCTCGCCCGTGAACTCGAGCTCTGCTACACGTCGTTGACCCTGGTCACGGACCTCGACGCCGGCGCCGAGACCGGTGAGGGCGTCTCCCACGACGAGGTGCTGCGGGTGTTCGCGGCCAACGTGGACCGCTTGCGGGGCGTGCTGTTCGACGCGGTGGCCGCGCTGCCTTCGACCGAGGAGCGGGACTGCCTGTGCACGAACGCGCTGGGCGGGATGGACCCGGGGTTCGCGCTGTCGTAGCGGAACGGGTGGCCACTGTTGTCGTAATGGCGGGGTGACGGCTGTTGTCGTAGAGGAGCGGGCGGCGGCCGTGTCCTGGCGGAGCGGGCCGCATTCATGTCGTAGCGGAGCGGGCCGCGGCTGTGTCGTAAGGGCGGAACTTCCCGTTCGGGTGAGCGAGTTGTCCACAACCCGCCAGTAGCCCACCGGCCTCAGCGGGGATCGGTGCGAAGCCTCATCGTGGCAGGGCAAGCCGATCCCTCGTCGCAGGTGGTGGTTCTCATGCCGTACGCCCCTTCTCCCTCCTCCTCCCCTTCTTCCTCTCCCGTCCCCCCGCGCCCGCTCGGCACGGACGCTCCCCCCACGTGCGAGGTGCCGCACTTCGCCCCCGTGCGGGTCCGCGGCGGGCGCTATCAGCTGCAGCGCCTCGTACGGCAGCGGAAGCGGGCCGTCGCGGTCGGCCTCGCCGTCACCGCGGCCGCGCTCGTGGCGGCGGGCCCGCGCGACGCGGAGCGGACCCGTGGGCATCCACCGGCGGATCCCGGCCGGGAACGCCGCGCCGTCCAGACCGTGACGGCGCCGGTGCGAATCGCCGACGGGGCCACGGTCCGACTGCTGCGGCCCGGCGACCGGGTGGACGTCATCGCCGCCGAGGAGACGGCGACCGGCGGCGACGCGCGCGTGGTCGCACGCGGGGCGCGGGTGACGAAGGTGCCGGAGCCGCTGGACGGCGCGACCGAGAGTGGGGCGCTGGTCGTGCTCTCGGTGCCGCGCTCCACCGCGGCGAGCCTCGCCGGCGCGAGCGCCACGGCCCGGCTGGCGGTGACGCTGTGCTGAGCCGCGCGGTTCCTGCCCCGCGCACTATCCCGTCAAGCCCCTCGTCGGAGCCACCCAATTGGACAGGGTCGCCTCGCCCTGACGTAGGTTGCGGAGCTGTTTGCTCCACAACCTGCGTGTGCGGCGCGGCGGCGGCGAGGAGAGTCCCCTACTTGAATCCTCCCCTCCCTAAAGGGAGGGGATTCCTGGCTCACGATGACTGCGGACCGGCGGTCCGGCAGCTCTTACACGATCAGCACCAGCCGGGTTGAGACCAGCCCGGACGAGCATCACGCGGGCGGAGTTCTTGTCCCTGGGGGACACGGCTCCGCACGCGGTGCAGACGTAGGTTCGTTCTGAGAGAGGCAGTGCGTGCTTGGTTCTCGCTCCGCACCGTGCGCAGTCCATGGTGGTGTGCGCGGGGTGTACGAGGTGCAGTTCACGGCCGTGCTTGCGGGCCATTTGAATCAGCGCCTGCTTGGTCGCGCCGATCGCGGCGTCGGCGGCCTTGCGGGCCATGGTGGACTTGGCGAGGAACTTCGGGCGGAAGTCCTCGACGGCCAGGCGGTCGTGGTCGGTCACGACCTTCTTCGCCCACTTGCGGCCGGTGTCCTCGCGTTGCCGGGCGATCTTCTTGTGCAGCTTGGCCGTGTGCCGCTTCGCCTCGCGGTAGCCCTTCGACCCGGGCTGGCCCTTCTTCGGCTTCCGGCGGGCCATCATCCGCTGGTAGCGGGCCAGGCGCTGCGCGGCGTTCTTGCCGTGCTGGGCGTGCGGGAGGTCGTGGGCGTCGGAGGTGGTGGTCGCGGTCTCCTTGACGCCCCAGTCGATGCCGATGTCCCGCCCGGTGGCGGGCAGCGCCTCGCTGGTCGTCGCCACGACGAACGAGGCGTACCAGTGCCCGAGGCTGTCGCGGTAGACGCGGACGGAGGACGGCGGCTTGGGCAGGTCCCGCGACCACACCACGCTCAGCACGATCCCGCCCGCGAGGTGCAGGCGCCCGCCCTTGATGCGGAATCCGCGCTGCGTGTAGTTCAGCGACGGGTCGGCGGCGCGCTTCTTCTTGTACTTAGGCATCCCCGCGCGCTGCCGCTGCGGCAGCCCGGCCTTGATGTCCTTCAGGGCCTTCGTGCGGGACTTGGCGAAGTCGCGGATGATCTGCTGCTGCGGAACGCTGCTGCCCGCGCGCAGCCACGCGTTCGCGCTGCGGGCCTCGGTCAGCATCTTGTCCAGCCGGGCCGGGCCGCACTTCTCGTCCTCGGCATGCGCCTTCTTCGAGCGGGCACAGCACTCGTTCCAGATCCACCGGCACCGCGCCCACTCCGCGAGCAGTGCGGTACGGGCGGTCGACGACACGCGGAGCCGGTAGGTGTACCGGGCGTGCCCGGCATCCTCGCTCAAGTCCTGTCGTGTCGTCATGGTGTCAATCTTCCACTTCTTAAGTGTTGGGAAACAACTACAGTGGGGTCATGGATGAAGAGAAGCGCATCACCCTCCGCCTGCCCGTCGGTCTCCACGAGTGGCTGGTCGCCGAGGCAAAGTCCGCCCGCAGGTCCCTCAACTCCGAGATCGTCTACCGGCTGGAAGTCGAGCGCGACACCGCCGTGGCGGACGGCGACTCGCCCTGACGGCGACTCGCCTTTCTCTGCCCTGCTCCGCAGGAGTCCGATTCCTCCCCGGCCTGAAGGCCAGGGCATCCTCGGAGGAGCCAGGTGAGCGAGAAGAAGCCGAGCGTCTGGGAGGGCTTCAAGGCCTTCCTGATGCGCGGGAACGTTGTCGATCTGGCAGTGGCGGTGGTCATCGGCGCCGCTTTCACCAACATCGTCAACTCGGTGGTGAAGGGGCTCATCAACCCGCTGGTCGGAGCGATCGGCACCAAGAACCTCGACAACTACAGCTCCTGCCTGAGCGACAACTGCCAGGGCGCCGTGGGCATCCAGCTCCATTGGGGCTCGGTCCTCGGGGCGACGCTCACCTTCGTGATCACCGCGACCGTCGTCTACTTCCTGATGGTCCTGCCCATGGCGAAGTACCTGGCCCGGCAGGAGGCCCGCAGGAAGGCGAAGGAGGGCGCGCACGAGGTCATCGAGGTGACCGAGCTGGAGGTCCTCAAGGAGATCCGCGACGCGCTGATCGCACAACAGCCGCAGCGCGGCTCGGGCCACGACGAGCCGTAGCGGTGGGGCGGGTGGGCTGCGGCCCGCCCGGGCTCACAGGTGGTGGGGCGGCTTCTCGTCGAGGAAGCGCTTCAGGTCGGCCGCGCTGTCGGTGCCGGGTCGCTCGCCCCACCCGCGGTCCGTGTCGTCCGAGGACTGCTGGTCGAGCGGGTCGTCGAAGATCAGCGCGGGCTTCGGCGCACGCGGCTCCGGCTTCGGCTCGCGCAGTTCGGGCTTCTGCTCGCGCGGCTCGGGCTCGGGGGCGGTGGTCATGCGTCCAGGGTACGGCCCCGGACTTCGGGCCCCTACCGAGCTGCGAACCCGTTCACAAGTAAGGCGGGGCGCGCGCTGGACGACACTGGCCCCATGACAGTCGACGCTTTGACGGACGTCGCCGGTGTGCGCGTGGGGCACGCCACGCGCACCGGCGACGGTTGGCTCACCGGCACCACGGTCGTGCTCGCCCCGGAGGGCGGCGCCGTGGCCGCCGTGGACGTGCGGGGCGGCGGACCCGGCACCAAGGAGACCGACGCCCTCGACCCGCGCAACGTGGTGCAGAAGGTCGACGCGATCGTGCTGACCGGGGGCAGCGCGTACGGGCTCGACGCGGCGTCCGGGGTGATGGCCTGGCTGGAGGAGCAGCGGCGCGGGGTGCGGGTGGGACCGGATCCGGCGCACGTCGTGCCGGTGGTGCCGGCCGCCTGTGTCTTCGACCTGGGGCGCGGCGGCGACTTCCGGGCCAGGCCGGACGCGGCCACCGGCCGGGCGGCCGTCGAGGCGGCCGCGGCGAGCGAGCCCGGCGCACGGGTGCGGGAGGGATGCGTGGGCGCGGGTACGGGCGCCGTGGCCGGGCCGATGAAGGGCGGCGTGGGTACCGCGAGCATCGTCCTCGATTCGGGGATCACGTTGGCCGCGCTGGTGGTGGCCAACGCGGCGGGATCGGTGACGGATCCGGAAACGGGGGTGCTGTACGGGGAGTTGTTCCAGGGCCGGGTGACCTACCCGGAGGCGCGCGTGCACGACGCCGCCCGCCTGCGCCTCGCCGACCTCGCGGCGAAGAGCGCGCCTCCCCCGCTCAACACCACGCTCGCGGTGGTCGCCACCGACGCGGACCTGTCGAAGGCGCAGGCGCAGAAGGTGGCCGGCACGGCCCACGACGGCATCGCGCGGGCCGTACGGCCGGTGCATCTGCTCCACGACGGCGACACGGTGTTCGCGCTGGCGACCGGGGCCCGCCCGCTCGACACCGAGCGTCCCCTCCCGCTGAACGAGATCCTCGCGGCGGCCGCGGACGTGGTGACCCGCGCGGTCGTGCGGGCCGTACGCGCCGCCGAGTCGGTGGACGGGCCGGGCGGGGTGTGGCCGTCGTACGAGGAGTTGTACGGGAGCCGCTGACGCGAAAATGTGTCCTGGTTCTGTCACGTGATGGCGTTCACGGCGGTCTGTGGGAACCCGACCACCGACCGATCCCCTCTTTCTCCACGGACTGGAGCGGATCGAACACACCACCTGAACCTGGAGCAGCTCGTGACAACGCCGGACAAAGCAGCGCGGCGCGTACTCGGGGCCTGTGCCGCCCTGATGGTCGGCGCCCTCACCCTCACCGCGTGCGGTGGCAGCACCGATGCCGGGAAGAGCGACGACAAGGGCGGCGGGGACTCCGCCACGTCCTCGGCGGCGAAGATATCCATCTCGGCCGAGGACGGCTCGACCCGTGCGTCGATCAACACGACCGGAGTGAAGGTCAGCGACGGGAAGCTGACGGACGTGAAGATGACGGTGGCGGACGCCGGGACGGCCGTACCGGGGGCGATATCCGCCGACGGTGTCAGCTGGAAGCCGAAGGAGCAGCTGGAACGGGGAACGAAGTACGAGATAACGGCGAGGGCGAAGGACGCGAACGGGCGGGCCACGGCCGCCGAATCGACCTTCACCACCGTCAGCCCGGCGAACAGCTTCATCGGGACGTACACGCCGGACGAGGGGACGACGGTGGGTGTCGGGATGCCGGTGTCGTTCAACTTCGACAAGGCGATCAGCGACAAGAAGGCCGTGCAGTCGCACATCACGGTGTCGTCGAACAGTGGGCAGGAGGTGGTCGGGCACTGGTTCGGGGCGCAGCGCCTCGACTTCCGGCCCGAGGAGTACTGGAAGGCCGGCTCCAAGGTCACGATGAAGATCGACCTGGACGGGGTCGAGGGCGCGAACGGCGTCTACGGGGTGCAGAAGAAGACGGTCAGCTTCACGATCGGGCGCTCGCAGGTCTCCACGGTGGACGTGAGCAAGCAGACCATGACGGTCGTGCGGGACGGCAGGACTCTCAGGTCGGTGCCGATCTCGGCGGGCAGCCCGGAGTTCACCACGTACAACGGGCAGATGGTGATCTCCGAGAAGTTCACGAAGCTGCGGATGGACAGCAGGACGGTCGGTCTCGACAACGCGTACGACATCCCGGACGTACCGCACGCGATGCGGCTGACCCAGTCGGGGACCTTCATCCACGGCAACTACTGGTACAACAAGGGCAACCCGCCGTTCGGCCGCGAGGGCACCAGCCACGGCTGCGTCGGCCTCCAGGACGTGCAGGGCGCACAGGGTGACACTCCGGCCAAGTGGTTCTACGACAACTCGATCCTCGGGGACGTCGTGATCGTCAAGAACTCCCCGGACAAGACGGTGTCGCCCGACAACGGGTTGAACGGCTGGAACATGGCGTGGAACGAGTGGGTGGCGGGGAGCGCCGAGTGAGCGCGGACCGTCGCACCAAGTAGCGTCTGACCAGCACTTTTTGACGAATGATCGGGCCGCGTGGGAACTTTCCCCGCGGCCCGCGCGTTTTTCGGGCGTACGTTTTCTCGGTTCCCGGACATGATGTCCGACCGAGGGGCTACGGTATGCACCCACAAGGTGACATGCAGCAACGCCGGGAGAAACCTTGAGCGTTCCGTACGAGACGGCAGCGTACGAACCACCCGAGTCGCCCGAGTCTCCGGAGGAGCATCTCGCGCGGCTCCTCGGCCGTGCCCTGAACTCCTTCGAGCTGCCCGACGAGACGATCCAGCGACTGGACTGCGCGCTGGCCCACGACAGTTCGCTGCACTCCGCGCACCACAGCGCGGGGCTGCACCGCGAGACGTACCGCCACACCTGGCTGCTCGCCGACGGCTCGGCGCTCACGCTGTGGGAGCTCGTCCACAACACCGCCCCGGGCAGCGCCCCGCAGCACGAGGTGTATGTGGACGAGGAGGAGCTGCGCGCCGCCACCGCGCGCCTGCCCCTGCCGGCGGACGCTCCGGACTTCGAACTGCCGGTGCTGGTGCAGCTGTCGCCGATCCCCATGCCTCGGCACGCGTATCTGCCCGACGACTCGGCGGACCACGCGCGCCGGGTGCTGCGCCGGGCGGAGAACACGGACCGGCCGGACGCGGAGACGGCCGCGCTGCTGAGCACCGCGTTCGCGCACCAGATCACGCAGGCCTTCGGGCGCCCCAGCCGCACCGGCCGGGCCGGCTTGTCCTTCTCGCTCTACGAGCACGCGTTCCTGCTGCGTGACGGAGCGGAGGTCTCCCTCTGGGAGGTCGAGCACACGGCGACGCCGGACGGGCGGCACATGTGCGAGGTGTACGTCAGCGAGGACGCGGCCAGGGACGCCATGGAGCGACGGGCGACGCAGGTCTCCTGAGCGGAGTCACCTGTGCGGAGTCGCTGTGCGGGGTCTCCGGAGCGGCACTCCGGATCAGTTCCGCCGCGCGGGTCAGCGGCCGGCGCTGAGCCGTCGTACCAGTCCCGCGAACTCGTTCGCTTCCGCCGGGGTCAGCTCGACGGACTCCCGCTGCGGGCCCACCCGCCGCTGGTGCGGCAGTCCGGACAGGCTCTGGGCCTGCCACAGGGCGGCCTCGACGCGGCCGCGGCGCAGCATGAAGACCAGGCCGGCCACCCATGCGACGGCCACCAGGACGAGGAAGGTCATACCAAGCAGCTGGTAGACCGAGACGTGCTCAGGCATGCGTTCCAGTAGACACCACGGTCCGGGACCGAAGTCCCGGACCGTGACGTATCTCGCATGTGCCGTGAACAACTCACAGCATCCCAAAGGGCTGTGCCGCTAGGCCGCGACCGGCTGCTTCCGCTCCGCCGACGGGGCGGCCGAGCCGCTCTGAGCCGCCTCGGCGGCCACGGCTCCCGGTGCCTTGCGCATGCTCTTCAGTACGACGACCAGCGCCGTCGTCACACACACGCCCGCCGCGATGGCGATCAGGTAGAGGAAGGCGTGGCCGATCAGCGGGACCACGAAGATGCCGCCGTGCGGGGCACGGAGCGTGGCGCCGAAGGCCATGGACAGGGCGCCGGTGACCGCACCGCCCGCCATCGAGGCCGGGATGACCCGCAGCGGGTCCGCCGCGGCGAACGGGATCGCGCCCTCCGAGATGAAGGAGGCGCCCAGGACCCAGGCGGCCTTGCCGTTCTCGCGCTCGGTCGGCGTGAAGAGCTTCTTGCGGAGGGTGGTCGCCAGCGCCATGCCCAGCGGCGGGACCATGCCCGCCGCCATCACGGCGGCCATGACCTTCATCGCGGAGTCGCTGGGATCCGCGACAGCGATACCTGCCGTGGCGAAGGCGTACGCGACCTTGTTGACCGGGCCGCCGAGGTCGAAGCACATCATCAGGCCGAGCAGGATGCCGAGCAGGATCGCGTTGGAGCCGGAGAGGCCGGAGAGCCAGTCCGTCATGCCCTTCTGGGCCTCGGCGATGGGCTTGCCGACCACGACGAACATCAGGAAGCCGACGACGATCGAGGAGATCAGCGGGATCACCACCACCGGCATGATGCCGCGCAGCACCGGCGGGATCTTGATCCGCTGGATCGCGAGGACGACACCGCCCGCCAGCAGACCGGCGACCAGGCCGCCCAGGAAGCCGGCGGCGATCTGCGAGGAGATCATTCCACCGACGAAGCCGGGGACGAGACCGGGCCGGTCCGCCATGCCGTACGCGATGTATCCGGCGAGGACCGGGATGAGGAAGCCGAAGGCGACCCCGCCGATCTGGAACATCAGGGCGGCCCAGCTGTCGACCTGGGTCCAGGAGAAGTGCTCCATGACCGAGGGCGCCTTGTTGATCTCCCAGCCGCCGATGGCGAATCCGAGAGCGATCAGCAGACCGCCCGCGGCGACGAAGGGGACCATGTAACTGACACCGGTCATCAGCCACTTGCGGAGCTTGGTGCCGTAGTTGTCGCCGGACTCACCGGCCCGCTCGACGGGCGTACCGCCCTTGCCGGCCGCGGTGACCTCGCCGCGCTCGGCCCTGCCGCGCACGTCGGCGATGAGTTCGGCGGGCTTGTTGATGCCGGCCTTGACGCCGACGTCGACCGTCGGCTTCCCGGCGAAGCGGTCCTTTTCTCGTACGGGCACGTCGTGGGCGAAGATCACGCCGTCCGCCGCCGCGATCACGGCCGGGTCGAGCCGGGTGAAGCCGGCCGAGCCCTGGGTCTCGACGACGAGTTCGACGCCCGCCTCGCGGCCCGCGTTCTCCAGCGACTCGGCCGCCATGTAGGTGTGGGCGATGCCGGTGGGGCAGGAGGTGACGGCGACGATACGGAACGGGCGCTCTTCGCCTGCTCCGGTGTCGCCGGCGTCGTCGCTGCCCGTGGCGGCGCCGGCGGAGGCCGCCGCCGGCGCCGCCACGGAGTCTTCGGAGGCGGCCTCGGCCGCCTCGGGCTCGTCCCCGCGGATCAGGGCCGCCGCGCCCGCCGCGTCGCCGGCCGAGCGCAGCGCATCGGTGAACTCGGCGTTCATCAACTGCCGGGCCAGCGAGGACAGGATCGTCAGGTGGGCGTCGTCGGCGCCCGCGGGGGCGGCGATCAGGAAGATCAGGTCGGCGGGGCCGTCGGCCGCGCCGAAGTCGATGCCGGCGGCGCTGCGCCCGAAGGCGAGCGTCGGCTCGGTGACGTGTTCGCTGCGGCAGTGCGGGATGCCGATGCCGCCGTCGAGGCCGGTCGGCATCTGTGCCTCGCGGGCGGCCACGTCGGCGAGGAAGCCCTCCAGGTCGGTCACCCGGCCCAGGGCGACCATGCGCTCGGCGAGGGCACGCGCCGCCGCTTCTTTGGTGTCGGCGGACAGGTCGAGGTCGACCAGGTCCGCGGTGATCATCTCGCTCATCGCGGGCTCCTTCGCACGCGTATCGCCCGGGGGATGTGGTGGGCGGGGGCGGGGACGGGGGTGCAGTGGGGGTTCGTGGGGTTGGTGGAGGAGGCGGGACCGGGGAAGCCCCGCCCCCTCCGGGCGGCGGGCCGGCTCAGGTGGCCCTGCCTCCCTTCGGCCGCGGCGAGTAACGGGGAGCCTCGCCGCTTCACGGCCGGTCCGGTGAGGACGCCGGTGCGGGCGCCAGTGAGGACGCCGGAGGATACGAAGCAGGTCATGACACCGGCTCCTTCAGTACGCGGTCCACCGGCACCTCGGCCGTGACCGTCACGGCCGCCGGGTCCAGGTCGGACGGCGTCGGCATCACGCTGCCGGGCAGCTGGACGGCCGCCGCGCCGTGCGCGACCGCCGAGGCGAGCGCCTCGGGCCCGCTGCCGCCGGCGATCAGGAATCCGGCGAGGGAGGAGTCGCCGGCGCCCACATTGCTGCGTACGGCGGCCACCTGTGCGCTGCCGAACCAGGCGCCCGCGTCGTTCACGAGCAGCTGTCCGTCGGCGCCCAGGCTCGCGAGGACGGCGCGCGCGCCCCTCTCGCGCAACTCCTCGGCCGCCTTCACCGCGTCGCCCACCGTGGACAGGGGCCGCCCGACGGCTTCCGCGAGCTCCTCGGCATTGGGCTTCACCACGTCGGGCCGCTCGCGCAACGCGGCGAGCAGCGCGGGCCCGGAGGTGTCCAGCGCGATCCGCGCGCCGGCGGCGTGCGCCCGCGCGACCAGCTCGGCGTACCACTCGGGCGCGAGCCCTCGCGGCAGACTTCCGCAGCAGGCGATCCAGTCCGCGTCCCGCGACTGCGCGCGCACCGTCTCCAGAAGGAGCTCCTGCTCCTCCACCGACAGTTCGGGACCCGGCGCGTTGATCTTCGTGAGCACTCCGTCCGACTCCGCGAGCGCGATGTTCGAGCGGGTGGCTCCGGCGATCGGCACCGGCGCGACCTCGATGCCCTGCGCGTCCAGCAGGTCGGCGACGAGCGCGCCCGGCGCACCGCCCAGGGGCAGTATCGCGACCGTGCGCTGTCCGGCCGCCGAGACGGCCCGGGAGACGTTCACGCCCTTGCCGCCCGGGTCCATGCGCTCGCCGGTGGCGCGGATGACCTCGCCACGGTCGAGCGAAGGGACCTCGTAGGTGCGGTCCAGAGACGGGTTCGGGGTGACGGTGAGGATCATGCGCGCACTACTTCCGTGCCGCCGCGCTCGATCGCGGTGGCGTCTTCGGGGCTCAGCCCGCTGTCGGTGATCAGCAGGTCCACGTCGCTCAGGTCACCGAAGCGGGCGAAGTGCTCCTGGCCGTGCTTGGAGGAGTCGGCGAGCAGCACCACACGGCGGGCCGCGGCGATCGCCGCCCGCTTCACCGCGGCCTCGGCGAGGTCGGGGGTGGTCAGGCCGTGCTCGGCGGAGAAGCCGTTGGCCGCCACGAAGAGGACGTCGGCGCGGATCTCGCCGTACGCCCGCAGCGCCCAGGCGTCCACGGCGGCGCGCGTACGGTGCCGTACGCGTCCCCCGACGAGGTGGAGCTGGATGCCGGGGTGGTCCGCGAGGCGGGCGGCGATCGGCAGGGAGTGCGTGACGACGGTGAGCGCCGCCTCCAGGGGGATCGCGCCGGCCAGCCGCGCCACGGTCGTACCGGCGTCGAGGACCATCGTGCCCTCGGTCGGCAGTTCCGCGACGGCCGCCTTGGCGATGTGGTCCTTCTCGTCGGCCGCCGTCGTCTCGCGTTCGGCGAGGTCCGGCTCGAAGTCGAGGCGGCCGGCCGGGATGGCGCCGCCGTGCACCCGGCGCAGGAGGCCGGCGCGGTCGAGAGCCTTCAGGTCGCGGCGGATCGTCTCCGCCGTGACCTGGAACTGTTCGGCCAGCGACACGACGTCCACGCGGCCGCCGTCGCGGGCGAGCCGGAGGATCTCCTGCTGCCGCTCCGGTGCGTACATGCCCGTTCGCCTCCGACCTGTGCCCGAACTTGTGGTTTCGCCTGGGAGGCTACGCCCGGATTTCGGGAAAGTAAACAGGTTCGGACGTGATTCGGGCATGAACGGACTTCTGTATGGGTCGAGGGCACACAGACGGCCCGGCACCTGTGGGTGCCGGGCGCACATGAAGGGTCCGGCACTGTGGGTGCCGGACCCTTCATGGTCGTGGCGCGCCGCACGGCGGCATCCGGCTCAGGACACGAGCGCGGGCTCCTTCTCCGCCACCGTCCCGGATTCCGGCCCGGACCCCTCCACATGCTGGGCCGGCCGCTTCGGCAGGGCGAACATCAGCAGGAAGATGGCACCCATGACGACGGCCACCCAGCCCAGCGCGTTCTGGAAGGCGTCCACGAAGGCCGGGCCCAGCCGGGGAGGCAGCAGGTCGTCGCCGATCTCGCCGTAGAAGACCACCGACACCAGGCCGAGCCCCAGCGCGTACCCCATCTGCTGCACGGTGTTGAGGAGTCCCGACGCCGAACCCGAGTGCTCGCGCGGGACCTCCGACAGGATCGCGTCCGTCAGCGGGGCGACGATCAGGCCCATCCCCACGCCCATCACGACCAGCGGGAGTGCCATCTGCCAGGAGGCGATGCCCAGGCCGTAGCGCTCCGACTCCCAGATGTAGAGCGCGACGCCCGCCGCCATCGCCAGCGCGCCCGCCTGGAGCACCTTGCGGCCGAAGCGCGGGACCAGCTTCTGCACCGACAGTCCGGCCGCCGTGGAGACGGCCAGCGAGAACGGGACGCCGGTCAGCCCGGCCCGCAGCGGGCTCCAGCCCAGGCCGAACTGCATGTAGAGCGTCCATACCAGGAAGAAGACGCCGAGCCCGATCCCGAAGACGGTCTGCACCGCGATGCCGGCGGCGAAGCTCTTCACCTTGAACAGGGACAGTTCGATCAGTGGGGAGCCGTCGCGCGCCGTCTTGCGCCTCTCATACGCCACCAGCGCGCCGAACACGACGAGCGAGCCGGCCATCGAGAGGTGCCCCCACAGCGGCCAGTCCAGCTCACGCCCGCGGGTGAGCGGGTAGACCAGCATCAGCATGCCGAGGGTGACGAGGGCGACACCGACGAGGTCCAGCTTCAGCGCCTTGGGCGCCTTGGACTCGGTGATGAAACGGCGGCCGAGGACCAGGCCCGCGATGCCGACCGGCAGGTTGATCAGGAAGATGGGCCGCCACTCGAGACCGAACAGGTTCCACTCGGTCAGCAGGGCGCCGAGCAGTGGACCGGAGACGGCCCCCAGCCCGACGATCGCCCCGAAGAGGCCGAACACCTTGCCCCGCTCGTGCGCCGGGAAGGTGGCGTGCACGATCGACAGGACCTGCGGCACCATCAGCGCCGCCATGCCGCCCTGCAGGATCCGGGAGGCGACCAGCATCTCCGGGTTCACGGCGAAGCCGCACAGCGCGGAGGCGAGGGTGAAGCCGCCGATGCCGACCAGGAACACCCGCTTGCGGCCGTGAATGTCGCCGAGCCGCCCGCCGGTGATCAGGCCGGCGGCGAAGGCGAGCGCGTATCCCGCCGTTATCCACTGGATCTGGCTGTCGGAGGCGCCGGCCTCCTCCTGGATCGACGGGATGGCGATGTTGACGATCGTGACGTCGACAAGGTCCATGAAGGCCGCGGTCATCACGATGGCGAGGGCGAGCCAGCGGCGGCGGTCGCCTGCGGCGGGCTGAGCACCCGGTGGTGTGGTCTTGGTGGAGGTCATGTCCCAGAAGCTATGACCGCATTAGGTCAGGTCATGTCCTAGTTCTGCGGCATCCTCGGACTCATGACGACGGACACTCCGGCCCGGCTCCTCCAGCTTCTCTCCCTCCTCCAGACACCCCGCGAGTGGCCCGGCGGCGAGCTCTCCGACCGGCTCGGGGTCTCCCGCCGTACGGTCCGGCGGGACATCGACCGGCTGCGGGAGCTCGGCTATCCCGTGCAGGCGACCAAGGGTGCCGACGGCGGCTACCGGCTCGTCGCGGGCAAGGCGATGCCGCCGCTGGTGCTCGACGACGAGGAGGCGGTGGCGATCGCGGTCGGCCTGCGGGCCGGCGCCGGGCACGCGGTCGAGGGCGTGGAGGAGGCGTCCGTACGGGCGCTGGCCAAACTGGAACAGGTGCTGCCGTCCCGGCTGCGCCACCGCGTCTCCACCCTCCAGGCCGCGACCACCCCGCTGACCAGCGGCGACGGGGCGAGCATCGCGCCCGAGACACTCACCGTCATGGCCTCCACGGTCGCCGGACGGGAGCGGCTGCGGTTCGCCTACCGCGCGAAGGACGGGGCCGACTCGCGACGCGTGGTCGAGCCGTACCGACTGGTGTCCACCGGGCGGCGCTGGTACCTCGTCGCCTACGACCTCGGCCGCGACGACTGGCGCACCTTCCGCGTCGACCGGGTGAGCGACCCCTTCGCGACCGGGGCACGGTTCGCCCCGCGGGAGCTGCCCACGGGCAACGCGGCGGAGTACCTGCGGCGTTCGATCCACGGGCAGCAGGAGACATACGACTTCGCAGTGACCTTCGACGCCCCGGCCGAGGCCCTCGCGGCCCGGGTCCCGGCCTGGCTCGGGACGCCCGAGCCGCTGGGCGAGGGGCGTTGCCGGTTGCGGGGTTCGGCCGGGTCCGTGGAGTGGCTGGCGGTGCGACTGGCGATGCTGGGGTTCGACTTCACCGTGCAGGAGCCCGGGGAACTCGCGCGGTACGTACGGGAGTTGGGCGCGCGGATGGTTCGGGCGGGGTCGGACCCGGAGGACCAGGAGAACCCGGAGGCCCCGGCCTGACCGCGGACTGACCGCGGTTCGGAGGACAGTCGAACCCGGAGGACCCGGCGACCCCGGCCTGACCGCGGTCCGGAGGACAGTCGAACCCGGAGAACCCGGAGGCCCCGGCGACCCCGGCCTGACCGCGGTCCGGAGGACAGTCGAACCCGGAGGCCCCGGAGGCCCCGGCCTGACCGCGGTCCGGCGGGCGCGTCCGTTCAGCCCCGGCGCCCCTCCCACGGGAACTCCCCCAGCGCCCCGAGATTGCGCAGCGCCAGTCCCGCCGGTCCCGCCGGTCCGGAGGCCGGGGCGTCCCCGGTGGCCCATGCCTCAACGGCCGTACGTACGGCGGCACTTGCCACGGCGGCGGCGAAGCGCAGGTGGGGCCGGGCGGGTAGAGAACCGGCAACGTTGTCGTCGCCCGGCGTGAGCCGCTCCGCCAGCACCTCGGCCAGCGTCCGCTCCCCCGCCAGGCAGACCTCCGCCCACACCTTGCGCAGACTCGGGCTCGCCTCCGCCAGCCGGATCAGGGTGCGCACCCACTCCCAGGACGCCGCCGACACTCCGGCGCCCGGCATCAACGTGTGCCGGACCGCGTGCTCCAGGGCCTGCGGCACGGACAGGCCGGCGGGTGCCTGGCGTACCGCCTCGGCCCAGAGCTGGGCGCCCGCCGCGTAGAGCGGGGCGACGGACTCCTCCTTGGTCGCGAAGTAGCGGTAGAAGGTGCGCGGGGCGATGCCGGCGGCCTGGGCGATGTCCTCGGCCCGGGTGGCCCGCAGGCCGTGTTTCACGAAGAGTTGGGCAGCCGCCCGGGCGATGTCCATGCGGGTCGCGGCCTTGCGCCGTTCGGTGAGGGAGACGGGGGTCGCCGCCGCGGGCGAGCGAGGGGTGGGGCTGCTCACGTTCGGCAGGGTATGCCCATGTGGCAGAATCTGCCATCCGGCGGGCCACCCCGGGGTTCAGGTACGGGGTGGCCCGCCGTTTTCACCTTGCCCGGGTACGGAACCGGCGGCAGCGGCGGCCGGAAAGAACCGGGGCACAGCGGCCGGAAAGGCGGAGGCGAGCCCGAGCTGCGCAAAGAGAGAGCCGGACCCCGGCGCCCGGGGGGAGGGCGCCGAAGCCCGGCTCGGGAGAGTCCCGGCGCCGGGGGGATGTATGCGTCGGGACTGTGGCTCGGTGGGTCGCAGCGGCCCGGAGGCCGCTCGGTGGGTCGGCAGGGCATGGAGGCGGCGGCGGGACGGGTCCCGGCCCGCTCGAACTCCTGGGCCCTGAAGTCTTGTTCCCGGGGCTTCGCCGGTTGAAGCGGCGTTACAACGCCATGTTTGCGCTGTCTTTCGCCACCCGGCGTGCGCGGCACCCCCAGTCGTACGCCTCCCGGCGCCGCGCCCGCCCGGGACGGTCACGCCGCCGCGTCGAACCCGGTGTCCCGCGCCAGCTTCTTCAGCTCCAGCAGTGCGTGCTTCTCGATCTGGCGGATCCGCTCGCGCGTCAGGCCGTGTTCCTTGCCGACCTCGGTCAGCGTGCGCTCCCGGCCGTCCTCGATGCCGTACCGCATCTTGATGATGGAGGCGGTGCGCTGGTCGAGGCGCCCGATGAGGTCGTCGAGTTCCTCGCTGCGCAGCAGCGTGAGCACCGACTGCTCCGGCGACGCCGCCGACGTGTCCTCCAGGAGGTCGCCGAACTGGGTCTCGCCCGCGTCGTCCACCGGCATGTTCAGGGAGACCGGGTCGCGGGCCCAGTCCAGGACGTCCGTGACGCGGGCCGGGTTCGAGTCGAGTTCGGCGGCGATCTCCGCGGGCTCCGGGTCGCGGCCGTGCTCGCGGTTGAACTCGCGCTGCACACGGCGGATCCGGCCCAGCTCCTCCACCAGGTGGACGGGCAGGCGGATGGTGCGCGACTGGTCCGCTATCGAGCGGGTGATGGCCTGACGGATCCACCAGGTCGCGTACGTCGAGAACTTGAAGCCCTTGCGGTAGTCGAACTTCTCGACCGCGCGCACCAGGCCGGCGTTGCCCTCCTGGATCAGGTCGAGCAGGGGCAGGCCGCTGCGGGGGTAGCGGCGGGCCACGGCGACGACCAGGCGGAGGTTGGAACGGATGAAGACGTCCTTGGCCCGCTCGCTCTCGGCGACCAGGGCCTCGAGCTCCTCGCGGGTGGCGTCCGCCTTCGCCACTTCGTCCCCGTCGAGAATCTGCTGTGCGAAGACACCCGCCTCGATGATCTGGGACAGCTCGACCTCCTTGGCGGCGTCGAGCAGCGGTGTACGCGCGATCTCGTCGAGATACATGCCGACCAGGTCGCGGTCGGCGATCTCGCCGCCATGGGTGCGAACACTGCTTGCCGCGTCGGTCCCGCCGGTGGCGGACTGACGACGGGCGACGGCACGGGTTGCCATGCGTGCTCCCTTGCGATGGTGAGGTCAGCGGGTGGTCCTTGGACGCTGGGCACTCTCCTCGGGTGCCCTGCTTCCGATGGAAACAACGACTGGAATCCGGACAGAATTCCCAACCCACCCCACTATTTTTCTGATCATGCAGTACCCTGCCTGGCCACACGAGGAGGCACGATGGCGTCGGAACGTATTGAGGTGCAGGTCAGGCCTGGAGTCGAAAGCGACCTCACAGCCCTCACCGACATCTACAACTACTACGTTCTGGAGACGCCCATCACATTCGATACCGCGGTCTTCACTCCGGAAGAGCGCCGCCCTTGGCTGCTCTCCCACCCTGAAGACGGCCCGTATCGCCTGAAGGTTGCCACCCGGGCGGACACACAGGAGATTCTGGGTTACGCCACATCCAGCCCTTACCGCGCGAAGCCCGCCTACTCCACCTCCGTGGAGGTCACCGTCTACCTCGCCCCGCACGCGGGCGGCCACGGTATCGGCACGCTCCTCTACAAGGCGCTCTTCGAGGCCCTGTCCGGCGAGGACGTGCACCGCGCCTACGCGGGCATCGCCCAGCCCAACGAGGCGTCGAGGCGGCTGCACGAGCGTTTCCGGTTCCGGCACGTCGGCACGTACCAGGAGGTGGGCCGGAAGTTCGGCCGCTACTGGGACGTGGCCTGGTACGAGAAGGAGCTGTAGCGGCCTCGAGAAGGAGCTGTAGCGGCCTCGAGCCGAAACGCCCTTCAGGTCAGCCGAACTGCACCGACCGCTTCGCCATCCCCATCCAGAACCCGTCGATCACCGACTTCTGCGTGTCCATCTCACCGGCCACGTCCGCCGCGCCCATGGTCACGAACAGCGGCGCGAAGTGCTCGGTGCGCGGGTGGGCGTACCGGCCGGCCGGGGCCTTGTGCAGGAAGTCGAGCAGGGCGTCCCAGTCGCGGGTCTCCAGGGCGCGGCGGCCCCAGTCGTCGAACTCGGAGGACCAGGTCGGCACGCCCGGGCCGGTGTGCCGCAGGGCGGCCAGGTTGTGGGTGAAGAAGCCGGAGCCGACGATCAGCACGCCCTCGTCGCGCAGCGGCGCGAGCTTGCGGCCGATCTCCATGAGGCGGACCGGGTCGAGGGTCGGCATGGAGATCTGGAGCACCGGGATGTCGGCCTCGGGGAACATCTCGACCAGCGGGACGTAGGCGCCGTGGTCGAGGCCGCGGTCCGGGATGTCCTGGACGGGGATGCCGGGCGCGCGCAGCAACTTCCGTACGGATTCGGCGAGTTCGGGGGCGCCGGGAGCGTCGTACGTCACCTGGTAGTAGTGCTCGGGGAAGCCCCAGAAGTCGTAGACGAGGGGGACGGGCCGGACGGCGCCGAGGGCGAGCGGGGCCTCCTCCCAGTGGGCGGAGACCATGAGGATCGCCTTGGGGCGCGGCAGGCCCGCCGACCAGGCGGCGAGTTCGCCGGGCCAGATCGGGTCGTCGGCCAGGGGCGGGGCCCCGTGGCTGAGGTAGAGGGCGGGCATGCGCTCCTGGGTGGCGGCGGACATGGCGGGCGGCTCCTCCGTGGGTCGTGCCTGGGTCACTGCTTCAAGTGTGAAGCTCCACTTGCTTCAACTTTTAAGCTTTCTACATCACGACTCTACGTCCTACTTGTTTAAGATTCAAGAAGAGCCCTCGTACAGTGGAGTACATGAACACGGCATCCGCACCCGCTGAAGAGCCACGTTGGCTCACCGAAGAGGAGCAGCGCGTCTGGCGCGCCTACGTCCACGCCACCACGCTCCTCGAAGACCACATGGACCGCCAGCTCCAGCGCGACGCGGGGATGCCGCACACCTACTACGGCCTCCTCGTCAAGCTCGCCGAGTCCCCGCACCGGCGGCTGCGCATGACCGAGCTGGCCATGCACGCGAAGATCACCCGCTCCCGCCTCTCGCACGCCGTGGCCCGCCTGGAGAAGAACGGCTGGGTCCGCCGCGAGGACTGCCCCTCCGACAAGCGCGGCCAGTTCGCAGTGCTGACGGACCAGGGCCGGGAGATGCTGGAGCAGGCCGCGCCGGGCCATGTCGCGGCCGTACGCAACGCGGTCTTCGACCGGCTCACCCCCGAACAGCAGAAGTCCCTCGGCGAGATCATGGAGATCGTCGCCGAGGGACTTCAGCCGAACGAAGCGGGTGCGGACCTGCCCTGGCTCCGCTGAGGGCAGCCAGGGCAGGTCCGGTGGGACGTACGTACGGGGCGTCCCCTCCCCGTACGTACAGATGGCCCGAAGGGGTACGACCGGACGGCCGCCGTCAGTGCGCGATCACCGGGATCGGCAGCTCGTCCTCGGCGCCTTCGCCGGAGCCGGTCACCGTGGTGGAGCCCGGCTTGCCGGTGTTGATGAAGGTCGCGGCGACCACCGCGGCCAGGACCAGGATGCCGACGGCGAACCAGATCGCGTTGGTGTACCCGTGCACCTGGCCCTCCAGCTGGACCAGCTGCTGCTGGGCCTGGGAACCGGCGCCGCCGATGTGGTCCTTGATGTACGCGGTCGTCGCCGAGGCGGCGATCGTGTTCAGCAGGGCCGTACCGATCGCGCCGCCCACCTGCTGCGAGGTGTTGACCATCGCGGAGGCGACACCGGAGTCACGCGGCTCGACACCGTGCGTGGACAGGGACATGGCGGGCATGAACGCCGTACCCATGCCGAGGCCGAGCAGCACCATTCCCGGCAGGATGACGCCGGCGTACGAGGTGCCGAGCTCCAGCTGGGTGAGGAACAGCATGCCGACCGCGGCGACCAGGAAGCCCGGAGCCATCAGCAGGCGCGGCGGGACCCGGGTCATCAGGCGGGTGCCGATCTGCGTGGAGCCCACCATCATGCCGCCGATCATCGGCAGGAAGGCGAGGCCGGTCTTGACCGGCGAGTAACCCAGCACGAGCTGCAGGTAGTAGGTCAGGAAGAGGAACAGGCCGAACATCGCGATGATCGCGAGACCGAGGGAGAGGTAGACGCCTCCGCGGTTGCGCTCGGTGATGACGCGCAGCGGCAGCAGCGGGGCCTTGACCTTGGACTCGACGAGGACGAACGCGGCGAGCAGCACGACCGACGCGACGAACAGGCCGACCGTCGTGGAGTCGCCCCAGCCGTCGGACTCGGCGCGGGTGAAGGCGTAGACCAGCGTGACCAGACCGAGGATGGACAGGACGACGCCCGGGATGTCGAGCGGCGAACGGTTGCGGCCGCCGGCCGGCTCACGGATGACGAAGTACGCGCCCGCGGCCGCGACGACCGCGAACGGGATGTTCACGAAGAACGTCCAGCGCCAGTCGAGGTACTCGGTGAGCAGGCCGCCGAGGATGAAGCCCACGGCGCCGCCGCCACCGGCGATCGCGCCGTAGATGCCGAACGCCTTGGCGCGCTCCTTGGGCTCCGTGAACATCACGGCGAGCAGCGAGAGCGCGGCGGGCGCGAGCAGCGCGCCGAACGCACCCTGCAGGGCGCGGGCGCCGAGCATCATCGCCTCGTTGGTGGCCGCCCCGCCGAGCGCGGAGGCGGCGGCGAAGCCGACCAGACCGGCGACGAAGGTGCGCTTGCGGCCCCACAGGTCGGCGATGCGGCCGCCGAAGAGCAGCAGACCGCCGAAGGCGAGGGCGTAGGCCGTGATGACCCACTGCCGGTTGCCGTCGGAGATGCCCAGGTCCTGCTGTGCGGACGGCAGGGCGATGTTCACGATGGTCGCGTCGAGGACGACCATCAGCTGAGCGAGCGCGATGAACGTCAGCGCTTTCCAGCGGTTTGCGTGTGCTGTTTCAGACATGGGAGTACCCACTCCGGGACTTCGTGACGGAAATTCGGGACGTAGTGGTGGAAGTGGAAAGAGACGTATTGACGGGAAAAGGCGTCCAAGGAGAGCGGCTCGTCGACGGTGACGGCCGAAGTTCGGTGTGATGACCGAGCCGGTGGGGCGACTGAGTCCCTGTAATTGCTTGCTTGTGCGATGACTCGTGGGGAGTGCTGAACTAATCGGTCAGGACTGCCGCAGGTCCTCCATGGTCACGGCCGATCCCGGCAGGGTGGAGCGGGCGGGTGCCCGCAGTCCGTCCAGGAGCAGCTGCAGGTGTCGGTGTACGAAGCGGTCGGCGCTTTCGCATCCGGTCCCGGCCGGAGGCCGGCTGAGCTGGGCCACGACGACCATCACGTCGCCGACACCCACGTCGGTGCGGAGCTGCCCGGCCACCTTGGCGCGGTCCATGAGCGCGTCGATGATGCCCTCGAGCCGCTCGCGCGCCGCCTCCAGGTCCGGGTGGTACCGGTCGAAGGTGGTGGCGACCATCGGGCACAGCGCGCTGATCCGCTCGTCGGCGGCGACGTGCACGAAGCGCTCCAGCGCTCCGAAGGCGTCGCCGGTCTCGGCGAGCGCCTGCTCGGCCGCCTCCGCCGTGCGGTCCATGATCGAGCAGACGACCTCGCGGACGAGGGCGTCACGGTCCGGGAAGTTGCGGTACACCGTGGCGTTGCCGACGCCGGCCCGGCGGGCGATCTCGTCGAGCGGCACGTCGGGGCCGAACTCGGTGAACATCACCCGGGCGGCGGTGACGATCCGCTCCCTGTTGCGCAGGGCGTCGGCGCGCGGCCGGGGCGCCTTGCGGCGCACGGGGGTGGCGGTCTCCACGGCGTACTCCAGAGGCTGTTGGTGTGCGATCCGGGGAAGTGCTCCCCGTTTCGCTCGGACACATGGCTAAACGGGGAAGTGGTCCCCGGTTATTTCCCGCTCACCGGAACATTCCGTGTGACCTGAGTCACGTAACCCCCGGGCGAGAAACCCACGTTCGGGCTCCTCCAGCGCGCGCCCCCGAATCCCTCGCCACAGGGTGATCGAAAGGGCGCAGCTTCGGACTCCAGAGCACCGGCTGCCGCGGACCGAAGGGGCCATGCATGCAGCCGAGCCGTCGGATACGCCCGCGCCGCGTGGCCGCCCTCGCGTCCGTGACCGCGCTGACCCTCGCCGTCAGCACGTCGGCCGGCACGGGACACCTCACGCCGGGCACCACGACGGCCGGCGCCGGGCCGATCGCCCTGGCCCGCACCTCCGCGCACGGCCCCTGCATGATCAGCGGCGGCCCCACGGTCCAGATGTCCGAGGGCGTCCCCACCCCCGGCGGCTACTCCCGCTCCACCGGCACCGTCCGCGCCCTCACCCTGATGGTCGACTTCTCCGACGCCCCCGGTGCGGGCAGCGCCCTCGACCGCTTCCACGAGTTCTTCCCGCAGACCCGGGAATGGTTCCGCACCAGCTCCTACGGCCGCCTCGACTACCGCCCGGAAACCCCCCTCCCCGACTGGCTGCGCATGCCCAAGCCCTTCCGGGCGTACGACATAGACCGCGGCGCCCCCTTCGACCCCGGCTACCGGCAGCTGGTCCAGGACATCGTGGCCGCGGCCGATCCCCAGGTGGACTTCCGGACGTACGACTTCCTCAACGTCCTGGTGACCCCGAACGCCGGCCCCTCCGCCCTGGACACCGTCCTGTCGGTGACCTTCGCGGGCAACGTGGAGGCCCCGGTCGCGGACGGCGTCCCCGTCGCCAACGCCTCGTTCGTCTACTCCCGCCAGGACGACGGCTCCGGCTCCTACGACCGCACCGGCTACCGCGTCCTCCCCCACGAGAACGGCCATGTCTTCGGCCTGCCCGACCTCTACACCCAGGAGGGCGGGGGCGCGGTCGGCCACTGGGACATCATGAGCGAGGACTGGGGCACCAACAACGACCTCCTCGGCTGGCACAAGTGGAAACTGGGCTGGCTCGACGCGACCCAGGTGAACTGCGCCTCGACACCCGGGACGACGGAGTACACGCTCACCCCGCTGGCCCGCTCCGGCGGCGCGAAACTCGTCTTCGTCCCCCTCGACCGCCGCACCGGCTACGCCGTCGAACTGCGCACCCGCGAGGGCAACGACGAGACGGTCTGCCGTCCCGGCATCCTGATCTACAAGGTCGACGCGGACGTCGACACCGGCCGGGGCCCGGTCACGGTCTACGACTCCCACCGCGACAGCGGCGGCTGCACGCGCAGCCCGAACGTCCACGCGGAGCTGTCGGACGCGCCGTTCGTCCCCGGGGAGGAGTTCCGGGATGTGCGGCGGGGGGTGCGGATCGCGGTGGCGGGGGCGGAGCTTTCGGAGGAACACCGGGTGCGGGTGAGTCGTGGGTAGGCGATGCCTCTGCGGACTCCGGATGCGGACTCCGGATTACGGTGGGGCTGCCCTGACCGCCGTACGGGATTACGGTTGGCCGTCCTGACCGCCGTACGGGATTACGGTTGGCCGTCCTGACCGCCGTACCGGATTACGGTTGGCCCGACCCGACCGCCGTACCGGAGACCCGATGCCCGCTGAGACGACCGTGACGTCCTGGACGTCCTGGGACGCCGTACCGTCGGCCGACTCCCCCGCCGTGCCCGCCGAGGCGGTCGCCCCGCTGATCCGGGGGGTCGGTGTGCTGCGGCGGCTCACCGAGGCGGACGGGACGATGAGCGCGAGCGGGCTGGAACGGGCCACCGGCCTCGCCCGTTCCACGGTCGACCGGATCGCCTCCACCCTCGCCCGCATGGGATACGTCCGTCTCGACGGCCGGGACGTGATCCTGACCCCCCGCCTGATGGAACTCGGCAACGCCTATCTGGCCGCCCTGCGTCTGCCGGCGCTGCTCGACGCCCGCGCGGACACCCTCGCCGACGAGCTGGACGAGTCGGTGTCCCTGGCCGTCGGCGACCGCGACGGCATCCGCTTCATCCACCAGGCCACCCGCCGCCGCGCCATGTCCCTCAGCTTCCGCATCGGCGACCTGCTGCCGGCCGAACGCACCGCGCCCGGCCCGCTGTTCGCGACGGAATGGACGGAGGCCGACTGGCAGGGCTGGCACGCACGCCGGGCGGCGGACCCGGAGGACCGGGGCTTTCCGGCCGTACCGGCGCGTGAACGGGCGGGTACGGATGAGGAGTTCGTACGGGGGGTGGCGCTGGCGCGCGAGAACGGCTGGGCGCTGGACGACCAGTTGATCGAGCCGGGGCTGGTGGCGGTGTCCGTCCCCGTACGGCATCCCCGTACCGGTCGGATCGCCTGCGTGGCGAGCGTGGTGAGCCACACGAGCCGGCACTCGGCGGCGGACCTGCGCGAGACGCTGCTGCCGCGGCTGCGGGCGGCGGTGGCGGAGATGGAAGGGGAGTTGGAGAGGGAGCTGAGCCGGACGACGGTGGAGACGACGGTGATCCCGTCCGGCCTGGCGGCCTGGACGGGAGCGTCGAAGCACGAACTCGGCAGGGAGTTCGTCGAGTCCCTCGCCCGCGGCCTCACCGTCCTGACCGCCTTCGGCGAGGGCCGGGCCGAGCTGACGCTCACGGACGTGGCGAAGGCGACGGGGCTGGCCCGGGCGACGGCCCGGCGGGCGCTGATCACGTACGAGCACCTGGGCCTGGTGACGCCGGGCAGCACGCAGCGGACGTTCAGGCTGACGCCCCGCGTACTGTCCCTGGGCTTCCCGCCCCTGTCCCGTACGTCCCTCTCCCGCATCGCGACCCCACACCTCGCGGACCTGTCGGCCCGGGTCCACGAGTCCGCGTCACTGGCGGTCCTGACCGCATCCGGCGAGGAGATCCAGTACACGGCCCGCGCGAACGCGAGCCGCGTGCTGAGCGCCGACATCACGATCGGCACGCGGCTGCCGGCGGCGGCGACGGCACTGGGCCGGGTGTTGCTGGAGGACGTGCGGGAATCGGGCTACGCCCTGGTCGACGAGGAGCTGGAGAAGGGCCTGCGCTCCATCGCGGTCCCGATCCGCGACCGCACGGGCCGGGCGGTCGCGGCGACGAACGTGGCGCTGCACGCCGCGCGTCGGACGGTTGAGGAGATCGTGCGGGAGATCCTGCCGGAGCTGAGGGCGACGGCGGACCGGATCGAGGGGGATCTGAGGGTGGCGGGGCAGTTCACGCGGGTGGCGCTGTCGTGACGACGGCTCGCCGCTCTTCGGTGCCTCAGCCGTCGTACGGCCGGACGGCCCGCCCCTCCCGAAGGGTCAGCCCCCACCAGGCGAGCTGGTCCAACAGCACGGCAGCGGCCTTGGCGGTGCCCTCCTCGTCGTACGGCCGACCGCGCTCGTCGAACCGCTCCCAGGCCATGTGAAAACTGACGGTGTCGCGCACCGTGACGGCATGCAGCTCGGCGAAGACCTGCCGCAACTGCTCCACGGCCCGCTGCCCGCCGGCCATCCCGCCGTACGACACGAACCCGACCGGCTTGGCCCGCCACTCGCCGTACACGTAGTCGATGGCCAGCTTGAGGGAGGCCGGGTAACCATGGTTGTACTCCGGCGTGATCACGACGACCCCGTCGACCTCCCCGATCCGCCGCGCAAGCCCCGGGACCCCGTCCCCGCCACCGCCGCCCCGCTCGAAGGAGAGCCTGAGCTCGTCGACGAGGGCCGGCTCGGCCAGATCGATCACATGAACTTCCATGTCGTCCCGCTTCCGCACCTCGTCGATGAACCAGGGAGCGACCTTGTCGGCGAAGCGGCCGGCGCGGGCGCTGCCGATGAGGATGCCGATCTTGAGGGGGGACGGGTCGGTGTCAGCCGTGATGTTCGGCGCAGTCTGAGGCATGAACCAGAACGTAGAACCTCGACTTAACTTGAGGTCAAGCCCACCCCACCGCCTCGACCCCCACCCCTTCCCCCCGCCCACCACTGAAGGACCAGCCCCACCCGCTACACTTACGCCGTCGCCTTCGTGGGGCTTGTAGAAAACTCCGTCGCCGCAGGTCAGCGGGTGGCCAGGAGATCGCTCCGGAACGCACAGCCCTCGATTCGGAAACGCTCGGTTGATCGCTGCAGGCCAGGATGTGTCCTAGCTGTACTGACCCGAGAGGTTAGGGACGCGGCTAGCGGGTGGCAGCCCCTTCAGGGCGGTGTGTCTCCGGTGATGGTTGTAGGTATGGAGCCAGCCGGGGTACGCGTCGCGGCGTTCCTGCTCGCTGAGGTAGGGCTTGGCGTAGGCCCATTCGTCGAGGAGGGTGCGGTTGAAGCGTTCGACTTTCCCGTTGGTCTGTGGGCGGTAGGGGCGGGTGCGTTTGTGGGTGATCCCTGCGTCGGCCAGTGTGTTGGCCCAGGTGCGTGAGCGGTAGCAGGAGCCGTTGTCGGTCAGGACGCGCTGGACGGTGATTCCGGCCTGGCCGAAGAAGTTCTGCGCCCGGGTCCAGAACGCGGAGGCGGTCTCCTTCTTCTCGTCGGCGAGGATCTCGCTGTAGGCCAGGCGGGAATGGTCGTCGACGGCGTTGTGGAGGTAGCTGTAGCCCCCGCCGATCCGGTTCTTGCGACCGGCTTGGCGGCCCAGCACTTGATGGCCGCCGCCGTTGGGGATGTTGCCGAGCTTCTTGATGTCGACATGTATCAAGTCGCCTGGTGCGGCGTGCTCGTAGCGTCGGATGACACGGCCCGTCGCGCGGTCCAGGTGCGACAGCCGGACGATCCGGTATCGGGTAAGTACTCGGTGCACGGTGGAGGGATTGAGGCCGAGCAGGTAGGCGATGCGGGCTGGTCCCCAGCGGTGCAGGACGCGGACTTTGATGATGCGCCGCTCGGTGCGGGTCGGCGTTTGACGCGGGCTGAGGTGCGGGCGGCTGGAGCGATCCGTCATCCCGGCGGGTCCCTGCTCGCGGTAGCGGTCGGCCCACCGTTTCGCTGTGGTGGGTGAGACTTGGAAGCGTTCCGCCGCGCGGCGGAGTGGCCATTGGTCGTCGACGACGCACTGCGCCAGGCGCAGGCGGCCGGTCTCGGTCAGGGGTGCGTTGCGGTGGACCATGCGGGTCTTTCTGGCTCAGAAGATGACGATGGCCGGGTGCACGAGTGATGTCTCGTGCACCCGGCCGTTGGATGGGCGCCGGCAAGTGGTGAGGTTCGCTGGCGGGTTGTGAAGACGTGGGTGGGCTCGCGCGGAACGCGTGCGCTATTCGCGGGTCGCCAGCTCTCTCAGACGGGGCTCGCCGATCATGCTGAGCATGTCCGTGTGGTGTGGGGTCCACCCCAGTTCCTGGCGGGTGCGTGGCGCGCCCACTGCCACCTCGGCGCTCTCGCGCGCGCAGAGTTACCAGGCGACGGCTCCCTCGTCGTCGAAGAAGCCGCCTCGGGGGCCGTCGTCGGGCAGGGTGGCGAGGCGAAGGGCGATCGCGGCGCCCTGCTCGGGTGTTCGTTCCCCGGCGAATCCGGTGAAGTCGGTTGCGACGTACCCGGGGCATGCCACGTTCACGATGATGTTCGTGTCAGCGAATCGGCGGGCGTACTGTGCTGTGACGCTGTTGAGCATCGACTTGGAGGGTGCGTAGGCGGCCATGACCGGGCCGGTCTGCAGCGTCAGCGAGCCCATGTTGCTGGACATGTTGACGATCCGGGGCGAGGCGGCACGGCTGAGCAGCGGGAGCATCGCGTTCGTTACCCGTACAACCCCGAACACGTTCGTCTCCAGGACTGTGCGCAGGACATCGAGGTCGAGGGTCGTGGGATCCTGCGCCCCGTCCTCGAACCGGCCGGAGATTCCTGCATTGTTGACGAGGAGGTCGAGTCGCCCGGCTTCCTTCTCGATGCTCGCGGCCGCTGCGGCGACACTGTCGTCGGAGGTGACATCGAGCGCGACTCCGAACGCATCTATTCCTGTGGCACGCAACCGCTCCACGGCCTCCTCTCGTCGGGCGTCGTCACGCGCCCCCACGGCGACGGTGAAGCCAAGGGTTCCGAGGCCCTGAGCGATGGCGAAGCCGATTCCCTTGTTCGCGCCGGTGACCAGCGCTGTCTTGGTGTTGTTCACGCTGACCATGCTCAGCGCGGGGCGTCCGTTTCGTCCAATATCGATCAAGTACGCTGTGATACCCGGCAGGTATCACGAGGTGGATAGGCTATGCGCATGGACGACCTGGAGACCCGTGAGCTGCGGTACTTCGTTGCGGTCGCCGAGGAGCTGCACTTCGGGCGCGCGGCCCAGCGGCTCGGGATAGCGCAGCCACCGCTGTCGCGCGCCATCCAGCAGATGGAACGTCGGCTCGGTGTCCAGCTTCTGGACCGGGATCGACGGGGGGTGGCCCTCACCGGCGCCGGCGAGGTGTTGCTGCGCGAAGCCCGGGTGTCCCTCGATGCGGTCGCGGCTGCCGCGCGCCGGACCCGGCGGGCAGCGGATCTCCAGCGGCCGCTGGTACTGGTGACAAAATCCGGCGCATCACACGAGCTGCTGCAACGGCTCCTCGCCTCGTGGGCAGCCGACACCGATACGGCACCGGTCGAAGTCGTCCTTTGCGAGGTCGGTGAGCAGGCACGGTACCTGCGCAGCGGGCGCGCGGATGTGGCCCTCATGCACCGGCCGGTCGATGACCTGGCCGGGTTCGATACCGAAGACCTCTGCACCGAAGGCCAAGTCGCCCTCCTCCCGTCGGGACACCCGCTCGCCGCACGTCCCCAGCTCACCCTCGCGGACGTCGGCAACGTGCCTGACCTTCCCATCGCCCGATGGCCCCGGCTCGACGGCTCCTACCCCGACGGCCCCGGGCCAGAGGTGCACACCCAGTCACAACTCGCTCAGCTCGTCGCGCTCGGCAAGACCCTGCTCGTCATCCCTGCCTCCAGCCGCGCCTGGCAGTGGCCCGACCATGTCGCGGTGCCCGTCGTCGACGCCCCGGACATCGCAACCGTGCTCGCATGGCCAGCTGGCCACCACTCATCGGCCCTCGCCGCACTGGCCCGAGCCGCGGCCGAGCTTCGCAACAGCCCACCAACTGCGCCCACGCCCTGAACCTCCTCGCCACCCGACTCCGCGGAGGTCAACGGGAGGCCAATCAGAGTTATATCGTCACCAACCTCTGTGAACAGAACACCTAGCCTGCCGCCAGGAAACGCGTCCCCCACGCTCGGCTGCCACTCATCGGCTGCCCGGTGGCTTCGGCCAAGGCCCTCCCGTGGCAGCAGCGTCCAGCAGATCGCCGAGGTGCAGCCAGGCTGTCGGCCCGGAGTAGGTGGCTGGGCAGTTCGCGAAACGGTCCCACGTGTCCTGATCGGCGCCCAGGGCATCACGTACCGCGGAGACCACTGACGGATGTGCGCGTCCGTGACGGCCTCCCCGGGCGCGCAGCGCTGACCAAGCCGGGAGGGCACGTACCAGTTCCGGCCTGATGTCCGGTCTGGCCAGGACCAGGCGGGTCCAGGCCTCGCGCCACGACGGCCCGCCACCGAGATCCCCGCGCAGGCCCTCGGTGAGACGGAGAAGCACCGTGTCCGGGGAACCATGCCGACGCAGTACGTCCTCGAAGTCGTCGTCGGACCGATGCCCGCTCGCGGCACAGGCGAGGAGTGCCTTCTCGACGAGGGAGTCGTCACCGGGGTGCCGGTCCAGGTACTCAGTCAGCGCCTGTGCCTGGACGCCGGCCAGTTCGCGCACGGTCACCTCGCCCGGGGCGCCGAGTGCGCTTCGGCGGCGATCCGTGCCGACAGACGACGGCGGGTCGGCAAGGACACGCTCGATGATGTCGAGGATCTCCTCGATCTCGCGGCGCTGGTCGTAACGCGGCTGAAGGCCGGGATGGCGAGGGTTCAGTCGTTTGCGCGCATGCCGGACGATCGGGCGGACCCCGGCCTTGACGTCCTCGGTGACCGTCGGAAGGTGGAGCAACATGTCACGTACCCAGGCCACCTCGTCCGCATTGGTGGCCGAGTAACGGTCTTCGGCCTCCCAGAAAGGAAGGGCACGGGCAGCCGTCTCGGCGAACCTCGCCGCGAGGTCGGCGAGCGTGGTGGCGGAGGCCCGCCAGTCGACCGATCGGTAACCGTCCTTGGCCTGCGCCGGGTTGAGGAGGTGACGCCAGGTTCCGGATGCGGTGTGCTGCACCCAGGTGACGGGGGCCCGGCACCCGTGGTTGGACGGGGTTCCGCCCTCCTGTGCCACTGGGTGTAGGGCCTCGGGAAGGATCTGCGCCGCTTCCCCCGGCTCGCCGCTTCCTCCCTGATGGCACACACCATCACTGGAGAGAATCGAGGGACGGCATCACCGGAGCACCTGGCGCGCAATGCGGCTGACGCGTTGCAGCGCTCCCCTTGCTTCTCGATCAATTGGCGGCCGCATGAGTCCTCGCCTCGTGGAGCGTTGCTGAGGAGACGGGAGATACACGCTGGATACTGGGCTCCAATCGTGTCTGACTCGCGCCGCGGGAAATGAGCGGGCTCTGGCGCAGCACGCTCGCACTATCAGCCCTACGAGCTGGTGGCGACACCGCAGTTGCCGCCACTAGGGGCGAGCTGTGCTCCAGGTAAGGACGTTGTGGTCCTCGGCTTCGATGCGAGTCTCGCTAGCGGTCCTGAAGAAGCGGTCGATCCCACGCCCGTTGCAGACCCCGCAGCGGCACGTAGCCGGATTCGCGTTCGCGTACCGGTTCGACAACGCCTCGGCGCCCTTGGAGCACATGAGGACCGACATCAAGACATGCGGATACTGAGGACCACCGGGCCTGTTGACCAGTGCCCGCTCGCCGGACGCCACGCCATGCCGTACGGCGCTCGAGGCGCCAATCCCGGCGCAGGGTGCGCCGTGGGCCCTGACATCGAGCGCGGCAAGGTCTGTCCGCAGCAGCATCATGTTCTCGGCTGCGGACATGATGCTACGGAGGTTCGTCGGGAATTTTACGGGTCACCGACCGGCTACTGGGAGCGCGCCGTGGCGGTCAGGAGAAACCACGCGGTGGGCGGACCTGCCAGCGCCACTCCCGTCGCTCCCGGTGGCTTCGCCACCGACTGGGCGGGCTCACCCGGCGTCTCGTCCGAGCAACTGCCCGCCTACCACAGGTTGCGCGCCGTCGTGGCGCCCGCTGAGCCACGCAACTACATGAGGCCGTGTTCGCATGGGGGGATCAACCGTGAGCAGTGCCGACACTGTTGGCGACGACGTCAGGCGCCGGGCTGCCAGCGGTGGCCGGGAGGGCGGCGGTGACCTGCCAGCCGCGGTCGGGGCGTGGCCCGGTGCGCAGTTCGCCGCCGAGCGCGGTGACGCGTTCGGTGAGGCCGACCAGGCCGAAGCCGCCGCCGCGGGCCGCCGCAGGCAGCGCTGTGCCGCCCTTTCCGTTGTCGAGCACGGTCACCTCAAGGGCCTGCCCGTCGTGGGTGAGGTGGACGGCGATGTCGGTGGCGTCGGCGGCATGGCGGCGGATGTTGGTGAGGGCCTCTTGCACGACGCGGTAGACGGCGATCTGGATGTCATGGGGCAGGTCGTCGGGGACGGACGCGTCGCGGTGGAGAACGGCTTTCGGGCCGACCTGGCCTCCGAAGCCCTCGACGAGTTCGGGCAGGGATCCCAGCGTGCCCACGCGGCGCTCGGCGGCGGCCTTGCCCGCGGTCGTCTCCTCGAGGCTGTCGCGCAGGAAGCCGACGGTGCGGCGCATGGAGGCGAGTGCTTCCGTGGCGCCGTGTACGACTCCCTCCAGGAGGTTGTCGTGCTGCTCGGGGTCGGTGGTGCGGATCATCTGTGCCATGCGGGCCTGCATCAGGATGCCGGTGACGTGGTGGGCCACGAAGTCGTGCAGGTCCGCCGCCATCGCCAGGCGCTCGGCACGCTGGGTCGCGGCGATGGCCGCGCGGCGGCGACCGCCCAGGGCACGCAGATAGCCACCGAGTGCGGCCGGGCCGGCGCACAGGAAGACACCCGCGAAGCCGGTCTGGGTGAGGAGCGCGGCGGTGACGAGGAGGGAGCACGCGACCACCCACCGGGGGCGGCAGTCGCGGACCGCGATCAGTTGCAGACCGAGCAGGGCGGCGAGCACCGCCACGGACGGGTCCTGCTCTCTGGGGAGGACACCGGTCGAGAACAGGGCCTGCATGATCAGGGCCACGCAGGCGGGCACCGTGGTGCGCAGCTCGGCGGTGAACCAGGCCGGCCGCTTGGCGACCGGCCACCCGAGAGCGACCAGGCCAACGGGCAGCACGAGCAGATCCCACCAGAGGCTGACGTACATGTGCCAGGCGATCTTCTGTTCCCAAACGGCCACCAGCACCAGCAAGGCGACAACCGCGGTTCTCAGGAGGCCGCGCCCGCGGATGGGGCGGGCGGCGAGGTCATCGGCGAAGAGCTGCGGCATCACACGTCACCTCTGTGTACGGAGGGCGATTCCGCCGGAGCGGTGGCGGCCGGCCCCGGACCCGGCCGTCGGCCGGATGGCGGGCATTGTGCCCGACCCCGGCCGACAGCCGACGACCGGGGTCGGGTCACGACGCCGGGATGTCCGCGAAGATCAGGCCGGGCCCGAGGAGTCCGACAGGAGTTCGACCGTACCGCCCGCGGAGCTCGCGTCGACCTGGCACTGGATGTCGGTGCGCGCGAGATCCTTGGTCAGGGTCAGCTTGCGGCCGTTGGCGCCGTCGATGGGTTCCAAGAAGGTGAAGCCGTCGTCCCCCTCCACCTTCCGGTACCACGTGTAGCTGATCGAGTCGGGAGCCTTGCCCTTCCAGCGCGGCAGATGGCAGGTCAGCTTGGAGCCCGCCTGGTGCCGGCCCGTCATGGCGAGCTTTCCGGCGGGCATGGGCGCCAGCGCGGGCCGGGCGTGGGTGAGCCACGCCCGCAGCTTCGCCGCGTCGGCGAAGGCGCCGGGATAGCTCTGGCCGCACTCCTTGTCAGCCACCTCGCCGCCGAAGCTGACGATCCCGACGAGTTCGGGACCCCGTCGCCCGTACTTCAGCAGCGGACCGCCGCTGTCCCCCGGGCAGAGGGTCGCGCGGGGAGTCTGCGCGCACAGCACGGACTTGCCCTCCACCACGCCCGCCAGCCGGGTGTTGCAAGTGCGGTCGCTGATGACTTTCATGTCGGCGCTGCGGAGGGCGTCTCCGACGGGGTGGGGGTTCTTCTCGGTGGGCGGCTTCGTCCATCCGTGACCGTAGACGCGCACGCTGCTGCCCACCGCGGGGGCCTTCCGCTCGATCGGGACCGGGTGCACTCCCGGGACCGGCTTGGTGAGCACGATGATGGCCACGTCGTCGGCGGCGCCCGACTTCTCGAAGCTGTTCGGGTCGCTGGGTGAGGGGACGAGCCGGTAACGGGGGTGGACAGCGAAGCCTCGCATGTGGACGAGCCGTCCGGGATGCGACAGGGAACCGCCGCCGACGCGTATCTCCAGGTCGCTCGGGTCCGCGTGGTCAAGGCAGTGCCCGGCGGTGGCGGCCCTGGTCGGCGAGATCATCACACCTCCGCACTGCTCCCGCTCGGCAGGGGACCCCTCGCCCTTGGTGGAGATGGTGACCATCCAGGGAGCAGCCGACGGGGCGCGTACCTCGTGTCCCCCCGCGATGGCGAACGCGGGGGTCACGGTCCCCGCCGCGATGCCGAGCGCGGCCAGCCAGGTCGCGGTTCTGCGTAGCAAGATTCATCCTCCAACTGGTCAAGGCAGGGATACACAAGAAGGGCCATCGGGCCTCGGCATGAGGGCCGGGGCCGCGGCGCATCCCGTCTGTCCCATCGCCTGGGCCGGCACCGCTGCGGTACCGGCATGGCGTCCAGACTCGTCGAAGGGCGGTGATCAGCCGTCCGCCGTACGGCGAGAGTCGTATACATCGAAGGATGTACGGCCGTGATCAGGGGGAAATCCGGGCAGGACACCACTCGGCTGCTCGAGCGGATGGCTTCCCGGCCGGTCAACGACGAGGCGCCAGGCCGCGGGGGCCTGGCGCCGGTAGAGGACGTTCGCTCCGTCGGGGCCGAGTCAGTGGACAAGCTCGGTCGTTGCCGCTTGCCCGCTCGGCATGCGGGAATCCGTCATCGTCACTCGCGCGCAGACGTAGGACAAGCCGCGGTGCTGCGACGTCTTGAACAGCGCGATGAGCGAGACCACGGTCAGGACGCTGACCACGAAGGACAACTGATCGAACTCGCTCAGGAACAGGTAGCCGCCGATACCCGTCAGGCTGCGCACCAGTCTCGCCTTCACGTCGGGTCGGCTGCCGTCGGCAGTGACCGCCTGCAATCGGACGATGCGCTGCCCGAGACTGGCTCCGCTGCCTGCCAGGGGAACTCCGACCGCGATCACGAGCCACGGCAGCCAGAACCCGACGAACTGGACGGTTCCATGGTCGAGGAAGTCCCAGTACGGAGGAGTGTCACTGGCGGACAAACCACCGTGCCACATCCACACCAGCATCGCGCAGACCGCGTTGACCAACATCTCAGCGAACATGAAGATCATCAGGTCGCACACGCACGCCAACAGTCGCCGGCGCCAGGTGATCGGGCGCGGCTCTCCCGGCTCGGTATCGATCCGCTGGCCGGGCACGAGACTGAGCAGCGGGGCGGCCAGCGCGCCGAGCAAGCCTCCCAGGCCGTTCGCGATCAGGTCGTCCACATCGAACAGCCGGTACGCACAGGGATAGATGAACCAGTCACCGGTCAGCTGCGTCGTCTCGATCAGCAGGGACACACCCAGGCCGATGGCCGCGGTGACCGGCACGCTGCGCCCGAACATGTGCCGGACGAACATGCCCAAGGGTACGAAAAGCGCCACGTTCAGCAGCACTTGGGTCAGCGCCGGGTTGTGCAGCGTTGCCGTGACACCGCTGCCGGGGGCGAACTTCCGCATGTCGTGAAGGAAGTTGAACGGAATCAACTGTGGTCGGTGGATACCGATGGCGGCACAGAAATTGGTCCTCAGCGGCGGGAACGGGGCGAATACGTAGAAGAACAGCCCCAGGCCGTAGAGAGACCCGGAGAACGCCAACGTCAAGTTGCCGAAGCCCAGTTGGCCACGCCGTCGGTACTGCACGGCGATATAGGGAACGAACAGCACGAAGGAGGCCACGAACATCAGCAGAGCGGCCAAGATGGCCGGCGCCACTCTGTCACTCATGAGCGGTTTCCTCTCAGCGCCGAGTGCCTGGTCGGCGTCGGCGCACGAAGTGTGGGGATTACCGGGAGGGCAGTACGCCGATGACGAACAGCAGCGCGCAGATGCCGAGATTCAGCAGCCGGTGCGACAGGAAGATGGCCACGAATTCGCGGATCGTCGCGCTCGGCCAGAAGTAGCGGGCCGTCGGTGAGCCGATGACCTGTGCGTTGACCTTCTCCTTGCGTGCCATCTGCGCGGCGCGCATGGCGTGGAAGTTGTTGGTCACCACCAGGGCCCGGTAGCCCGGTGTGCTGTCCTGCATCAGCGCCTTGCTGAAACGCAGGTTCTCCTGGGTCGTGCGGGACCGGTCCTCGACCAGGATCCGGTCGGCGGGCACGCCGCTCGCAATGAGGTAGTCGGCCATCGCCCGCGCCTCGGGGAGCTCCTCGTCCGGCCCCTGGCCGCCGGACGTCACCAGCATCGGGTCCCGGCCCCGGTCCCGTTCGGCGTCGAAGGCGGCACGTCCCCGGTCCAGTCGGCTGGCCAGCAGGGGCGGGACCCGTGAGCCTCCGATCAGCCCGGACCCGAGCACCACGATGAAATCGACGGCGCGCCGGTGCGGGATCCTGCCGTAGACGAACGAGTACAGCAGAAAGCACGTGAAGAGCAGGGAGACGTAGGCGAGCACGCCCTCCACCGCATCGAACGCGATGTCCAGCGGCTTCCATCGGGTGTAGTAGGCCAGCGCCTTGAGCCCGACGAACAGGAGGATGCCGACACCTGCCGCCAGTGACAGCAGGTTCGCCAGACGCCTGCCCTCCCGGCGCAACATCGTCACTCCGTTGGCGATGAGGAAGACCCCGAGCACGAACGGCATCAGGATGAGGAGGACCAAGACCGCCACGACCAGGATTGTGGCCGCCACCTCGGACATCGACCCCAGAACCATCAGCAGCGCCCCGGCCAGGAAGACCAGCGCCAAGAACAGGGAGACGCCGTTGCGCACGAGTCTTCGGTCATACAGGAAACCGCAGGCGAACACCAGGAAGAAGACGCCTGCAGGAGCAAAGACGATCACGTACTGGCCCCTTGTGTGTCATTGGGCATGCCGGAAGGTCTCCGGCTGAATCGGGGAGAAGGAGGGGGGGACGCGCCGTGGAGAGGGCACGAAACGTGTGTCAGGCAGCGTCATACCGCTGGGCGCCGGCCGGTCGCCGGAGACGCAGGGCGGTTGCAGGACGGTGTGCCGTTCGGGTCAGACTTCGCCCGCCTGGTGAACCAGGATCGCGATCTGGGTGCGGTTCTCCAGATCGAGCTTGGTGATGATGCGGCTGATGTGGACCTTCACCGTGGCCTCGCTCATGTGGAGCGTGCGGGCGATCTCCGCGTTGGCGGCGCCGGTGGCCACGGCGGCGGCCACCTCACGTTCCCGGCCGGTCAGCCGGGACAACTGCCTCTTGGCGTCGGCGACTTTGCTGCCCGCACTGCCGGCGAACCGGGTCAGCAGCCTCCTGGTGACGGCCGGGGCGAGGACCGCCTCCCCCTTGGCGACGACCTCGACGGCACGGGCGATCTCCTGCGGAGGCGCGTCCTTGAGCAGGAACCCGGCAGCACCGGCCTGCAGGGCCCGGTACACGTACTCCTCCAGGTCGAAGGTGGTCAGCACCACAACCTCGGGCGGGGAGGGCAGCGCGCGTACCCGGCGGGTGACTTCGAGGCCGTCCACGGCGGGCATGCGGATGTCGGTCAGCAGCACGTCGGGCCGGTGCGCCTGCACCAACTCGACCGCGCGGGTGCCGTCACCGTCCTCCGCCACGACCTCGGCGACCCCCTGGCTCTCCAGGATCATCCGCAGCCCGGCGCGCACCAGCGGTTCGTCGTCCAGCAGTACGACTCGGATCATGGTGAGTACCTCGGCAGAGTCGCGGTGACCAGGAAGCCTCCCCCGGGCCGGGGGCCGGCCGTCATCCTGCCACTGGCCAGCTCCACCCGCTCGCGCACCCCCAGCAGTCCGAAACCCGTTCCGCCCCCGCCCGCCGAGGGCGCCACCGCGGGCCCGTTGCGCACCGAGACGGTGACCTCCTCGTCCGACACCTCCAGCGTGACGTCCACCTCGGCGCCGGGAGCGTGCTCCGCCGCGTTCGCCAGGGACTCCTCGGCCAACCGGTACAGCGCACGCTCGGTCGTACCAGGCAGCTCGGGCACTTCGTCGGGCACGTTGATGCGCACCCGGCGGCCCGAGCGGGACGCCTCTTCGACCAGCCGGCGCACTTCGTGAAGGTTCGGTACCGGGTGCAGCGGCACCTCCTCGTCCCCTGGTCCCAGCACGCCCACGAGGTTGCGCAGTTCCTTCAGTGCCGTCGCTCCGGCTGCCCGGATCGCCGTCGCGGCCTCGACCACGGCAGCGTCGCGGCAGGTCATCTCCAACGCGCCCGCGAGCAGCGTCATCTGGCTGATCCGGTGCGCCACCACGTCGTTGAGTTCCCGTGCGATGCGGGTGCGTTCCTCGCCGACGGCATGGGCAGCCAGCAGACTCCGCTCGCGCTCGGCCTGTTCGGCACGCTCGCGCAGACCGGCGAGCAGTTGTGAGCGCTGCCGCAGCCACAGCCCGAGCCCGACCGGGGCCCCGACAGCGGTGACCGCGACGCCCGCCATGACCGGCAGGCCCAGCCCCGAAGGCCAGGTGCTCCACGATGAGGCGACCACCACACCGCTCACTGCGGAGGTCACCCAGGTGACGGGTCCGGCGCCGTACCGCCTCGCTACCGTCCAACAGGCCACGGGCACCGCGCACAGCGTGCCCACGAGCACCCAGCCCAGCAGCGCGGCCACAACCGCGGTGAGCGGGAAGCGGCGGCGTACGGCGATCACGCACGCCACCGCGACAGGCGCCACAGTCCGTCCACCGGACACCAGCCCGAACGCGGAGCCGTGGGCCATCGCCACGCCGAGGGCTCCCACGACCGCCGCCGCTCCCAGATCCCCGAGCCACAGCCGGACCAAGTCCCCGCCCCACCAGGAGCGGCTCGTTCCGTCGCCGCCGCTCGCGGCGGTCGCGGCGCGCCCGGCCTGTCCGGTGGACGGCATCACACGTCCCGCCGTGCCAGCGTCATGCCCGCGCCGCCGACGACCACCGCGGCCAGCACCACCAGCGGCAGCGGCGCCGCCCACTTGAAGGAAGAGGCATCCACCAGCGATTCGGCGGAGTGGAAGGGCAGCAGCCACCACGCCTTCACCACCGCCGCGAGCAGTTGCTCCACGACCACCGGCAGAACGAGCATCACGATCATGGAGGCGGTCGTGTTGCGGGTCAGCGCCGCGACACCGAGCCCGACGAGGATGCTCAGCACCGCGTAGAGGACCACCGCCACCAGTACGTGCCCGATCCGCGCCCAGTCGTCCGGCGCGCCGCCCCGCACCACCTGGGCCAGCAGTGTCACCAGCACCAGCAGAACGCCGGTGACGGCGGCGAGCCCGGCCGAGGTCAGCGCCTTCGCCGCCATCACCACCGGGCGGGAGTTCAGGGTCAGCATCGTGGTGGTGATGGTCCGGTACCGGTACTCGTGACTGAACGCGCCGACCGCGATCGCCATCGGGAACAGCAGAACCAGGGGCAGCATCCCGGTGTTGAACGAGGCGAGGAAGCGCTGGATCGGAGTCAGCTCGCTGTGGCCGGCCGCCGCAATGGCCACGGCGAACTGCAGGGCCGCAGCGGCGGCCAGGAGTATCCAGGTGGAGCGCACCGTCCGCAGCCGGATCAGTTCGTAGCGAAGCGCGTTGAGCATGAGGATTCTCTCTTCGAAGTTCGCGGCGGTCAGTTCCGGGCCTGCGGTGCGTGCGCCCGGTAGTCGGTCACGCCGGCCGTGGCCTGGAAGAACGCCTCTTCCAAGTCCGCCCGCACCGCGGTGAGTTCCAGTAGTTGCACGGCGGCGCTCCTGGCCGCGGCGGCCACGTCGTCGGTGGTGGCGTTCGCCACGGTGATCCGGCCGTCCTGCCCCTGCGTCGCCTCGAACCCGGCGCCCCACAGTGCTCGCAGCAGCGCCTCGGGCTGGTCCGTACGGGTGATCACCTCCCTGCGTGAATGACGGGCGATGAAGTCGTCGGCCGACTCGGCGGCGATCAGCCTGCCCCCGCCCAGGACGATCAGGGAGTCGGCCAGCACCGCCATCTCGTTCAGCAGGTGCGAGGAGACCAGCACCGCCCGGCCCTCCGCGGCGAAGACCTTCAGCAGGTCACGCAGCCACCGGATATCCTCGGGATCCAGTCCGTTCGCAGGCTCGTCGAGCATGATCGCCGCCGGGTCGCCGAGCAGGGCTGCGGCGAGCCCGAGCCGCTGCCGCATCCCGAGCGAGAAGCCACCGGCACGCCGGTTCGCGGCCGACCCCAGGCCGACCATGTCCAGCACGTCGTCCACCCGCCGACGCGGCAGACCGGCTCCCGCGGCGATCATCCGCAGATGCCCCCGCGCGGTCCGCCCGGGGTGCACGGCCCCCGCGTCCAGCAGGACCCCGACCGTCTGTGTCGGCCGCTCCAGCTCCGCATAGGTGCGGCCGTCGAACGTGGTGCGGCCTTCGCCCTGGTCGAGGCCCAGCATCAGCCTCATCGTGGTGGACTTGCCCGCCCCGTTCGGCCCCAGGAACCCGGTCACCACACCGGGTTCCACCGTGAACGACACATCGTCAACAGCGGCCACCTGCCCGTACCGCTTGGTCAATCCCCGGGTGACGATCATCTGTCCTGTCCCCTCACGTGCTCCGGCACCACCGCGGTGCCGGCAGGACACCCAGGCTCGTCCAAGCTCACCGCCCGGCCGTCCGCCATCCGGCCAAAGCCGCATACGCCGAAGGATGTACGACGGCTGCTCACCACCCGGCCTCGTCTCGGCGATCAGCCGCCGCCACGGGCCACGGCAGGCAGCGCTGTGCCGCCCTCTCCGTTGTCGAACACGGTCACCTGAAGGACCTGGCCGTCGTGGGTGAGGTGGACGGTGATCTCGGTGGCGTCGGCGGCGTGGCGGCGGATGTTGGCGAGGTCCTCTTGCACGACGCGGTAGGCGAGACCTGGACGTCGTAGGGGCAGGTCGTCAGGGAGGGATGGATCGCGGTGGAGTACGGCTCTCGGGCCGACCAGATGCGCGAAGTGCTCAACGAGTTCGGGCAGAGCCTTCAGATCGCCCAGGCGTCGATCAGCGACGGCCTGTCCCGGGCCGTCTCGTCGAGGCTGTCGCGCAGGATGCCGACAGTGCGGCGCATGGAGGCGAGTGCTTCCGTGGCGCCGTGCTCGGCGCCGTCCAGCAGCCTGGCGAGCTGGTCGGGGTCGGTCGTGTGCACCATCTGTGCCGTGCGAACCTGCATCAGGATTCCGGTGACGCGGTGGGCCACGAAGTCGTGCGGATCCGCCGCCATCGCGAGGCGCTCGGCGCGCCGGGTGGCGGCGACGGCGGCACGTGAACGGTCACGATCAAGGAGAGGCCCCCGGGCACGGCGGTACGCAGCTCAGCGGGGAACCGGGGCGGCCGCTTGGCGACCGGCCACCCGATGACGGCCAGGCCCACCAGCAGCACAAGCAGATCCCACCATGGGCTGATCTCTTGGAGGTCCCGCCACATCGTCTGTTCCCAGACGTTGCGGTCCCCAAAGGGCCGCGCCCGCGGTCCTCGGTCAAGGGCTGCGGCAGCACACGTCACCTCTGTGCACGGTGGGCGAGTTCGCCGGAGCGGTTGGGGGCTGCCTGGACCCGGCCGTCGGCCGGATGGGGCGCATTCCGCCGCACCCGGGGCGGAAGGTGACAAGAGGGTCGCACGTTCGCAGCCGCCACGGTGTTCGCGATCTCAGGCCGTGTCCGGGGTTTGCGCCGGGAGTTCGGCAGCGGACAGCTTCAGGTCCTGTCCGTACATCTTTCGTCGTACGTGACTTTGGCTATCTGGCTAATGGATGGTCGGCGTGCTTCGACGAGCCTGGATGCCCTGACGGTGCCGCGCCGGTGCCCGGACACGTGAGGTGGAGGACAGGGTGATCGTCGTGATGGGACTGACCAGGCCGTACAGGCAGGTGACCGCAGCCGATGACATGTGGGTGGGAGCCGAACCCGGCGCGGTGACCAGGTTGCTGCGGCCGAACGCTCCCGACCGCCGGCGCAGACACCTCCTCATGTGGAGTGGATACATGGTCGGCCTCGCCGCGGCCGGCCTGATCGTGGTCTCCTGCCTGCGCTGCGCTCAGCGCACGGAAGAATGCCCGGCATCCCGCGCCGCCTTCTCCAGCCCCCGCGACGACACGCAAACCGCGGGCGGCGCGCTGCTGTCCCACCCGGGCGGCCCCAGAACCTGCGTCCCCACCGTGCCGGACCCTTCACCTGGGATACCGCCCAGGCCTCCCGTATGGCCGGCAGGCGGTCATCATCCAGAGGGCTCGCGGTGAGGAGAAGGCTCAGGTCGGGATCGGCAAGCAGGCCCACGGTGAGGTCGAAGGCGCCAACCCTGTCCGGCCTGCGGCGCGTCAGGGCCGGAGGCCGGCCGTCATATTTCGACCGGTCAACAAAAGACCGGCCAGCAGCACGGAGCAGGAGGAGAGCGGAATGAAGTACCTGGTACGGGAGCGGATCCTTGGGATCGGGGACGACTTCTGGATCGAGGACGAGCAGGGCCGCAAGGTGTTCCGGGTGGACGGAAAGGCTCTGCGGTTTCGCCAGACCTTCGAGCTGCAGGATCCGTCGGGCCTGGTGGTCGCGGTGATCCGGAAGAAATTGCTGAGCCTGCGTGACGTCATGCAGGTGAAGGACGCGCACGGCCAGGCGATCGCCGAGGTGAAGAAGAAGCTCTTCACCCCGTTCCGGGACGTCTACCGGGCGAAGCTGGCGGGTGGCCGGAAGCTTGAGATCCACGGCCACTTCCCTGACAAGGAATACGACATCGAGGCGGACGAGGACCGGGTGGCGCGGATCTCCCGCAAGTGGTTCCGGTTGCGGGACACCTATGCGGTGGATGTGGCGGAGGGCGCCGATGCGCCGCTGATTCTGGCGATCGCGGTGTGCGTGGACCGGCTGTCCGCCAAGGAGCACGAGAGCAACGAGACGCACGAGGACGAGAACTGACATCGCCCCGTCGCCCTTCCAGCAGACCCGCAGAGTGTGCAGGGACATCCTCCACTTGAGTGAGGGCTTCCCTCGGCGTCAGTGACCAGTCGAAACGACAGTCTCGACAAGGGTCTCCGCATAGGGGGCTCCCCAACGTTCCATGGGATCTCAGCGCCTCTAGAACTCTGTGTGTGCCTGTGGTTTCCAGGCTTTTCGGGCGCGGCGTGGCCGTGTGCGGTCGCTGTCCGGTGGTCCGAACCTCGGGGTGAGGGGGTGGACTTCGGTGGCGTGCAGGTGGTGGAAGCCGGTCCGCTCGGCGGCGCGGGTGCGTCGCCGACAGGTTCTGCGTGAGAGCCGCACCCGGCCGGATCGAAGAAGGTGGTCTTCGATCCGGTGGGGTGCGGGTACTCCATGACCTGGCACCGGCCTGCATGCTGCTGGTGTCGTGGTGTCATGCCCCGCCGGACGCTGGACTGCCCCCGGGGTGGGAGCGGTGGCGGGGACCGTACGCGCATCGGGCATACGGCGGGAAGTCTTCTGGCCCGGGGCCGGGGGCAGGGCCTGTTCTGTGGCGGCGCGCCGGACAGCTCGGTGCCGGGGGCAGGTGGGCTTGCTGGGGGTGGGACGCCCCTTGCCCTTGGTGGTCTTCGGCCCGTGCGGTCGGGGTGGGGCTGTCTCCGCGTGGCGTTGGCGGCGCAGGCGGCGGGTGGTCTTCTTCGGACGCCGGACCACGGCTACGGTGCCCTCCACCGTGGTGCGGATGCTCCGGGTCCCGGTGGCGCGTTCGGTGGTGGTGTGGGCCTGGGCGAGCAGGCCGCGGGAGACGATCCGGCGGGCGGCGGCATGATCCCGGTCCATCGACAGCCCGCAGCCCGCGCAGTGCGCCCATTTCCAGCCCCGCTCGTGCAGCCGGTCGGGGGCCGAATGGTGGGTGAGCGTGCTCAGGCAGCCGGGGCAGAGTTTGGAGGTGCCCCGGGCCGGAACGGTGACCACCGCGATCCCCGCCTTCGCTCCCAGGTGGCGGATCGCCTCAGCCACGGTGCCGCGCACCTGTCCGGACAGCCGGGCGTTGCCCTTGCGGTGGCCGCGGGCTTGAAGGGTGGCGAGGTCCTCGAGGTAGATGACGCTCGCGCCGAGCGCTACCGCCTGGTCGACGGCCCAGCGGGCCGCCGCCCAGGCCAGCGCGGCATTCAACTGCCGGATGCGGGCACACACCCGCACATGCTCCAACTCCAGCACCCGCGCCCGGTCGAGGTGTTCGCCCCAGGCAACGTGTGGGGAGGCGAGCCCGTCCGCGAGGGCCCGGTAGTGGTCGCGCTTGGCGGCGAGGTCCTCGCGGTGGCCGCGCAGCCGGTGCAGGCCGGCACTGATGGTGGTGGCGTCGAAGACCAGGGGACGCCCGTCGGTGACCACCCGGCGGGTGGGGCCGCCTGCGGTGAGGCGGCCGAGGGTGCCGGTGAGCAGGGTGTTGACACCCCAGTCGAAGCCGACCGCCACCCGATGCCCGCTCGCTTTGGTGGCCGGGGCGGGCTTTGAGTGCGGCAGGTCGACGGCGATCCGGCCCGCGCGGGTGGGACGCAAAGTGGGGGTGTGCAAGGCCGCGTCCGGCGTGATGGTGCCGGGCAGCCGGATGTCGATCACATGCCAGGCCCAGTCCCGCCCCGTGGCAGGAACCGCGTGCAGGGGGAGTTTGACCCGCAACCGGGCGGTGACCTCATCCACCCGGGCCAGGGTGACCTGCTGGCGGTCCATCGCGGCAAGGAGCACCTGAGGGGCCACCCGCGGCGGGCCCTCCAGGATGCACAGCCCGGCGGGCAGCTGCCCGTGCTCGGTCACGTAGGCGCGGATCTGGCGGGTGCGGTTGCGGATTTCCGCACCGCTCACCCCGGCGGGCAGTGCCGCCCGCAGCGCCGCCCACTCGCCCTCGGTGCGCCGCCGCGGATCGGCGGGCCAGGTGGCCAGGACGGCGGCCACGATGCTGCGCCGGTGCAGGGCCAGGCGCAGCGTGCGGGCCGCGTACTCCTCAGCACCCCGGCGCACCCGGTCCGAGACGTACGCCCCGGCCGGGGGCGGCACAGTCTGCGGCCAGTTCAGACGGCGCAGGGCCATCCACCCCTTGGACGGCAGGTCCTCGCCCTGCTCGTCCACCCCGGCGGCCAGCACGTCCAGGCACTTCTCGTCCCACCGGGAAGCCACTAGAGCGCCCGTCAGATCCTGGCTCAACCGGGTCAGAAAACCCACCCGTTCCAGCAGGACCCGCTGACCGACCCGCTCCCCGGTGGATTCCAGGACGCCGCGGAAGGCGGTACACGTCGCCGTCGCCATCACCCTGCCCACCCCCGCCACCTCGTTCTCCCTTATGAGTCCGGCCACTTCCCCAAGCGGCCTGTATCCCGGCACTCCGATCGGCCTAACGACCGACCATCGCACAAAGACACGCCCCCGTCCCGGCCTGTTCATCCACCCGGGGACTCCGCGCCCCGAGGGCGTGGGAAGGCCGCGGGCGTCAGCATCCGACCAGGAGGACGAGAAGGCGAACATTCACCTCTCTCGAAGCCAGCGGAAAACATGACTGACGGGGTGAAACCGGTGGCAGATCCTGAGGTTCCGTACCGATGCCACGAAAGAGCATCAACCAGCCTGCTTAAGCCAAACCCCCAACAGTTGAAGACCCTTCCACCGGGTGCCCACCCGGTACCTGCTTGCCGCCCTGTCCCGATTCGTCGGGCCCGGTGGTGCGCCACACGGCGGCCGATCGGTTTGCCGGCGGCCTTGGTGACGGCGGTGCGGCAGGGAGGACGAGGTTCACCCTGCCGACGGCACAGACCGGAGAGGCCACATGGTCGAGGAACGCGTCGACCAGGCGGTACGCGTTCTCCCGTGCCACCGGCTCCATGGCGCGGCTGCGTGCGACCAGCTCTTCCGGATCGATGCCGAGCCGCGCGCACTGCTCCGCGCCGCCGAAGTCGACCCAGCGCCGCACGACGGCCGGGATCGCCTCGGGGTGAAACTGGACCCCGAGCGAGTTCCTCACCCGGAACGCCTGCGTGCACACGGCGTTGCGGGCCGTCTCGTGGGCGCCGGGCGGCGGGACGCAGCAGTCGTAGTGCCACTGCATCCAGGGACCGGGCGGTATGAGGGAGGGGTCGTCCGTGTCGATCTCGACCCAGCCGATCTCGGGACGCGGGGCCGCCTCGACGCGGCCGCCAAGTGCGGTGGTCAGGGCTTGGGCGCCGAAGCAGATGCCCAGCACTGGGATGCCGAGGTGGTGGGCCTTGCGCAGCAGGGCGAGCTCGCCGCCGATCCAGCTGCCGACTGTGGTCTCGTCGTACACCGACCAGGGGGCGCCGAGCGACACGACCAGGTCCCAGCCGTCGGCGTCGGGGAAGTCGAACCTTACGTCGGGTGTGTGGTGCCGCTCCTGCGGGACGACTGTGAGGAGGGTGAGGTCGTACCCGCGCTGGACGAGCCGGTCTCCTACCAGTCCGGGCTCCGTGACGTGGTCGTGCCGGATGATGAGTGCACGCACGATGGGCTCTCCCTTTCTGTGGAATGTGAGGGGTTCGGCGCAGCCCTGGTGTGTCGAGGCGTCCTGGCGCTGCGCGGAGGGTGGTGCGCGTTTCGTCAGGGCTGCGGACTCCGCCGTCGAGGCGGTTCGTGCTATGGCTTGGCCTGGTTCTTTGCCCATGCGGTGCGGATGGCCGCGGCGATCAGGATGAGTGCGGTGAGGGCGGCGGTGGAGAGCAGCTGGGTGCGTGCGTCGGTGTCGGTGCACATCAGGGCGAGGACGCCGGTCATGCCGACCAGGGCGGTCCAGCTCAGCCAGGGGTGGCCCCACATGCGCACGGTCGGCGCCCGGCCGGGGGTGTGTTCGGCGGTCTGGCGCAGGCGGAGTTGGGAGAGGGCGATGGCGATCCAGACCACGAGGATGATGGCGCCGATGGTGTTGAGGAGGAAGGGCAGGACGCGGTCGGGGGCGAGGAAGTTGAGGATGACGGCGATGAAGCCGAAGGAGACGGAGGCGAGGACGGCGCGGCGGGGGACGCCGCCGCGGGAGACGTGCAGCACGCTCTGGGGGGCGTCACGGCGCTGGGCCAGGGAGAAGGCCATGCGGGAGGCGCCGTAGAGGTTGGAGTTGAGTGCGGAGAGCAGGGAGGTGAGGACGACGACGTTCATCAGCCCTGCGGACGCGGGGATGCCGATGCGCTGCAGGACGCTGACGAAGGGGCTGGTGGTGGCGGAGGCGGAGCTCCAGGGCAGCAGCAGCACCATGAGGGCGACGGAGCCGATGTAGAACAGCAGCAGCCTGACGATGACGGTGCGGGTGGCCTTGGCGACGGCCTGGGAGGGGTTGGGGGATTCGGCTGCGGCGATGGTGACGAGTTCCATGCCGCCGAAGGAGAAGACGACTGCGAGGAGTCCGGTCAGGACGCCGCTGATGCCGTGCGGGAGGAAGCCGCCGTGGGTGGTGAGGTTGGTCAGTCCGACGGAGTGGGTGCCGGGCAGCAGGCCGAAGACTGCGAGTGTGCCCAGGACGAGGAAGGCGACGACGGCGGTGACCTTGATGGCGCCGAACCAGAACTCGAACTCGCCGAAGTGGCCGACGTTGAAGAGGTTGACGGCGGTGAGGGCGGCCATGAAGGCCAGGACGTAGGCCCACTGGGGTACGGCCGGCAGCCAGCTGTGGGCGATGGCGGCCGCTCCGGTGGCTTCGGCCGCCACGACGACGACCAGCAGCCACCAGTACAGCCAGCCGACGGTGAAGCCGGCCCAGCGGCCGAAGGCTTTCTCGGCGTAGACGGAGAAGGATCCGCTGTTGGGCTGGGCGACGGCCATCTCGGCGAGCATGCGCATGACGAGGACCATGAGCAGGCCGGCCAGTGAGTAGGAGATCAGGATGCCGGGTCCGGCGGTGTGGATGCCTGCTCCGGCGCCGAGGAAGAGTCCGGCGCCGATGGCGCCGCTGATGGCCAGCATCGTGACGTGGCGCCGTTTGAGGCCGGTGCCCAGGGCGGGGGCGCCGGGCTGGGGACAGTTTTCGTCGGGTGAGTCTGCCGGGTGGGATGTGCTGCTGTCGGTCGGCGTACGAAATGCCATGTGAGGAGTCCTTCGCAAGTGGTGGGCTGACGTACGGACACGGCCCACCCCGCTGCGGCGGGGTGGGCGAAAGCCCGGCCCGCGCAGTGCGGCGGGGCAGGAGAAGGCCGCGGAAGGGCATGCGGAGGCTGCGCTTCGGCGAGGGTCGGCCTGGGGGAAGCAGGTGGAAGGGTGAGGCGCCGAGCAGGCGGCGGAACCAGATGGTCGAACGGGGAAGCGGTGCGGTGGTCAGTTGATCTGGGCGTACTCGCGGAACTCCCAGTCGGTGACGTGCTTGTGGAAGCGAGCGAGTTCGTCCCGCTTGAAGGTGAGGAAGGCGTCGACGAAGGACTTGCCGAGGATGTCGGTGAGCTGGTCGTCGGCCTGCAGGGCGTCCAGAGCCTGGCCGAGGTCGGTGGGCAGCCTGTCCGCGGCGTCGGTGTCGGCGGCGTGGCCGGTCGCCGGTGCGGGGGGCTCGGCGGCGGCGGTGATGCCGAGGTGGATGGCGGCCAGCAGGCCGGCGATGGCGAGGTAGGGGTTGGCTGTGGCGTCGCCGAGGCGGACTTCCAGCCGGGAGGCGGCACCGCGCTCCGGCGGGATGCGCACCATCGCGTTGCGGTTGTCCAGGCCCCAGTTGATCAGCCACGGGGCGGTGGTGTCCGGGCCGAACCGCTTGTAGGAGTTGACGGTCGGGTTGAGCAGCGCGGACAGAGCCGGAGCGTGTTCGAGGACGCCGGCCAGGGCGTGGCGGGCCGTGGCCGAAAGGCCGTGGGCGTCATGAGGGGCGTCGAAGACGTTGGTCCGGTCCGCGTCGACGAGAGAGACGTGCAGGTGGAATCCCGAGCCGCCGCCGTCGTTGAACGGCTTGGCCATGAACGTCGCCAGCCGGCCCTCGGCGCGGGCCAGTTCCTTGATCGCGGCCTTGAACCGGAAGGCGCGGTCCGCGGCGTTCAGTGCTTCGGAGTGGTTGAGGTTGATCTCGAACTGCCCGCCGTCGAACTCGCGGTTGCCGCCGCTGACGTCGAGGCCGAGCGCGTGCAGGGCGCGCACCGTGCGCAGGAGGTGTCCGTCCGGGTCGGCCCGGCGGCCGGTGGTGTAGACGTTGCCCGCTTCGGGGGCGTAGCGCTTCCACCCGGTGGGTGTGTCGGCGTCCGGCTCCAGCAGGACGTATTCCAGTTCCGGGCCCACGAGCGCGGTCAGGCCCGCGTCGTCCAGACGGGCGAGGACCTGACGCAGCAGGTCCCTGGGTGATTCGGGCACGCTCCGGCCGGTGGCGGGGTCCCGGACGTCGCCGATGCACCAGGCGACGTTTGGCTCCCAGGGCAGCGGGACGACGGTGTCCAGGTCGGGGCGCACCAGGACGTCCGGCAGGCCCGCGTCCAGGCCGCCGGCGATGTCAGAGTGATCGCCCAGGGCGCCGGTGTGATAGACGGCGCGGCTGAAGGCGAGGCCGTGTCCGGTCGCGTGCGGCAGATGGTGCAGCAGGATGTCCCGGCTGCGGTCGGATCCCATCAGGTCCGGGTAGGCGACGCGGAGGACATCGATGCCCTTGGCGTCCAGCGCTTCCATCGTCTGTTGGACCTTGGGGTCTGTGTGGGCGCTCAAGGGATGCTCCAGTGGGTGCGGCGATGAGTTGCATTCTGTCCGATTTGCCCGCGCGAAACCGTGTGGCCGCATGGCAGGCCGGTGACGCCAGGAGAATCATTTGATGCCAAACGATAAGAGGCGGATACGCCGCCCACAAGAGGTGTCAAGCAGATTTTTGCCGATGCTCATCCATGGCCGAAGTCCACCGGGCCAAGACGCTGCGGGATACATTTGGCCGCAAACGAACACTCCGGCGGCCCCGCGCCGCCCCGACGCGAAGGAGGAGCCTGTGCCTGGGCCCCGCCGATCCATCACCGAGACCGAGCAGGCCATACAGCGGCGGCTGGGCGGTCTGACCCTGCAGCGCGAGGCCATGGCCGCCGTGGGAAACATCCACCGGGCCGCCGCGGCCGTCCGTCAGCATCTGGAGAACTCGGTACTGCGTCCGCACGAGCTGACGTGGACCAGCTTCGTCGTGCTGTGGGTGCTGTGGATCTGGGGCGAGGCGGAGACCTGGTCGGTGGCGGAGGAGGCGGGCATCTCCAAGGGGACACTGACCGGCATTTCGCGCACCCTCGAGTCGCGCGGCCTCGTGTCCCGCTCACCCCACCCCGAGGATCGTCGCCGGGTCCTGCTCTCGCTGACCCCGGAAGGGGAGACGCTCATGGAGCAGCTGTTCCCGGCCTTCAATGCGGAGGAGGCGTTCGTCTCCGCCCCGCTGAGTCCCGAGCAGTGCCTCCAGCTCGCCGACAGTCTGCGCGCCGTCGTCAGCCGGCTCGAGGAGCAGGGTGAGCAGCGCCGGCGGGAGCTGCTCGCCGGCGAGGACCTGGCCCCGCGGCGATCGGGCCGTCGCCCGCGCCCGTAGCCATGCCGTCGGGGTCCCGGCTTCCCGTGCCGCGTCCGGCTTTGGGCGTCGCATCCATCGTCAGAGATGGACTGTGCGCCCTCCCGGACTGCCGGTCTGCTGCCGTGACAGGGTGACCCTTCCCTCAAACGTTTGGGTCCAAATAAAACTACCTTCAACCCTTGACACCGCCACGACCCGGCTGTTTATTTGAGGCCAAACGAAATGGAGGTTGGGACATGACCCGCGAGCCCCAAGCAGCTGTCATCGCCGGTGTGCCCGTTGACACCCGGCACTGGATCGGCGGCGAGCGCGTTGCCTCCACCGAGACGTTCACCGACATCTCACCGATCGACGGCAGCGTTCTGGGCGAGATCTCCCGGGGCACCGCGATGGAGGCGGCTGCGACCGTAGCCGCCGCGAAGGCCGCGTTCCCCGGCTGGGCCGCCACCTCGCGCGCCGAGCGCGCCCGGATCCTGCACGCGATCGCCGATGGCGTGGAGAAGCGGCTGGAGGACCTGGCGATCGTCGAGACATGCGACAACGGCGCCCTGCTGCGCTCGCACCGGCGCGGTGTGGTGCCCCGTGTCGCGCACAACTTCCGCTTCTTCGCCAACTGGTTGCTGACGCTGGACCACGAGGACTTCGAGACCCGCGGTCACACCAACCACGTCAGCTGGGACCCGGCGGGCCCCTGCGTACTGATCACCCCGTGGAACGCCCCGCTGATGCTGGCCACCTGGAAGGTCGCCCCGGCCCTCGCGGCCGGCAACACGGTGATCCTCAAGCCCGCCGAGTGGTCCCCGCTGACCGCCTCCCTGCTCGCCGACATCGCCGCCGAGGCCGGGCTGCCGGCCGGCGTCCTCAACGTGATCCAGGGCTACGGCTCCGAGATCGGCGACGCCCTCACCTCGCACCCGGACGTACGCCGCATCAGCTTCACCGGATCGGTGCCGACGGCCAAGCGGATCTCGTCGTCGGCCGCCGCCAACCTCACCCCGCTCAGCCTCGAACTCGGCGGCAAGTCACCGCTGCTGGTGTTCGCCGACGCCGACCTGGACCTCGCGGTCGACCTGGCGGTGGAGCAGTACGACAACGCCGGCCAGGTGTGCCTGGCGGGCACCCGGCTGCTGGTCGAGGAGTCGATCGAGGAGGAGTTCACACGCCGCTTCGTCGAGAAGGCGAGCGCCCTCAAGCAGGGCGACCCGCGCGACGAGGCAACCGACATCGGCCCCATCATCCACCCCCGCCAGCTGGAGAAGATCGACGGCTTCGTGCAGCGGGCGCTCGCGGCCGGGGCCCGCGCGGTCATCGGCGGCCACCGCAAGGACGGCCAGTACTACGCGCCGACCCTGCTCACGGACGTCGCCCAGGACTCGGAGATCGTGCAGGAGGAGGTCTTCGGCCCGGTCCTGACCCTGCAGACCTTCACCACCGAGGAAGAAGCCGTACGCCTCGCCAACGGCACTCGCTTCGGGCTGGCCGCGACGGTCGTCACCGGTGACCAGGAGCGCGCCGAGCGCGTCAGTGGACAGCTGGTCGCGGGCACGGTGTGGATCAACTGCTTCTTCGTCCGCGATCTCCAGGCCCCGTTCGGCGGTTCCCGCCTCTCCGGGGTCGGCCGGGAGGGCGGCACCTGGAGCTTCGACTTCTACTGCGACGTGAAGAACACCGTCACCGCCCCGAAGGGATGGACGAACCATGGGTGAAATCGTCGGGGCGGGCCTGCTCGCCCATGTCCCCACCATCGTGCTCCCGGAGGAGGAGCGGCTGGCGCTGAACGAGGGCAAGGAGATCACCCTCGTCACCGGCCTCCACCAGCTTCGTCAAGACGTCTTCGAGCGCGATGCCGCCCATGAGTACGACACCGTCGTCGTCCTCGACTCCCACTGGGCGACCACGGTGGAGTTCGTGGTGACGGCGCAGGACCGACGGGCCGGGCTGTTCACCTCCGAGGAGCTGCCGCGCGGCATGTGCCGGATGCCGTACGACTTCCCCGGCGACCCTGAGCTCGCCCACAACATCGCTTCCTTCGCCGACAAACACGGCACCTGGATCACCCCGATCGACGACGACTACCTGCCGATCTACTACGCCACCACCAACCTCTGGAAGTTCCTCGGCGAGGGCCTGCCCGACAAGCGGTGGGTGACCATCGGTGTCTGCCAGACCGGCGACATGGAGGACCACCTCCGCCTCGGTCGCGCCCTGGCCGACGGAATCGCCGCCACCCCGGGGCGCAGGGTCCTGGTCATCGCCTCGGGCGCCCTCTCACACACCTTCTGGCCGCTGCGTGAGATCCGGAAGCATGAGGCCAGCGACCCGGCGCACATCTTCACGCCCGAGGCCCGCGCGGCCGACGAGGAGCGCATCGCCTGGTTCGAGGAGGGCCGGCACGACAAGGTCCTCGACACCATGGACGCCTTCTGGAAGCACAAGCCCGAGGCGAAGTTCTTCCACTACCTGATGATGGCCGGCGCCCTCGGCGAGCAGCGTTGCGTGGCGAAGGCCCGCCGGTACGGCGAGTACGAGAACTCCGTCGGCACCGGTCAGGTCCACCTCTGGTTCGACCGCCCGGCCGCCGGCTGGACCGGTGCCGACCTGCCTGCCTCCCCGTCCCCACGTTCTCCGCACAGCCGTATCTAGGAGCCCCGCCATGCCCGAATACCGCCGCATCCTGCTCGACGGCGCCGCCGTCCAGGTCACCGTCGACGGTGACGAGCTCCTCGCCGCTGACGGCCGCCGTGTCAAGACGGAGGAGGCCCAGCACCTGCCCCCGGTCGTCCCCTCCAAGGTGATCGCCGTCCACCTCAACCACCGCAGCCGCGTCGACGAGTTCAAGATCGACCTCCCGGCCACCCCCACCTACTTCCACAAGCCGACCTCGTCCCTCAACTCCCACAAGGGTGCGATCGTCCGCCCCGAGGGCTGCAAGTGGCTCAACTACGAGGGCGAGGTCGCCATCGTCATCGGCAGGACGACGCGGAACGTCTCCCCGGCCGAGGCGGGCGACTACATCGCCGGCTACACCATCGCCAACGACTACGGCCTGCACGACTTCCGCGACACCGACGCCGGATCCATGCTCCGCGTCAAGGGCTCCGACACCCTCTGCCCCCTCGGCCCCGGCCTGGTCACAGACTGGGACTTCCACGGCAAGGCGCTGCGCACGTACGTCAACGGCAAGGTCGTCCAGGACGGCTCGACGGACGAGATGCAGTGGGACATGCACTACCTCGTCGCCGACATCGCCCGTACTATCACCCTCCACCCCGGAGACGTACTTCTGTCCGGCACCCCGGCCAACTCGCGCCCCGTCCGGCCCGGCGACGTCGTCGAGGTCGAGGTCGAGGGCCTCGGCCGCCTCACCAACCACATCGTCACCGGCCCGACCGCCATCCGTAGAGACGTCGGTGCCCAGCCCACCGAGTCCGAGGAAGTCCTGTCCACCGCCCTCGGCGGCGACTGGGAGTTCCGCGGCATCCGGCCGCCCAAGCGCTGAGCCCGACCACGTCAACACGCGAGATCACGGAGGACTGACGAGATGGATCTGAACAAGTGGCTGGCCGAGGCGGTCGCGTCGAACGCCGAGTGGGCGACGACCTTCGGCCCCTTCGACCCGCACCCGGCGCTGGCCGTCGACGACAGCCGGTTCGCCGCCGCGTTCGAGGTCTTCACCGAGCGGCTGAAGGACAACTATCCCTTCTTCCACCCCCGCTACGCGGGCCAGATGCTCAAGCCGCCGCACCCGGCGGCCGTGGTCGGCTACCTGACCGCGATGCTGATCAACCCCAACAACCACGCCCTTGACGGCGGGCCGGCCACCGCCGCGATGGAGCGTGAGGTGGTCCAGCAGCTGGCCACGATGTTCGGCTACGACACCCACCTCGGGCACCTGACCACCAGCGGCACCATAGCCAACCTCGAAGCGCTCTTCGTCGCCCGCGAACTTCACCCCGGCAAGGGCATCGCGTACAGCACCGAGGCGCACTACACGCACGGCCGGATGTGCGGCGTCCTCGGGGTGGAAGGCTTCCCCGTCGCCACCGACGACCTCGGCCGCATGGACCTCGACGCGCTGGAGGAACTGCTGCGCGGCGGGCAGGTCGGCACCGTCGTACTCACCACCGGTACGACCGGGCTCGGCGCCATCGAGCCGGTCCACGAGGCGCTGGCGCTGCGCGAGCGGTACGGCGTGCGCATCCACGTCGACGCCGCCTACGGCGGGTTCTTCACGCTGCTGGCCGGCGCCGACGGCCCAGAGGGCCTGCCGGCCGAGCCCTGGCAGGCGGTCGCCCGGGCCGACTCCATCGTGGTGGACCCGCACAAGCACGGCCTGCAGCCCTACGGCTGCGGCGCGGTCCTCTTCCGCGACCCCTCGGTCGGCCGGTTCTACCTGCACGACTCGCCGTACACGTACTTCACCTCCGACGAACTGCACCTGGGCGAGATCAGCCTGGAGTGCTCCCGCGCGGGCGCGGCGGCCGCCGCGCTGTGGCTGACCTTCCAGCTGCTGCCGCCCACCCGCGAAGGGCTGGGCCAGGTGCTGGCGGCCGGCCGGCGGGCGGCGCTGCGCTCGGCGGAACTGATCGAGGGCTCCGAGTACCTGGAGCTGTACCAGCCCCCGCAGCTCGACATCGTCAGCTACTTCCCCGTGACCGCCGGCAACACGCTGTCGCAGATCGACGCGGCCAGCAACCGGATCCTGCAGGAAGGCATGACCGACAGCCACGACCCGGTCTTCCTCAGCACCCTCCGCGTCGGCGCCGAGCGCTTCACCTCCCGCCACCCGAAGATCACCGCGGACGCCGACGGTGCGCGGATCCTGCGCAGCGTTCTGATGAAGCCCGAGTCCGAGACCTACGTCGAGCAGCTCCACCAGCGGCTGGAGCAGCTCGCCCGCTCGTGACCGCCCCGGGCGTCACCGGCTCACCCCGGCCCCGCCGGCGATGAGCCGGAAGCCGGGCGCCCGCGCAGCTCGCACCCGAACCTCACGCGACGGCGCACCCTCTCCTTTTCCTTTTCATCCCCGCCCGCCGTGCCTGCCGCAGGCGGCGTGCCCGCCCCTGCTCATCTCCCTGGAGCGTGACGACATGTCCAGTGTCCGTGGCTACTTCCACCCCAAGACGGCGACGGGTGTTTCGTCGCTGATCCCCTCCCCGCCGTGGCGCTACTCCGGCGACCTGCTCACCGTCGAGTACCGCACCGACCCCGCCCGGGTACGGGAACTGCTGCCCGAGCCGCTGGAACTCGCCGACGAGGACCCCGGCGCGGTGGCGCTGATCTGGGCCGACTGGCAGTCCTGCTCAGCCTCCGGCGTCGAGCTGCTGGACCCGGTGCGCGCCCAGTACAAGGAGGCGTTCGCGGTCGTCCGCTGCACGTACAAGGGCCGGACCTACACCCGCTGCGTGTACATCTGGGTCGACAAGGACTTCGCGATCGCCCGCGGTCTGCACCAGGGGTATCCGAAGAAGCTGGGCTCCATCCACCAGACCCGCCCGCACCCGTACGGGCCGGCGCCCCGCATCGAGGCCGGCGCCCGCTTCGGCGCCACCCTCGCCGCCGCCGACCGGCGCCTGGCCCAGACCGTGGTCACCCTGCGCGAGCCGTCGGAGACGAACGGGTTCGTCAACGCCCACCCGATGGCCCACCACCGCTGGCTGCCCTCGATCGAAAAGGGCAAGGGCCTCGCCCTGGACGAGCTGATCGAGTCCGGCGCCGCCTCCTTCGAGGGCGGTCAGTCCTGGGTCGGCGACGCCGACCTGGAGCTGTTCGAGTCGCCGACCGAGGAACTGGCCCGCCTGGAGATCCGCGAGCCGATCGCCGCCTACTACCGCCAGGTCGGCGTCGTCTGGGACGGCGGCCGGCTGCTGGAGTCCGGTATGTCCGGCGCCGAGTAGAGGGTCGTACGGAGACAGCCATGCGCAACGTCACCCATCAGGAACTGCTGACCCGGGCCGAGGCACTCGTCCCGCCCACCCAGCACCACATCGACGGCCGGGCCGAAAGCGGCAGTGGCGCGACGTTCGCCGTCATCGCGCCCCGCGACGGACAGATCCTCACCCACGTGGCCGACGCGGGTGAGGCCGAGGTCGCTCTCGCGGTCGCGTCCGCACGCCGCGCATTCGACTCCGGCCCCTGGCCGCGCCTGGCCCCAGCCGAACGCGGCCGGATCCTCCTGCGGATCGCCGAACTCCTCGACGAGCGACGCGAGGAACTGGCGCTCACGGTCAGCCTGGAGATGGGCAAGCCCGTCACCGACGCGTACGACATCGAACTGCGCGCCGTCATCAACACGTTTCGCTGGTACGGGCAGCTGGCCGACAAGCTCACCGACGAGTCCCCGCACACCGCGCCCGACGCCCTCGCCCTCGTCACACGCGAGCCGACCGGCGTGGTCGGTGCGGTCGTACCGTGGAACTTCCCGCTCACCCTCGCCGGTTGGAAGGTCGCCCCGGCCCTCGCCGCGGGCTGCACCGTCGTCCTGAAGCCGTCTGAATCGTCGCCGCTGTCGGCGCTGCTGCTGGGCCACATCGGCACCGACGCCGGCCTGCCTCCAGGCGTCCTCAACGTCGTCACCGGCGACGGCCCGACCGCCGGCCGGGCGATCGGCCTGCACCCGGACATCGACGTCCTCGCCTTCACCGGCTCCACCGCCGTCGGCCGCCACTTCCTGCGCTACGCCGCCGACTCCAACCTCAAACGCGTCTGGCTGGAGCTCGGCGGCAAGTCGCCGAACATCGTGCTGCCCGACGCCCCGGACCTGGAGAAGGCCGCCGCTACCGCCGCCTGGGGCATCTTCTTCAACCAGGGTGAGATGTGCACTGCCCCCTCCCGGCTCCTCGTGCACTCCTCCATCGCCGAGCAGGTCACCGACGCGGTGGTCCGGCGGGCGCGGGAACTGAAGGTCGGCGATCCCCTCGACCCCGCCACCGAGATGGGCGCCCTCGTCTCGAAGGCCCACCTCGGCCGCGTCCTCGACCACGTCACCGCCGGGCAGGCGGAGGGCGCCCGACTGCGCGCGGGCGGCGAGCGCGCCCTCACCGCCACCGGCGGCAGCTTCCTGCAACCCACCGTCTTCGACCGCGTCGAGCCCTGCATGCGGCTGGCGCGCGAGGAGATCTTCGGCCCCGTGCTGTCCGTCCTGACCTTCGACGACCTCGACGAGGCGGTACGGCTGGCCAACGCCACCGAGTACGGCCTCGCCGCGGGGCTGTGGACCTCCGACCTGTCCACCGCCCACCAGGTCTCCCGCGCCCTGAAGGCCGGCACGGTCTGGGTCAACTGCTACGAGGAGGGCGACCTCACCGTCCCCTTCGGCGGCATGAAGCAGTCCGGCAACGGCCGCGACAAGTCCGTCCACGCCCTGGAGAAGTACACCGAGCTCAAGACCACCTGGATCCAGCTGTGACGCGCCCGTTGATCGCCATCCCGGCCCGCTTCTCCGCCACGACCTCCGCGCTGCGGTACGCCGCCGAAGTCAACGCCCGGGCCCTCGTCGAGGCCGTCTGGCGCGCCGGCGGCGAACCGGTGAGCATCCACCCTTCCGACCCCGCCGACACCGACGTCGCCGCCCGGCTCACCCGCTTCGACGGCGTCCTCCTCCCCGGCGGCGGCGACCTCGCCCCGCACCGCTACGCCGCCACCGACACCCACGCCACCGTCTACGACGTCGACGACCTCCAGGACGCCTTCGACCTCCACGTCGCCCGTACCGCACTGGACTCCGGGATGCCGCTGCTGGCGATCTGCCGCGGCCTCCAGATCGTCGACGTCGCCCTCGGCGGCACGCTGGAGCAGGACATGGGCGGCCCCGACCGCGAGCACCGCCATCTGCTGCACCCGGTGACCATCCGCTCGGGAACGCTGACGGCGCAGGCGGTGGGCGCCGACAAGATCGAGGCGTCCTGCTACCACCACCAGCGGGTCAACCGCCTCGGCGACGGCCTGACCGTGGCTGCCACAGCCGAGGACGGCACGGTCGAAGCCCTCGAACTACCCAACGCACGAGGGTGGTTCGTGGCGGTGCAGTGGCATCCGGAGGACACCGCGCACCGTGACCCCGCCCAGCAACACCTGTTCGGCGCCCTGGTACGTCATGCCCGTTCCCACTGAGCAGCCCGGATGGGGCTTCGGCAACTCGCCGCCACGCGGGCATGTCCAAGGCACCGCGCCGGTCCTCGCCGCCGAACCAGAGGCTCCACAAGACCTCAGTGACAAAAGCACGGCACGGGGCCGCCCCGGTCGTCGGCCGGCAGGGCGACGGCCGTGGCACGTCTGGGCGCACCGCTCATCAATCTCCACTGGCACCGGCCCGCCCCGGCGGACCGGCGTCCTGATCGCGGTTCTCGGCGCGCTCACCGCCGTGGCCCCCTTGGCCACGGACATGTACGTGCCCGGCTTCCCCGAACTGGGGCGGGCCCTGCATGCAGGGGAACCGGCCGTGCAACTGTCCATGACTGCCTTCCTGGCCGGGCTCGTCCTGGGCCAACTGGTCATCGGGCCACTCAGCGACGGTCTCGGACGCCGCCGCCTGCTCCTGCCCGGCACCGCGCTGTTCGCCGTGCTGTCCCTGGCCTGCGCGCTCGTCCCCAACATCCAGGCGCTGATCGCTGTGCGGTTCCTGGAGGGCGTCGCCGGGGCTGCCGGAATGGTGCTTGCGCAGGCAGTGGTCACCGACTGGTTCCACGGCCCCGAACTTCCTCGCTACTTCTCGCTGCTGTCGATGGTGCTGGGCCTGGCGCCCGTCACAGCCCCGGTGCTCGGCGGTGCGATCCTGTCGGTCGCGAGCTGGCGGGCCGTCTTCGTCATGCTCACCTTCATCGGAATCCTGCTCGTCCTGGCCGCGCTGTTCGGCGTCCGTGAGTCCTTGCCGCCAGAGCGGCGCCACCAGGGCGGGGTGGTCATCGCGTTCCGGGCCATGGGCCGGCTGCTCCGCCGCCGCGCGTTCGTCGGCTGCATGCTGACCCAGGCGTTCAGCGCCGCGGCGCTCTTCTCGTACATCGCCGGCTCCAGCTTCGTCTTCGAGAACCTGTACGCGGTGTCCGCCACGAGGTACAGCCTGATCTTCGCGACCAACGCGGCGGGCATGGTGCTCGCCGGCTGGACCTTCGGGGCCCTCTCCAGACGCCTGCCGGTGGGCGCCCTGCTGACGGCCGGGACGGCGGTGGCGCTCGCAGGCACGCTGCTGCAGGTAACCATGCTCGCTGCGGGCGGCGGCAATCTGACCGGCACCTGGGCCTGCCTGTTCGTCTCTCTGTTCGGCATCGGGATCGTCTTCCCGGCCGGTATGTCTCTCGGGCAGTCACTGGGCCGGAAGACGTCCGGAGCAGCCTCGGCACTGCTCGGCGGGGTGGAGTTCCTGTTCGGAGCCCTCGCCTCCCCACTCGTGGGCATGTTCGGCACCGGCGGTCCCCTGCCGATGGCGGTCATCATGCTGAGCGCTACGCTCTGCGCCGCAATCGCGCTGGCGTTCCTGGCCCGCCCCTGGCGGACCCACGGCGCAGGGCAGCCGGCCACCCGCAGGTCCCCTCGACACCCAGCCCCCGACGAGCGGTGGAGTAGTCGTCAGGTGGCCAACCAGCCGCGCCAAGGGACGTTCTTGCTCAGGAGCCCGGCAGCGAGCCCGCGCACGCCCCCTTCATGCATGCGCGATGCGTGAACCGGAGGCGTCCTGCTGGTGGAGACGGCCCGTAGGACCGGGCTGGACCAGGCGATATCGGCGGCTCTGGCACCGTGGTGCAAGGCGCGGGCGGTGCACGATCCGGGGAAGATCCTGCTGGATGTGGCCCTGGCGGTCGCGCTCGGCGGGGACTGTCTGGCCGATGTGGGCATGCTGCGGGCCGAACCGGCCGTGTTCGGTCCGGTGGCCTCCGACCCCACCGTCTCCCGCCTCATCGACGCTCTCGCCTCGGCCGGGTCGAAGGCCCTGGCGGCGATCCGCACCGCGCGGGCCCGTGTCCGCGAACACGTCTGGAAGTTGGCCGGGCAAGCGGCACCGGACGCCGCTGTACTGCAGGTCGCCGGCGCAGTAGCGGGCGGAGCCGTGGATGCCGCGAAGCGCGAGGAAGAGGACATAGACATAGGGCGGATACTCGGGAGGTCGGCCCCGGCGCGGTCCGGGCGCTTGCTGATCTGTCCCGAGACGCCGGGCGACGGCCGGCCGTCTGCCTTGCCCGCCGTCCGGCGCCGGACGGGCGAGCCGTACCAGCAGGCCGCCGGCCGCCTCGCCCGCGCGATGGCCCCTGCCGGAGAGCTCCGGCTGGGCAAGGTCACCGGCCGGATCCCCCTGCCGAACGCGGCAGGGCGGCCCAACGGCGCGTGGAGCGCCGCTTGTTCACCGCGCATGCTCCCGCGCCGGCGGCCTGCATGCCCGCCTGACGGCACGCAACTGGTGTGGGTCCCCTACGACGAGCCGCCGCGCAGGTCGCACACCTGGGGATCGCGGAATTCGACGCCTTCCTGGAGGGCTAGGTGTTCTGTCCACGGAGGTTGGTGACAGCGATCACTGGAGAGTGATCTTGAAAGAGTGAGGGCCTTCCGGGTTCGGTGTGGATTCCGACATCTCCACCGAACAACGAAAGGCCCTCATGCCCCACCGTGATGCACCCCCTGACCGAGACTGGGCGGTTGCGGCTTGCCCGGCCGATTCGGGACAGAGCCGTTCGATTGACGGACCCGCCCGGCCCGGCCAGGTGGGCGGTCCGGGCAGAACTCGATCGCTGACACGGTCAAGGTGGCGCGCCGTCGTCAGGCCGGCTCGCGGACGAGGTGGACGAGTGCGGAGGCATAGTCGTCCGCGGCGAGGTCCAGGGGCAGTCCGTGGCTGAGCAGGATGGCGCCATGGTGCACGATGCCGGTGGCTGTGTCGCGGTAGCGGGCGGCGGGGTCGAGTGCACGCAGGGGCAGGGCCGGGTCGTGGTGTCCGTAGTGCCGTGACCGTCGCAGGGCGATCACTGCGGCTTCCCGGCCGTCCGGGGCGAGGTACTGCAGCGCGCTGAGCTCCCCGCCCCCGGGGGGCCGCAGCCGGTGCTGCTCGCCGAGCTGGACGAGGTGCCGTACGCGCTTGTACAGGGCCACGAGTTCGGCCGCGCGGGCCAGTTCGGCTTCGCTCCACCGGTTCAGGTCGCCGCCGATGCCCAGGACACCGTTCATGGCGACGTGGAAGCGGAAGTCGAGGGGCACGCTGCGCCCGGTGTAGGGGTTGGGGCTGTCGGTGACCCAGGCGCCCATGACCCGGGCCGGGTAGAGCTGGGAGAAGCCGTGCTGGATCCCGATGCGGTCGAGCGCGTCGGTGTTGTCGGAGGTCCACACCTGGTCGGTGCGGGCGAGGATGCCGAGGTCGAGGCGGCCGCCGCCGCTGCTGCACGTTTCGATGCGCAGGTCCGGGTGGTCGGCGCGCAGCCGGTCGAGCAGGGCGTAGAGGTTGTGTACGTGGTCGATCCACAGCCGGTCGGGGTCGCCGTCGGCGTCGGGCCAACCGGCTTCGGAGAAGGGGCGGTTCATGTCCCATTTGAGGAAGTCGATGGCGTTCTTCGACAGCAGTTCGTCGAGCCTGCTGTGCAGCCAGGCGGCCACATCGGGGCGGGCGAGGTTGAGCACCAGTTGGTTGCGGTGCTCGGTGCGGCGGCGGTGCGGGTGGTGGAGCACCCAGTCGGGGTGGGCGCGGTACAAGTCGCTGTCGGGGTTGACCATCTCGGGCTCCACCCACAGGCCGAACTGCATACCCAGGTCGTGCACCCGGTCGATCAGAGGGGTGAGGCCGTCGGGGAAGCGGTTCGGGTTGGGGGTCCAGTCGCCGAGGCCGGCGGCGTCATGGGTGCGGGCGCCGAACCAGCCGTCGTCCATCACGAACAGCTCGGCGCCGAGCGCCGCGGCCTTCTCGGCCAGCGCGATCTGACCGGTGACGTCGATGTCGAACTCGGTCGCCTCCCAGGAGTTGTAGAGCACCGGCCGCAGCTCCCCCGGGTGCGGCAGCACATGGTCCAGGACGTGCCGGTGCCACAGACGGGACGCGGCTCCGAAGCCGCCTTCGGTGTACGCCCCCACGCAGACCGGGGTGGCCAGCTCCTCGCCCGGCGGCAGCTCCCAGGTGACCGGGTCGTGGCCGAAGCCCGCGGACAGGGTGGCCCGTTCGGTGGGCAGCCGTTGGGCGGTGAGCCGCCAGCTTCCGCTCCAGGCGAGGGCGCACGACCAGACGCCGCCGTGGACCTCGTCGGCTTCGCCGTCGTCGATCACGGCCCAGGGGTTGCTCTGGTGTCCTGTGGTGCCGCGGCGGCTGGTGAGGACGGTCTCGCCGTAGGGCAGCGGGGTCCGGTTCAGCCGGGTCTCGGCGTTCCACTGCCCCCGCACCTGGCTCAGGCGGTACTCACGCAGCCTTGGCAGTACCCAGGTGGCGGAGTCGGCGCGCACGACCGTGATCGCGCCGTCGGTCTCGCTGCCGGTGTGGCGCAGGACGAGGTGGCGTTCGATGACATCGGTGCCGGTGCGCAGGCGGTAGCGCGTCTCAAGAGTGAGGGGGTAGTGCCGGTCGGTGAACCGCAGCAGCAGTTCCGTGCCGTCCTCGTGTTCGATCACCTCCTCGCCGGCCGGCTCCGGTTCGAGGTCGCGGACGCCGTCCGGGAAGCGGACCTGAACGCCCGAGTGGGCGTAACGCATGGCTCCGGCCGTGTCGAGGTCGAGGGTGCCGTCCGCGGGGTCCTCGAACGACCGGCGGCCGGGCTCCGGGGACCGGAGCAGGGAGACGGCCTGTTCGAGCGTGAGGCGGGGCCCCCAGTGGAGGCCGCGCAGTCGGCCGGCGTCGTCGAGGTGCAGCACGTAACTGGAGCCGGGTCCGGACAGGACCCACAGCCGGTGCTCGGGGTCATGGGCGATGTTCGGCATGGCGGCCTCTCGGGCTTGGGGTCGGACGGCGAGAACGTGCGGCGGCACGCAGAGGGAAGGGACCGCCGCCGGGATCGGCGGCGGTCCCTGAGGTGGAACGGTCAGCCGTTCACGGGGGCGACCTCGATGTAGTCGATGTCGGGTGCGTAGGAGGAGGAGTTGGAGATCTTCAGGGTGTTGGTTCCGGCGTTGAGGTTGACCGTGGTGCCCAGCGACCAGAAGTCGCTCCAGCCGTAGGTGTTGCGGAAGGTCACCGTGGCGGGCGTGCCGCCGTTCACCGTGAGCTGCGCGGTCCGGGACACGATGTTGGTGTTGTAGCTGGCGGTGCCCGACCGGTCGTTGTTGGCGTAGTGGATCACCAGGGCGTACCGGCCCGCGGCCGGGGCGCTGATGTTGCCGAAGGTCAGCGTGTTGGCGCTGCCGTTGCCGACGTAGCCGACGTCCTTGCCGCCGGAGGTCCACACGTTCGACTGGACCTTGGCCGCTCCGGCCAGGGTGCCGCTCTCGGCCTCGATCTTGGTGACGCCGCTGGTGTCACCCGAGCCGGCCACCTTCAAATCCTTCAGGGTGAGCGTGGCGCCGCTGTTCGGGCTGACCTTGATCCGGTTGATGCCGGCCACCAGGTAGAGGCGGTTGCTCGCGGTGGCCGCGGCGCCGCTGGAGTTGGCCAGGGTGGCGACGGTGGTGCCGTTCAGGGCCAGGGCGGCCGTTCCGCCCGTGGAGGCGTAGTCGGTCTTCACGGTGTAGTAGCCGTCGGTGGGCGCGTAGGCGTCGAACGTGGTGCTGTCACTGGAATCCAGCACGACGGCGCCGGTTCCGGCCTCGCCCACGTCGCCGTACGACCAGCCCGCGGTGCCGCTGGTGTCGGCGAACGTGGCCTCGTACAGCGTCTCCGGGTTGCTCTGCGCGGCCGTCAGGTCGATCTTGTCGAGCGTCACGTCACCCACGCCGGTGCCCAGGGTGGCGTCCGACTTGGCGAGCGAGACGGTGTGGCTGCCCGCGCTCAGCGTCACCGGGACGGTGACCGTGGAGCGGTACTCGGAGTTCAGCGTGGACGGGTAGGTGACGAACGCCGGGTTGGCGCCGTCGATCCGCAGCGCCTGCTGGGCCGGGGTACCGGTCTGGTTGCCGTAGAAGATCCGCAGGTTGTACGTGCCGGACGACGGGACGCTCACCGCGAAGTCGACCTTGCTGGTCGTCTGGTTGAGGGCGGTGACGTCCTTGGTGCCCGAGGCGGCGTAGAGCTGCGACGTGTTGTAGTTGGCGCCCGTGCCCTGGGTGCTGATCGTGCCGCTGGTGATGGTGCCGTTCTCGGCCTCGTACGAGGAGCTCGACGGCACGGTGGGCGTGGCGGCGGTGCCGCCGCCGTTCGGGGTGACCGTGACGCGGTAGGCGGACATGGCGTTCAGGCCGGTCAGCGGGACGGTGATGGAGCCGCTGGAGGGGGTGAAGGCGGCGCGGGAGATGGTCTGCGGCGGCGCCGACGTGCCGTCGTAGCCGCTCCAGTCCAGTGCCTGGACGGTGACCTCCACCTTGCTGCCGAACGTGGCGCTCGGGATGTTGTTGATCACCACGCTGGTGTCGGTGGCCGACCCGCCGAGGACCACCTGGGCCTGCTTGCGGGTGGTGTCCAGTGAGGCCATGCCCTGGAGGGTGTCCTGGACGCTGACCTGTGGCGGGGTCGCCTTGACGGTCTGCCCGGTCATCCCGGCGTACCAGTGCCAGAACCACCACGAGCCGTTCGGGCTGTTGGTGCGGGCCGTGTTGCCGTCCATGTTGCCGGCCGCGTCCCAGTAGGGCTGCTGGCCGTAGACCTTGGTGTCCTCGAACATCGTGGCCCACTGCACCATCTGCCCGGGCACCGACAGGTCACGCCGGTTGGCGTACTCGTCGATGTTGATGGGGATCGGGCTGATGCCGCGGGCGCTCTCCAGGGAGCGGTACGTCGAGTAGTGGCCGCGGTAGGCGGAGAGGGAGCCGGGGCCGAGCTCGTGCCAGGTGAACACGTCCGGCAGTTGGTTGTTGGCCTTGGCGTAGGTCAGGAAGTCGCCGAAGAACTTGCTGTTGAAGGCGGCGGTGTTGGGCCCGCCAATCTTCGCGCCGGGAATGATGCTCCGGATCCGGGCGTAGACGGCGCTCCAGTCGGAGTCGAACTTGTTCAGGGCGTTCTGGTAGGTGGTGGCGTCGCCGCTCTTGACGCCGGTGTACCAGATGCCGTCGGGCTCGTTGAAGGGGACGAAGACGACCTTGTCGGCGTACGAGGTCGCCTTGATCGCGTTGACCGCGGCGTCGACCTTGGTGAGGTAGTCGGTGATGCCGAGGTTCTGGTACGGCCAGTCCGAGTACTCGTCCTGGATGTTGGTGTACATCGTGCCGCCGCCGTTGCGGAAGAACGACGGGGCCACGTCCAGGATGTCCCCGTTGGGGTGCTGGGCGCCGTTCGGGGGCTTCTGGGAGCCGGTGGTGAGCTTCAGCGGCGCCAGCAGGTTGTCGCTGGGGACGCCGTCGTCGCTCTGCCCGTAGAGCGCGCCGTTCGAGCCGCGCAGGACGGTGCCGGTGGTCGTACCGAGGTCGACGGTGAACGTCTGGGTGGCGGCCGCCGCCGTCTGGGGCACCGCGAGGGCGGTGCCGACGAGGGCGGCTACGGCGAGCAGCGAGCTGGCGAGGGCTGCTCTTCTGCGGCCGGGCGGCGCAGCGCCCGGAGTGCGGGTGACGAGGGACATGGGGACCTGGCTTTCCCCTCCCGCGGCACTGCGGGAGGACAGAACGGGGAACGGGATGTTATCGCTCACATCCCCCGCAGATGGAGCGCTACGGAGCCGTCCGCCCCCAGGACCAGGATGGCCCCTTCGGGAACGGTCAGGCCGGAACGGTCAGGCCGGAACGGTCAGGCGAGACGGTGCGGTGCCGGGCCGGTGCTCTCGCGGACGATCAGGTCGGGTTCGGCCCACAGCGGTGGCGCCGGGGCGTTGTCCGGGTCGAGCAGCCGGTGCAGCATCCCGAAGGCGCCGCGCCCGAGCCCTTCGAAGTCCAGCCGTACGCTGGTCAGGGTGGGGTGGGTGTACGCCGCGTACGGCGCGTCGTCGAAGCCCATGACGCTCAGGTCGCCCGGCACGTCCCGGCCTGCCTCCCGGGCCGCCCGCAGCACACCGAGTGCGAGGTCGTCGTTGCCGCACAGCACGGCGGTGACCTGCGGGTCGGCCACCACGCTACGAGCGGCCAGGTATCCGGATCGAGGGCTCCAGCCGCCTTCCAGCGGTTCGGGGGCGGGTTGGCCGGCGCCGGTGAGCGCGTCCCGCCAGCCCTCGGCGCGCTGACCGACCCGGGTCGTGGTGGACGGGATCGTCATGTAGTGGACGGTCCGGTGGCCGAGGCCGAGCAGGTAGCGGGTGGCCTGGGCCGCCGCCGTCCGGTCGTCGAGCCAGGCTTCCGGTCTGCCGGTCCGCCCGGCATCCCGCGGCCGCTCCACCACGGCGGCTGCGGGGAACTCGGCGGGCAGCGCCTGCCAAGCCCGTTCGCCGACTGCGTTGAAGGCGATCACCAGGACGGGTTCCCCGGGACGGGCGAGCCGGCCGGCGACGTCGTCCGCCGTCAGCGGGGAGTTGTCGTCCAGGACACTGACCGACACGGCGAAGTTCGCCGCACGGGCCGCCTCCTCTATGCCCCGCAGGGCGAGGGAGGCGCCGTACAGGGTGGTGTCCGAGGTGAGCACCGTCACCGAGCGCACCACTCCCCCGGCCAGCGCCCGGGCGAGCCGGTTGGGTTTGTAACCCAGCTCGTCGATGACCTCCAGTACGCGTGCTCGGGTGGCCTTCGCAACCCTCGGGCGGTCGTTGATCACGCGGGAGACGGTCTGGTGGGACACCCCGGCCGCCTTGGCGACGTCGAAGATACTGACGGACCGCTGCCGGTCGGCGCCGTCCTGGGACGGCTCCTCGTCGCGGCGCGCCGGGGTGTGCTCCTGCATGTCCGTGGACTCCTGATGGATCGTCGCTCGAGGCACGTGCTGCCGGTGACTGCCTACTTGATCGCCGCGTTGGACTCCTCGTTGACGGAGTCCGCCGCCGCCTTCGGGGACTGCTGACCCAGCCACACCTGGTTGAAGGCGTCCTGCACCTTGACGTTGTACGTCGCCGAGGACGTGGTCAGCGGATATCCGACGGTCGTGCCCTCGGCCTCCTTGGAGAAGGCGCTGACGTCCACACCCCGCTGCTTCCACACAGCCACGTAGTCCTTGTTGAGCGTGGGGATGCCCGGCCACACCGACCCCTCGGAGACGATGATCTTCTGGGACTGCTCCGACCCGAGCCACTTCACCAGTTCCCACGCCTCCTTCGGGTGCTTGCTGCCCGCGTACAGGGCGTTGCTGAGCCCGTTGTACACCGTGCCCTTGCCCGCCGGGCCACTGGGCAGCTCGGCGACGCCGAAGTTGCCCTTCATCGAGCTCTGGTAGGCGTTGAGGTCCCAGCTGCCGTCCCACACGACGGCCGCCTGCTTGCGGGCCATGACCTGCGGCAGGGAGGCCCCGTTGGGGGTGTTGGTGACGGATGCCGGCACCGCCACGTGGTACTTCAGCCGCAGGTCCTGGACGAACTGGATGGCCTTGACGCACGACGGCTGGTTGATAGTCCACTTGCCCCACGCCTTGTCCTGGAGCTTGCAGCCGTTCTGGACCGCCGCGTCCCACCAGTCCGTCTGGCCGTTGGCCGACCCGAGCGCGAGCCCGTACTGCTTGACGTGCTTGCTGTCGAAGCCCGGCTCGTTCGGGTGCTTGCCGTTGTCGTCGACGGTCAGCTTCTGCAGCGCCTTGACGAAGCTGCCGCCGTCGGTAGTGTTCCAGGACAGGCTGCCCAGCTCATCCTGCGTCAGCCCCGCCTTCTCAAGCATGGTCTTGTTGTAGACCTGGGCGATGGTGTCCCAGTCCTTCGGCAGGCCGTACTGCTTGCCGTCCTGCTGCCAGCCCGTCAGGAGCTTGGGGTCGTAGATCGACGTGTCCAGCTTGTCGGCCTTGATGTACGGGGTGAGGTCGGCGAGGACGTTCTGCTGGGAGAACTGCGGGAAGTACGCCACGTGGTCCCAGAAGACGTCGGGCGCGGTGCGGCCGGCCATCTGGGTCTGCAGCTTGCTCCAGTACTGCGCCCACGCGTTCAGCTCGATCTTGACCTTGATCTTCGGGTGCTGCTTCTCGAACACGGCGATCGACTTCTGCAGCGCCGGCTCCTGGACGGCGTCCCAGATGGCGTACCGCAGGGTGACGGTGCCTCCGGAGGAGGAGGTGTCCGAGCCGGACGAGCCGCAGGCGGTGGTGAGGCAGAGCAGGAGTGCGCTGGTGGCGGTGGCGGCCAGGACTCTTCTGGAGGAAGCGGACATGGTTGGGCGTCCCTTTCGGTGCGGGCGGTGCGAGGTGGTGCGGGGGGAATCGGGGGGCCGATGGGCGGTGACGTCTTCGGTGGACGCGGACCGCTCGGGCCGCGGCGGCGGACGGCCTACTTGAGGCCGGTCAGCGCGATGGAGCGCACGATGTGCCGCTGGAACAGAAGGAACACCGCGATCAGGGGAAGCAGGGCGAGGGCCGCTCCGGCCAGCACGATGTGCGGCAGGTCGGAGACGTGTTCGCCCTGGAGGGCGGAGATGCCCACGGTGATCACCCGGGTCCGGTCGCTGTTGGTGATGATCAGCGGCCAGATCAGGTTGTTCCAGGTGTTGACGAACGTGATGATCGCGAGGGTGGCGAGGATCGGACGGCTCAGCGGCAGCATGATCCGCACCAGGATGGTCCAGGTGTTCGCCCCGTCGATGCGGGCGGCGGCCTCCAGGTCGTGCGGAATGGTGCGGAAGTGCTGGCGCACCAGGAAGACGCCGTACGGGGTGCCGAAGACGGTGGGCAGGATCAAACCCGCGTAGGTGTCCACCAGGCCGAGTTCACGCATCATCAGGAACAGCGGCACGAGCGTGATCATCTGAGGCACCATCATCGTGGCGAGGTATCCCCAGAAGAGCCAGTCGCGCCCCGGGAACTCCATCCGGGCGAGCGCGTAGGCCGCCAGCGCGCTGAACACCACCTGACCGGCGGTGACGACGACCGCCACGATCAGGGTGTGCAGCAGGAAGGACGACATCCCGTACTGGCCCCACACGGCACTGAAGTTGGCGAAGGTGGCCGGATGAGCGGGAGTCCAGGCATCGGTCGACAGCAGATCCGACGGCCGCTTGAGCGCGCCGTTCAGCGTCAGCAGGTACGGGGCGACGGACAGCAGCGCTCCGGCGGCGAGGATCCCGTACAGCGTCGTTCTGCGGACGGCGGTGGAGAGAGAAGACATGGGCGTGGCCGTCCTCAGCTGAAGTCGTAGATGGTGCGCTTGCGGAAGTACAGGAGCTGGACGGCCGTCACCAGCAGGATCACAGCGAACAGCAGCATCGCCAGCGCCGAGGCGTAGCCGGTGCGGAACAGCTGGAACGCCTGCTGGTAGATGTGGTAGTTCATCGTGTCCGTCGAGCCGCCCGGCCCGCCCTGGGTCATCACGTAGACGGTGTCGAACATCTGGAACGACCCGATCGTGTTGGTCACCAGCACGAAGAACATCGAGGGGCGCAGCAGCGGCAGCGTGATCCGGAAGAAGCGCTGCACGGTGCCGGCCCCGTCCAGGTCGGCCGCCTCGTAGAGCGATTCGGGGATCGCCTGGAGGCCCGCCAGCAGGAACAGCATGGTGTAGCCCGTGTACTGCCAGATGTTGACCGAGGCCAGCACCGGCATCGCCCAGCTGGTGGACGACAGCCACGCCGGGCCGTCCACGCCGAACAGGGCCAGGAACTGGTTGACCACGCCGTGCTGCGGGTCGAACGCCCAGCTCCAGACGATGCCGAGGGCCACCGGCATGGCCATCCACGGCAGGACGAACAGCACCCGGAACACCTTGCCGCCCCGCAGTTTCCGGTTCATCGCGAGGGCGAGCAGCAGCGCCAGCACGGTCTGCGCGGGGATGTTCAGCAGCACGTAGTACACGGTGTTGCGCATCGCGCGCCACACCTCGCTGTCGCCCATCATCTCGCGGTAGTTCGCCAGCCCTACGAAGCGCGGGGTGCCCATCAGGTTCCAGTCGAAGAAACTGATGACGACGACCCCGACGATGGGCGCCACGAGGAACATCAGGAGCCCGGCGAGGCTCGGCGCGAGAAGCAGGTACGCCTCCAGGGTGGCGCGGATCCGGCCCCGCCTGCGGCGGTGCCCAGCCGTGGACGACGGCGGGGGTTCGGTCGGGTGACGGCGGCTGCCGTCACCCCCCGGAGAAGGCTTGGTGGCAGGAATGTTATCGATCACACTTACGCTCCGTCGGGCGGCTCGTCCGGTGCAGCTGGGACACCGGCCGGAAAAGCATGGGGAAGCAGAAGCCACTGGAGGTGGGGCTCACGACGCGGCTGCGCGATACTGCGCTGCTGGATGTGAGTGAAGTGTTAGCGCTAACGCATCACTCGTCAAGAGGTGTCTTGAGGATTCCTCGCGACGGACTTCGGGTGGGGATCCGCCAACCCCGGCATGGCCCACGGAGGAAGCCGCGCCCCACGGCCGGGAAGAACCGCGCTCGTCCCGAAGCCCGGCGCCACGACTCCCGCTGCGCTCCGCTCCAACCTCATGGTCACCTGCGGGCGTAGGGACCGGGCGGTATCAGGGCGGGGTCGTCGGTGTCGATGTCGACCCAGCCGATCTCGGGGCGCGGGGCCGCCTCGACGGTCCCGCCGAGGGCAGTGGTCCGGTCGGGCCAGTGGTGGGTGCCGATCTCCGCTTTCAGCAGCGCGAAGAAGCTCTCGGCGGCGGCATTGTCGTAGCACGAGCCGGTTCGTCCCATGCTCTGCCGCAGCCCCAGCCGGCGTACGTCCCGGCGGAGTTCGTCAGCGGGGGTAGTTCGCTCCGCGGTCCGAGTGCACGATGCAGCCGGGCTGGAGGTCGCTGCGGCCAACGGCCATCGTCAGTGCGTCGACCACCAGGTTTTTCGAAGGCCGATGCAGTTGCTGAGGTGGCCACTGTCCTTACGTCCAGGTCCCCGCCTCTTACCGCGCAGGTCGCGCAGCCGAGCCATCCGAGCGGTCCTTCAAATGCCGCCCCTCGGCGGGTGGTCGGGAACTCCCTCCTCGTCGCTCGCCTCGCTGTTGGACCCGCGCTACCTCGCGGGCAGCGCCTTGATGAGCGGCCCCATGGCCGCAGCCGGTGGCTGTCTGCGCGCCCTGGACAACCGCCGCGGTGCCGCCGTCACCGCGCCCCGGCGCGCCGAACGCCTCGCGATGGCGGTCGGCCTGCGCGACTTCGTGGCCCACCACGTCACCGGCATCCTGGCGGCAGGGCCATGGGGCCGCCGGGCCGACAAGCGGGCATGGGCCGCTCTCGGTATCAGACGCTGCCCGGCCGACGCCGGGAGTCCCGACGGCCGATGAGGAACCAGCACAGAGATCCGAGGAACGGGGCCACGAAGGCGAAAACAATCCAGACCAGCTTCATCCCTCCGGCAAGCGCGGACCTGACGATGCTGATCAGCGCGCCCACGAAGAAGGCTGCGTAGGCAAGGCCGCAGATCAGGGTCACAGCAGCTGCCGTGAGGCCGATCGCCTGGTCGCCGCCTGCGGCGAGGCCCATATCGTGTACAAGCTGCGCATCCATCGGACGTTCCTCTCAAGGCGGGGAAGCTCGGGTTCACCGATCAGGTGAAGCGATCTTGGCTGCCACAGGATGTCGATGGCGTCGTACTTTTGATCTCATCCAGGTAAGTCAAAAGTGTTACTGATACCACCTGGAGCCGAGGGGCAGGCGCCGGTGGTGAAGAGCTGCCAGATGGTGGCGCTGACTGCGCGCAGTGTCGAGAGTGCGGCCGCAAGGCCGTGGAACGCGGGACACCCCTGATGAGACGCTGTTCGCGGCCATCATCTACGTCCTGGCCGGCGGATGCGCCTGGCGCCAACTGCCGCCTGGCTTCGGGATATCGAAGTCGACCGCCCACCGTCGGTTCTTGATCTGGTCGAGAGCAGGAGCCTGGGGCCGTCTGCACGAGCGGTACTGCACCGGCTCGACGACGGCGGCCTCATCGATGTCACCCGTGTCGTCCTCGACACCGCCCACGTCAGGGCTGAAGAGGGGGCGAACACACAGGTGCGAGCCCCGCGGACCGGGGCAAGCCGGATTCCAAGATGCACATCCTGTCGGACGCGAACGGACTGCCCCTTCTCGTCGGCGTCTCGGCCGGCAACCCCTACGACAGCGAAGGGCTGAAGCCCATGATCGAGGGTAACCAAACGAGACACGACCCCCACCGCGGCCGCCACTTCAAGCCCCAGCGCCTGCACGCGGACAAAGCCTACGACCGTGCTGACCTGCGGACACGGCAAGCGCATCGGAGTCCGGATCGCACGCAAAGGAACCGAGTCCAGCAAGCGATTGGGCCGCCGCCGCTGGGTGATCGAACGCACCACGCCGTGGCTGTCCGGCTACCGCCGACTCAGCCCACGCTACGAACGCAATCCCCGCAACTACCTGGCCTTCCTCGGCCTCGCCGCCGCCATCTGCTGCTACAAACGACTTGTCCGCCGCACCACGTAGGACACGGTCTCAGCCTCGATCTTTTGTGGTGGGCGGCCGACGGAGTCAGTGGCCTATTTCGTTGTCGGTGGCCGGAGGGCGGGACGCCGGGTTCCACTGCTCGCCGGCCTCGCGGCGGGCCACCCCTCAGCGCGCCAAGAGGTGGTCCGCCCCTTCAGGCTCAGGTCCTGAGCGGCACCAAGGCTCGGTTCACGCAGAGGCGCCCTGGGCCTGGGTGGAGACGTCGGCCCAGTCCTGCCAGGTCTTGAGGCGCTCGGCGTAGACATGAGGAACCATGCCCAGGGGTGCGGTGCCGAAGAAGACGCGCAGCGGCGGGTTGTCGGCGTCGACGATCTTCAGGAGCGCCGGGCCGGCGGCTGCCGGGTCGCCGACCTTGATCCCGCTCCAGCCGGCGGCCACGGCCGCGCGCAGGTCGTCGTAGGCGGGCAGTTGCCCGGCGAAGACGGCGGAGGCGCCGGACCAGTCGGTGGCGAAACCGCCGGGCTCGACGAGGGTGACCTTGATCCCGAAGCCGGCGACCTCCTGCGCGAGGGCCTCGGTCAGTCCCTCCAGGGCCCACTTGGAGGCGTTGTAGCCGCCGAGATTGGGGAAGGCCGTGACACCGCCGACGGTGGAGATCTGCACGATGTGACCGCTGCTCTGGGTCCGCAGGAGCGGGAGGGCGGCCTGGGTCACCCACAGGGCGCCGAAGAAGTTGGTCTCCATCTGGCCGCGAACCTGCTGCTCGGTCAGCTCCTCGACGGCGCCGAACAGGCCGTAGCCGGCGTTGTTGACGATGACGTCCAAGCGGCTGAAGTGGGCGTGCGCGCGCTCGACGACCTCGAACGCGGCGGCCTTGTCGGTCACGTCCAGGGTCAGCGGAAGGATCGCCTCGCCGTGGGCGGCGAGCAGGTCCTTCAGGGAGTCGGTGTTGCGGGCGGTGGCCGCGACCTTGTCGCCGCGTTCCAAGGCCGCCTCGGTGAACTGGCGACCGAAACCACGCGACGAGCCAGTGATGAACCAGACCTTGCTCATGAGAACACTCCCGTTCGAAACGAAGTACCTGGCCGAGATGCTAGCTCGTTCTGATACTCCGTTTCAAGCTGAGTTTGGATGTACCCTTCGCGCATGACTGACACCGCCGGTACTCCCGCCCGCCCCGCCGCCAAGCCCGGCCTGCGTGAGCGCATGCGGGCGACGGTCCGCACGGAAGTGGTCGACGTTGCGCTCCGGCTCTTCACCGAGCAGGGCTTCGACCGGACGACCGTCGACCAGATCGCCGCCGAGGCGGGACTGTCGCGCGCCAGCCTCTTCCGGTACTTCGGCACCAAGGAGGACATCGTCCTGGTCGGCCTGGAGGACACCGGTCGCCAGATCGCGGAGGCACTCGCCGCGCGCCCCGACGGGGAGCGGCCCTGGGAGGCACTGCGCAGGGCGTTCGACGTCCTGACGCGGATGAACGAGGCAGCACCCGAGCAGACGCTCCGCTACCTGCGCATGCTCCAAGAGACCCCGTCACTGCGCGCCCGGCACTACGAGAAGCAACTGCACTGGCAGGAGATGCTGGTACCGGACATCGCACGGCGACTGGACGTCAGCCCCGACCAGCCGGAAGACCCCAGGCCGAACGCGCTCGTCGCGGCCGCCCTCGCCTGCCTGGACGCCGCCTCCACCGGCTGGGTGGCCTGCGAGGGATCCGTCCCCTTGGCTGTGCTGCTCGACCGCGCGATGGGCGCGTTCGCGGAGTAGCCCCGACTGGGTCAGCATGAGCGCGGAAGCTCACCCTGCGCTGATCGACGCAAGCTCGGCCCAAGAGGGTGATGCGGGTTTTGCCGCACCACGGCGGTCCGGCGCGGGCCATCCTTCCGTACCTGAAACTTTTCAGCTCCGACGATCCCCATTCGCTCGTGGCCGGCCAAGGGTCAGCGAGGGGGAGCTGACCGGTCATCGCGGCGTCACTGTCCTCTGAAGCTGACCTTGTGCAAGCCCTGCCTCCAGTGCCATGGCGTGCCAGTGTCTCGGCACCGCTGCCTCGAGCTGCGAAGGCGAATTGAGCACCGCAGAAGCTTGGGCAGGGACGCCTCCTACCAGTCGATGTCTCATGAGACATGCTGAACGAAAAAGAACACTTCCACGCCGACTGCTGGCACAAGAACGCCCGCCGCTTCGTCCGGCGTCACGGCAAGGCCCTGGCCGAACGCCCGGTGTGATTCTTCAGCAGCGGCCCGCTCGACCCCTCGGCCTCGGAGCAGGACATCCCACCGGTGCCCGGCGTGAAGAAGGCTTTGGCCCGGCTCGATGCCAGGGAGCACGTCACCTTCGGAGGCTGCCTGAGGAGGGCGCGAAGGCTGGATCGCGCGGGTAATTGCCCGTAGCGCAAAGGGCGGGACCTTCGCGACTTCGAGCGGATCGAGACGTGCGCGGCGCGGATCGGTCACGAGCTGACTCCTGCGCTGTCTGCGCCGCCTACGTCGGCCGGATCGCGAGGCGTAAGGCAGCGTCCAGTTGCCTCCTGCCGCGTAGTGGAGGCCGGGGCCCTTCACGGGCTGGGGTCAGCCCGCCGGCGCAGCTTCCGAGCAGGACGAGGAAGGGTTGCGCGCCCGCGGCGCCGACACCGGGCGGCCGGCCAGGCCAGGTGTCGAGCGAGACCGCAAAATGCCACACAAGCCGACACAGAGTGCAGAACGGCCCTTCCATCCTCGACCTCTGGCACTTGAGCATCTACCCATCCATCGGAGAAGACTGCAGAATCAGCAGGTCATAGGCACTCCTGCGTGCCACCCCTTCTCGTCTGCCCCCATACCGACGACGCTCGCTGGCGCGCATCCGCTACGCTGTCACTGGTCGGTCTTCGGTACGTCGCGTTGTCTGCTCAGGTGACACTGCGGAGGACGTCGCACCATGTCTGACCAGCGGGCTTGTGATCCTCGCCGAAGATCCACTTCCTGGATTTTCTCCAAGGTTTTCTACAAGCCCCCGCCTTCGTAGCTCAGGGGATAGAGCACCGCTCTCCTAAAGCGGGTGTCGCAGGTTCGAATCCTGCCGGGGGCACCACCTGCACCGCAGGTAAGGGAGTTCCAGGCCCCCTCGTTCCATTCGAACGAGGGGGCTTTCCTCATGTCTGGAGTCCACAAGGAGTCCACATCCCCACGCGCCCCGAGACACGCCTCTCGCAGGTCTGCACGGCGTCTGTCGGGAGGGCGGCCCGAAGCAGGTGAGGATCCCGAGGAGGCCACCCGCACCGGACAGAATCTGGCATACTTGAAGTATGGCAACTCGGAAGATCACCATCACCGTGCCGGAAGAACTGGTGGAATCGATCAAGGAGCGCGTCGACGCGCGCGGGGTGTCCGGCTACATCGCGGCCGCCGCCGCTCATCAGGACGCCATGGACCGATTGCGCGAGTTGGCCGAACGCATCGAGGAAGAGCACGGCGTCGTGACGGACGACGAGCAGCAAGCAGCGCTGGACCGTATCGCCGCCATCGACGGCTGGCATGACGAGCAGCGATCGTCTCCGGACGAGGCCGCGTGAGCCGCACAGCCCGAGCGAAACTGCACCGGCCGCGACAGCGCGTGTTCGTGTTCGACTGCGAGGCTCTGTCCAAGGCGGTTCAGGGCGATCGGGAGATGTCTGCGCTGATCAAGACGGCTCCGCGGCTCGACATCCCGATCGTCACCTCGGCGCTCACGACCTTGGAGGCATGGGACCCTCGCGAAACGTCGAGGCAGGCACTGTGGAACTGGACGCTGTCCCGGATCCGCATCGTGCACACGGACGATCAGGTGATCGCCATGGCGCGCGACATGCTGAAAGCAGCCGGCCTGCATGGGCACAAGTACGCCATCGACGCCATTCTGGCGGCCGTGGCAGGGCGGGAAGCCGTACAGGGAGTTCAGGCAACCGTCTTCACCTCCGACACTGACGACATGCATCAACTCCTTGCCGGACACTCCGTGCGAGTCGAGAAGGTGTGACGAGACGCCCGCACCTCACGCCGGCCACTCGCCGACTCCCCGAGCAACCCGTGCCTTCTTCGGACAACCTCCGCCGGCACGCATGCAGAACACACGGGGACGGGAAGCACCCGTGAACACGTGAGAACCGCGGAGGAGCGTTTCCCCAGGCCAGACACCCTGCGGCCCACGTTTCCGCAGGTCAAAGCCTCGCCCAGAGAAAACTCCTCAAGCGGGTGTCACAGGTTCGAATCCTGCCGGGGGCACAACGTGTTACGCCGCACCTGCGGGTTCTCCCACAGGGAGGCGCTCTAATCGGCCTCGGACTCGTCGTCCGGGGCCGTTTTTTACGTGAGCGACCGGATGCTGCTCAGCCTGGAGGCGGGGGGAGGCGGCGCGGGGCTGCGCCCAGGTCTGGACGTCGGGACCCTTTCCGGTTCAGGCCAGACCGAACTCTTCAACGTGCACCTGTCGTGCGGAGGCCCGCAGGTCTCATGGGCCGGCGAGCACAGCCCGGTCGCAGACGTCGCGTTCGGTGATGTCGGGGACCAGTGTCTGCAGGTTGCCGGGGCTGAATGGGCGGGGTGCCGCCCTCGCCGGTTCGCCGGTGAGCGGGTGTCCGTTCCGTAGCGCGACCAGGTGGGGCGTACCTCGTTCAGTAGCCCGGCGCAGCGTCGGGAACGCTATACAGTCCTTCGACGACGGCGCGGCTACCGACCCAGGACGTTCCGCGGGCCAGCACTGGTTCCTCGCTTGTCGTGGGCTCGCTGGTCGGATACCGGCCGACGGGGAGGGGGCGTGAGCGGGATGAGCGTGCCGGACGGATGGCGGACAGTACGCTGGATCCAGCGGGATCGGGCCCGCAGCACAGTGTCCGGGAGGTGCTTCATGACGACCGAGATGGTGGCCCCGGCGTGGATGCATGAGCAGATCACGGCGGAGGAGTACGGGTCCTGGTCCGAGGAGCAGTGCGCCGGCATCGAGATCGTGGACGGGATGGTCGTCGTGAGTCCGAGTGCGTCCAAGCGGCACAACCGTCTGGCCCGGATTCTGGCGAACGCCCTGGATGCCGCCGCGGGCCCGGAGTGGAACGCCGACACGGACTTCGACGTGCGGCTTCAGGACGTCCCGCTCACCAATCGCCGCCCGGACGTCGTCGTGTACCGCGCAGACACGATCGACATCACCCCCACCCGCCCTGAGCACGTGCTGCTGGTCGCGGAGGTGGTGTCGCCGGGCTCGGAGACCACCGACCGGATCGTGAAGGTCGACCAGTACGCCAAGGCAGGCATCGGCTTCTACTGGCGGATCGAGCAGGCCGCGACAGGCGTTCCTCTCGTGTACACCTACGTTCTCGACCCCGCGACGAAGACCTACCGGGACGGAGACGTGTTCACCGGCGTCCTCAAGGTAGTGGCCCCGTTCCCGGTGGAGATCGACCTCGGGCAGGTCTGACCAGGCGCTGCTCGGCAGCCAACAGCGCGTGAGCGATGCGTGAGCGGACGGTCCGGCACTGGTCGGCATGAGCCGGATCAAGTGGCTCGCCGTGCCGTTCCGACCAGGGGAAAACAGCACCGCGCGGCAGCGCCGGGCACCACCCGGCAAGGACGCGATCCCACTCCTAAAGCGGGTGTCGCAGGTTCGAATCCTGTCGGGGGCACAGCATTTGTACAGGTCAGTGCACACGCAGCCGCTCGGGAGATCACTTCCGAGGGGCTGTTTCCCGTGTGCGGGGGACAGTGCGGGGACACGCTGCCGACGCCAGGAGGTCGTACGGACGTCGTGGCCCGCTCCGCGGGCAGGCCGCCCGCGGAGCGGATCCGGTACCCACCGCTCGTCAGCCGTGGGTCGCCTCGAGGAGTGCCTGCCGCAGGTCGGCCGCGCTCTGGAAGCCGAACTCCGGTTCCTCCCGGAGCGCTTGGTCGATCACGTCGGCGAGGGCCTGCGGCACCTCCGGCTCGCGCTCGCACACCGGCACCGCGGGGGATTCCAGGACGATCCGCCAGGGGTCCTCGCCGTGCGGGAAGTCTCGGGGGCAGGCCCCGGTCAGCATGTTGTACAGGCAGGCGGCGAGGGCCCACACATCCACTCCGGGCTTGGCGTCCTTGAAGTTGGTCACCTGCCGGGCCGGCATGAACCAGGGCTTGCCCATGGCGTCCCCGGTGCGGGTGAGACCGCTGAGGCCGGCCCGGTCGAAGGCCTTGGCCAGACCGAAGTCGCTGATCTTCGCCGTCAGGGAGCCGTCCGCGGCCTTGTGCAGCAGGATGTTGGACGGGCTGAGGTCACGGTGAACCACGCCCTGGCGGTGCGCGGCCTCCAGCCCCCGCAGCGCCTGGACGGCAAAGTCGACGGCCTCGTCCACGGGCAGTCGTCCCCCGCCGCGCCGCAGGAGGGTGTCCAGCCCGCCGCCGGTGCAGTACTCGGTGGTGAAGAAGAAGACGCCGTCGCAGTATCCGGCGCCCTCCAACGCGGCGATGTTGGGATGCCGCAGCGCCTTGGTGAGCGCCGCTTCGCGCAGGAAGCGCTCCCGCGCCTCGGGACGCGTCGCGACCCTCGGCAGCATCACCTTCAGGGCCACCTCCTTCCCGGACGACTCGTGGCGGGCCAGATGGACGACGCCCATGCCGCCGTGGCCGAGTTCCTGGAGGAGGGTGTATCCGGCGATGACGTCGAGTTCGGCGTGCCCGGGGTGCGCCAGGTCGAGGAGCATCCTGAGGATCGCGCCCGGTCTGGCCTGGCAGGCGGCGCAGAGGTAGTCCCCCGGCAGGAAGCCCGCCTCGTCGCCGACGTCGCGGCCGCACTTGGCGCACCGGGCCCGGGTGACGGTGTCCTCGGCGTGGATGTCGACGCGGAAGACCGTGTCACCGATCCTGATCCGGTCGCCGTCGGTGAGGTCGTGTTCGGGGTAGGTCTGGGCGGCGGCCTCCTCGGGGCTCTCGTCCTTCGCCCGCTGGCCGATCTTGCGGCCGTTGAGGTACGTGCCGTTGAGGCTGCCGAAGTCGCGGATGCGGATGGCGGGCGGGTTGACGTCCAGCAGGCAGTGGTGCCGGGAGACGGTGCGGTGGTGTTCGTCGTTGGGCAGCTGGGGTGAGCAGTCCCCGGAGCGGCCGACTATGGAGGTGCCGCGCTCCTCGAAGACGTAGGAGGTGCGGTCGAGATGGCCGCTGACGAGGGTGAGGGTGACGGTGGGCGGTCGGGACATGGGTGACGGCTCCTGCGAAGGGGTGTCCGGGGGCGACGCGTCAGTACTGCGCGTGCCGGCGTTCCTGGAACTGCTTCTCGAAGTCGGCGACGAACGTCGACGGCGCGATGGAGGAGGACGAGCGCACCAGGAAGCCGTCGTCGGCGATGTAGAAGATGGTCCGGCCGATGGCTATTTCGCCGCGCTCCACGGGCACATAGACCATCCACCCGATACTGAACCTGTCGGCCACCAGGTCCGAGGCGGGATAGCCCGAACTGCTCCCGACGACGGCCAGGATGTAATCCCGCACCCGGGCGATGGCGTCCTCCTCGTGCATCTGCGCCGGCACCGTGACCACCTGGCCGGCGAGCGAGAGCTGGTAGAGGGCGCCGTCGATGTCGTAACGGCCGTCGTCGCCGAAGACGCTCACCAGCGTCTCGCGGGTCACATGCCCCTCCTCCGCGGCGGACACCAGCTCCGCCGCGGACGCCCGCCGCTCCACGTCCGGCTCCCGGGAGCCGGTGACCAGCCCCGCGACGATGCCCGCGGTGGTGTCGGCCGTCCACAGACCCGGCACGGCGGTGCTCACCTGTTCCGCCGACGGTGAGTCGCCCCGGTACCAGCGCCCGGCGTCCCACCAGTAGCAGAACGACAACAGGCCGGTGGCGGCGCGCGGGTTGAGCACCTGGTTCGCCACCCAGTCCGGCGCGCCCGCGTAGAGGTTCGGCAGGTCGTCGCCGTCGTTGTAGGCGGCGTCCAGCCTGGGGTCGTCCCACACGCCCCCCGACAGCACCGCCCGCCCACCGGGCAGCCGGTAGAGCGTGGAGCCGCCGCGGCGGGAGCTCTCGAACCAGCCCATGCCGGGCAGGACCCTCGGCCCCCACTCGGACCGGGCGGCGACGAACGCCGCCGAGATCACCGCCCAGCGCGCCCACAGCTGCGGGAAGTACGGGAAGTCGTTCTCGCTGAGGGTCGGCCACACCTTCTTCCTGCGGTCGGCGCGAGCCTGCGTGGCGGCCTGTTGCGGGGTGCGCTGCTGCCGGGCGTCGTGGGAGACGTAGGCCGCCAGCCACACCGGCAGGTCGCCTCGCGGATACGCTTCCAGATCCATCTCGTACTCCTCGGGCTCGAACAGCTGACCGTCGGGGAAGGGCTCGCTGCCGTAGTCGTAGGCGACGGAGAGGTCACCGGTGTCGTCCAGGTTCAGCGTCAGCCGCCACCAGGGGCCCGCGCCGAGCTCGGCCGAGATCTCGCGCTGTCTGCGCACGAGCCCGAGGACGGAGCGCGGCGGCTCGATCGTCGTCCAGGTGTGGTCGAACACGGAGACCTTCGCGAACTCGGCCCCGACCGTGAGCGCGAACTCGGCTTTCAGGTACTCCCAGTCGGGCGGGCCGACGCGGATGAGCGCGCCGGCGATACGGAGCGCCAACTCCTCGGCCTGCGCCCGGACTCCGAGTCCCGTCGGCAGCGGTGCGTCCGGGTCCTTGCCCTTGGCCCACACATCGGGTCGCCCGATGTCCACCCGGAAATCCTTCAGGAACTCCCCCATGAACACTCCTTCGTGAGCACTTGTTTCCTACGATTCCTTCTGTTTTCGTGCGTTTCTCGTGGCCCGTCATGGTGTGAGCCGTGCCCGCACTCCCTCGGGCCGCAGCCAGCCGTAGCCCGCGTCCTGGAGCCGCCGCAGCAGGCCGTCGAAGTCGCCCGGCGTCCACCGCGCACCGAACCGGCGCCGGAACACCTCCAGGTGCGGCAGCGCGCCGTCGTCCCAGTCGGCCGGTTCGCGGGTGTGCCACTCCCAGTCGAGCGCCCACGACCGGAGGTTCCCGTCGCCGTCCGCCGAGAGCACCGCCTGCCCGTCGGGCGTCGTCGCGAGGCAGGTCGGCGCCTTGTCGAGCCCGTCGAGCGTGCGCACGCAGCGGCCGCTGTCGACCTCCCACACCCCCACGCTCGTGCCGGCGGACATCGCGTAGCGTCCGTCCGCGGTGATCCGCAGCCCGCCGGAGGCCGAACCCTCGTCGAAGGGCCGCACCTCGGCCCCGGTGGCGACGTCCCACATGCGGACGGCCCGGTCGTATCCGCTCGCGGAGGACAGGACGAAGCTGCCGTCGGCGGCGACGCACAGCGCCGTCACGGCGCTCTTGTGCCCCTCCAGGGCATGGACGCACCGGCTCTCCTCCAGATCCCACAGCCGTACGGTCCCGTCGGCCCCGCCCGATGCGAGAAGGCGGCCGTCGGCGCCGGGCCAGAGGCAGTTGACCGGTCCCTCGTGACCGGTCAGCGTCCCCGTGAGGTCGCCGGTCTCCACGTCCCAGAGCCTGATCGCGCCGTCACCGCCGCCGACGACGGCCTGCCGCCCGTCCACGGCGAACCGCACCGGTACCGGCGGCGCGGGAGGAAACCTGTTCGTCCGCAGGATGCGCCGGCACGTCCCGGTGCCGACGTCCCACAGCCGTACGGTGCCGTCCTGGCCGCCGGACAGGACCCGGCGCCCGTCCGCGCTCAGGCAGACGGACCTGACCGGGCTCTGGTGGCCCTCCAGTTCGCGCAGGCAGGTGCCGTTGCCGAGGTCCCACAGCCGTACGGTCCAATCGGCGCCGGCGGACACCGCGAGCCGCCCGTCGTCGGTCAGGTCGACCGCGTACAGGTCCTCGTCGGACGCGTCCAGGGTGCGGGTGGGCCAGGCCGTGCGCAGCCCCGCCCGCACCGCGTGCCGGCCCAACTCCCACCAGGCGGACATCACGCGCGGAGCGCGTTCGTGCCCGGCGACCTTGCGGGCCTGCAGGAGCAGGTCGTGCGCCGTCACGTAACGGCGCTCGGCCATGGCCTGCTCCGCCTCGGCGACCTTCGCGCCCGCGCGGCTCTCCAACTCACGCAGCTCCGCGAGCGGGAGGGGGCGGCTCAGCTGCGGCGGGGCGGGGTGACCGCCCGGCAGGTCCAGCGGCCAGGCCCGTACGCGGTTCTCGGCACAGACGGCGAGTCCGGTCCCCGGCCTGGTGGTGTCGAGCAGTGCGGCGTTGATCCGCATGTCCTGGTAGGTGCGCAGGCACTGACCGCTCTCCAGGTCCCAGTAGCTCACGGTCCCCGTGGTGTCGTCGACGGCGAGCAGGAAGCGGCCGTCGGCGCTGAACGACATGAGGTTGGCCCGCCTGCCTCTCAGGACACGGCGGCACCGGCCGTCCCGCAGGTCCCACAGGCCGATCGTGTCGTCCCGGTAGGCGATGACCGCCGTACGCCCGTCGGGGTGGAAGGCCATCGCGAACACCGGTGCCCGGTGGCCGGTCAGGACCTGTTCGCACCGGCCGTCGGCGAGGTTCCACAGCCTGACCGACTGCCCCTGCCGGTCCCAGCCGCTGGACAGCACCCGCCGGCCGTCCGCGCCCACCTCCACGCGCTCCACGCCGGCCGTGTGCCCGGCGAGCGGCTCCCGGAGTTCCCCGCTGCGGGTGTCCCAGACCTGGATGGAGTCGCGGGACCATCCCCACAGGGCGAGGCGTCCGTCAGGGGCCAGGCGGATGCCGTCGGCCTTGGCGGTGAGGGTGTGCAGGCATCGTCCGGCGGTCAGGTCCCAGAACCGTACGCTGCTCCTCTCACCTCTGTCGTCGGAGGAAACGGCGAAGCGACCGTCCGGCGTCAGGTCAAGCGCGTGCGTGCGTGGGAAGTTTCCTTCTGCGCCGTGTCCGTCGAGATCCAGCAGGCACTGACCGTCGGCCAGGTCCCACAACCGAATCCGGTCATAGCCACCCGTCAGGGCCAGGCGTCCGTCGGGAGTGAGTTGGACAGGTGCTAGTCCTCGGTCCCAGTCCTGGTGCTTCTTGTACCGAGGTACCTCCCGAACACTGGTGACCCGCCCCGAGCGGATGGCGCGCAGCGCCGACCGGACCTCCGGCTCCCTGGGCCGCTCCTGGGCCACCTCCTCCAGGAGTTCGCGGGCCGACTCCAGATCGCCCCGCTCCACCGCCACCTGGGCGAGCAACTGCCGTGCCTGCCAAGGGTCCTCGGCGTCGGGACGTACCGCCTCGATCCTGCTGATCATGTCCTCGTCGGTGAGGTCGCCGCGCCGCCACCGCAGCAGTCCGCTGTTGTACGTCGCTCCCAGGTGCCGCGGGTCGGCCGCGAGGGCCTGCGCGAACGCCTTCTCCGCCTCGGGCGTCCGGTCCAGGTCGAGCAGGGAAACGCCGCGGTTGTTCAACTCGTCGGCGCGCAGGTCGGCTTCGACCGGTTCCGGGTGCGGGTAGGCCCGGCCGGTCACCTCGCCGTGGATGTCGACGAGACGGGCGGCGATCTCGGTCATCGAGCGTGGCCGGTCGGCCGGGTCCCTGGCGAGGCAGTGGGCGAGGAGGCCGGCGAGGTCGGCGGGGACGATCGGCAGATGCGGCTCGCCCGTACCGCCGGCTTCGAGGTACGCGTCGAGTGCCATCCCCACCCCGCGCCCCACACGCCAGCTCACGCCGCCGGTGAACATCTCGAAGACCGACACCGCGAAGCTGTAGATGTCGCTGCGCCGGCCGAGCGGCCGACCGTCCGCCTGCTCCGGCGAGGCGTACGCCGGGGTCATCCCGCTGTTGGGGACCAGGACCGTGACGCCGGGCGGAAGCGACGGATCCGCTACGGGGGCGGCACCCTCCGGCGCGGTCGCGGCGGCACGGGCGCGGGCCAGCCCGAAGTCCGTGACCTTGGCCGTACCGTCCTTCGTCACGAGCACGTTGCCCGGCTTGACGTCCTGGTGCACGAGATTCCGGCCGTGCGCGTGGGCCAGGCCCCACGCCGTCTGGATCGCCAGGTCCAGGACGCGGGCCAGGGCCGCCGACGGTCCGCCCTCGTACAGCGTGCCGTCCGCGATCCAGTCCGCGAGGCTGCCTCCCGGGACGTACTCGGCGAACACACAGGGGACACCGTCGAGCGTGCGCACGTAGTGGCAGGTGCACACGTGCGGATGCAGTCCCAGCGACACCCAGGTCTCCGCCTCGGCGGCGAACCTCTGTTTGTGCGCGGAGTTCCTGAACCACTCCGGCCGGGGCCGCTTCACCGCCAGGTCGGTGTCCCACAGCAGGTGCCGCACCCGGTACACCAGGCCCATGCCGCCCTGATGGTGCACCTGATCCACCCGGTAACGACCATCGATGACCGTGCCGACCCGCCAGGACGAGGAGACGCGGGACGTCGGATCGGGCGTTATCGCGTACACGTCAGGCGGTCCGCCATCGAAACATCGGTCGCTTCGGTCACTTCGATCACTTCAGTCACCTTCACTTGTGCGGGTTGTGCGATGTCACGCCCGTCAGCCTGGCCACAGGTGCTGCAATGCTCATGAATTTCCGATGAAGCACGGAGCGGAGGCTCGGGGTGGGCAGGACTTCTCAGCTGCGGATCGAGGTGCTCGGATCCTTACGGGCCTGGCGGGGCGAAGCCCACCTGGATCTGGGACCGGTGAAGCGGCAGGCCGTGCTGGCCGCGCTGCTGCTGAGGCAGGGGGCCACGGTCAGCCACGAGCAGTTGCTCGAAAGGGTCTGGGGATACGAGCCGCCCGCCTCCAAAGTGCTGCCCACGCACGTCAACTCCCTGCGCAGGGCGCTCGATCCGGAAGGCACCCCGCACACCGAGTCGGTGATCCGCAGCGGCAAGGGCTGGTACCGCTTCGTCCTCGACGGCGTCCGCCTCGACACGACCGACCTGGCCGAACACGGCGAGGTGGCGCTGCGCAGCAAGGAGTCCGGCCAACTCACCCTGGCCACCGAACAGTTGGCCGAAGCACTCGGGCTGTTCCGGGGTGAACCGCTCGCCGGTCTGGAGGGACCCTTCGCGCGGGCCGAGCGGGACCGGCTCACCGAGCGGCGGCGGGCACTCAGACGCGAACGGCTGGAGTGCCTCGTTCTGCTGGGCCGGTCCCGGGAGGCGCTGGACGACCTGGCCGACATGTCCGGGCCCGACCTGTACGACGAGTCGCTGCTGGCCCTGCGGATCCGGGCCCTGTACGGCTGCGAACGTCAGGCGGAGGCGCTGAACACCTTCGAGAACGTGCGGATCAGGCTGCGCGACGAGCTCGGCGTCACCCCCGGCGAGGAGCTGCGCCGGGTGCACAGGGCGGTGCTGAAGCAGGACGACCGCTTCCTCCTCGGGGCGGCCCCGGCCCGGCTTCGCGTCGGCGTCGTCAACGAACTTCCGGGTGACATGGGGCAGTTGACCGGCCGGGAGGCCGAGCTGGCCCAGCTGACCGCGCCCGCCGCGCCCGGCTCCGGCTCCGTGTCGGTCGTGACGGTGGACGGTCCGGCCGGGGTCGGCAAGAGCGCGCTCGTCGTCCGCGCGGCCCGTGAGCTCAGCGCCGGCCACCCCGACGGCTGCCTCTTCGTGGACCTGCGCGCCCACAGCACCCAGCAACGCCAGTCCCCGGCACGGGCGTTGCAACGGCTGCTGCGCTCGCTCGGCGCGGCCAAGGGCGAGTTGCCGAGCGACCTCGACGAACTCACCGCCGCCTGGCGGGCGGCGACCAGTTCGCTCCGGCTGCTGCTCGTGCTGGACGACGCCCTGGACGCCGATCAGATACGGCCGCTGCTGCCCTCGGGGGCGGGCAGCCGGGTCCTGGTGGCGGGCAGGCGCCGGCTGGCCGAGCTGGACGCGGACGTACGGGTCACCCTGGAGCCGCTGGCGAGCGGGGACGCCGTAGCGCTGCTCACGCACCTCATCGGCGAGGAGCGCGCGAGCCGGGAGCCTGAGGCCGCGCGACGGCTGGCGGGGCTGTGCGACGGGCTGCCGCTGGCCCTGCGCATCGCCGGGTCCCGGCTGCAGAGCCGGCGGGCCTGGACGGTGGAGGACCTGGTGGGCCGACTGGCGGGCGACGAGGGGCGGCTCGGCGAACTGCGCGTCGGGGACCGCAGCGTGGAGGCCGCCTTCCGGCTGTCGTACGACCAACTGAACTCCGAGCAGCAGCGGGCGTTCCGGGTGCTGGGGCTGGCACCGACGGTGGAGTTCGACGTGCTGACACCGGCGGCGATGCTGGGGCGTCCGGCGCGTGGCACCGAGCGTCTCCTGGAGAGCCTGGTGGACACGAGCCTGGTGCAGGAACCGCGGCCGGGGCGGTATCGGCTGCACGACCTGGTGCGGGTGCACGCCCGGCGGGTGGCGGAGGCCGAGCCGGAGGAGGCGGTGGCCGCGCGGAGGGCGGCGCTGCGGCTGTTCCTGGACGCGGGGAGGATGGCCAGCGACTGGGGGGCGGTGGCGTTCCCGACGGGGCCCCGGCCGACGGCTGGGAGCTTCGGCGGCTGGCGGGAGGCGGAGACGTGGCTGGACGCGGCGGGGGGTGAGCTGCCGGATGTCGTCGCGTATGCCGTGGCCTTCGGAGAGATCGACCACGCCTGCTGGATCGCCCACGCGCTGTGCGACTACTTCGTACGGCAGGGCCGGTACCACGAGTCCCAGACAGCCCTGGAGACCGCGCTCGCGCGCGTCGACGAGGCCGGCGACGAACACATGACCACCGGGCTGCGGAACTGCCTGGCCTACACCAGCGTCTATCAGCGCCGATACCACCAGGCGCGCGCCCTGTTCACCGAGACACTGCACCTGAGCCGGCACCACGGCCGCCGGGTCGACGAGGCCCGGGCTCTCACCGGGCTGGGATCCGTCGCCCTGAGTGTGGGCGAGGCCGACCAGGCGATCTCCCATGTCACCAAGGGGGTGGTCCTGTCCCGACACCTGGGCGACGACTGGGCCGCCGCGATGGCTCGCCTCGTCCAGGGGCGCGCTCACCAGATGGCGGGACGGGACGAGGAGGCGCTGGCCTGCTTCGCCGCCGCGTGCACCCATGCCGAGGCGGGCGGCCGACAGCATGTGCTCGGCCGGGTGCTGAGCCTCGCCGCCGACGCCCACCTCCGCCTCGGCCGGCACGGCGAGGCGAGGCACCTCCTGCGTCAGGCGGTCCACCTGAGCGAGCAGTGCGGGGACGTCTTCTTCTGCGCGCGCAGCCTGACCCGGCTGGGAACGGTGGAACAGAGCGAGGGAGACCCGCGAGCAGCCCTCGCCTTCCACCGACTGGCTCTGGAACTGCACGAGTCGCTGTCGCGTGTCACCGAACCCGCCTACGACTGGCTGGAGATGGACATCCGCACCCGCTTGGCCCACGCCCACCTGGCGACGGGTTCGGTCCACGAGGCGCACCGGCAGTTCCAGCGCGTCCTCGACGTGTACGAAGCCCGCAAGCACCGCAAGGCTCAGGGCCTGCGCCCCACCCCGCGATAGGCATCCACCGCACCCGGCCCACTCCCCTCACATCGCCACTCCGTCACCTGCCCCCGGACCAACCAGCTCCAGCCCGTCGAAGAACGGGCGACCGCCCGGAACGGGGACCGGCGGCTCACCCACGACCTCCACGCGGCCGACGACCTCCCCTACGGCCACCCCCACAGCCACAGCCACCAAGGGCTATGTCCAGGCCCAGGAAGCCGAGTTCGCCCTGGAAGTGCCAGCGGGATGGCAGCGGCACGCCAAGAACGTCGACGGGCAGCAGTACCGGTACACCAAGGGCCCGTACGAACTCGTCGTCGAGCCCGGACGGGACAGCGCGGTGGCCGGTCCCGAGGGGTGATGCCGTACCAGCGGAAAGAGGAGCCCGAGTTGCAGCGAACGGGAGACGGTACTGCGATTCCGCGACCAGGCCGTCACGACGTACTCGCCGTCGGATCGTCCTTGACGGTCTTGACAGCCTTGACGGCCTCGGCGGCCTTGACGGCCTCGGCGGACTTGCGTGCCTGTGCCGCGTCCTGGTCTGCTCCAGCCGCCTCGAAGAGCTCCGCTACGGCCAGCCAGGTGGCACGGGCCCGTTGCGGAGCGGGCGTCATCTCCTGGATCAGGGCGACGACCGAGAGGACTTCGCCCTGCTCGTACGGAGCGCCTGCGTCGGCATGGGCGTCGAACGCCTTCGCCAGTTCCCGCACGGCCTGAGGAAGGTCGGCCAGCTTGACGAGTACTCCGCCCAGTTGTCCCCGTGCCGCGCCTTCCCCGTACCTGTCTCCGAGGCGTTCGAAGGCGTCGGCAGCCGTACGCAACGTCGCTGCGGCTTCCCGGAACCGGCTCTCCCCCTCCAGCATCGCGGCCAGGCTGACCTGCATCTTGGCCACGCTGTGCTCGTCGCCCAGATCTGCGAACAGGTCGGCCGCGAGGGTGGCCGACTCAGCGGCTTCCGCGGTGCGTCCGAGTTCCCGCAGCAGCGCGGCCCGCGTGGCCAGGGCGATGGCCCGATCGTGGTCGTCATCGAGAGCCTCGAAGATCCCGGCGGCGACGGCGATGGCCGCCTCCGCCTCCCCGTACCGGCCTTCATGACGCAGGGCGTTGCCGAGTCCGAGGGACGCCGCGGCCCGGCGCCGCTTCTCGCCGAGTTGTTCGGCGATGTCCGCCGCCTCTTCGTAGAGGGAGACGGCCTCGGCGTGACGTCCCCTGTCCTGGAGGGTGTTGCCCCGATTGTGAAGCGTTTCGGCGTAACCACGCAGGTCGCCGACTCGTTGGAAGATCTCCCCGGCCTCCGCGAAGGTTTCGATGGCCTCCTCGAAACGCCGTTGATCACTCTGCGCGTTGCCCAGATTGTTCAGGACGACCGCGGTGCCCGCGTCGTCGCCGAGGCTTCGCAGCGCCTCGACCGACTGGGCGAGGAGCTGTACGGACTCCTCGAAACGGCGTATCTGCCGCATTACGAGCCCGAGTCGGCCCAGCGCGCAGGCGGTCGCCTTTTCGTGCGCTGCGAGTTGGGCGGCGACGAGGCCCGTGGTGTGGAGGGCGATCGCTTCATCGAAGTAACGTCCACGCGACAGGTACAGGTCGAGACGATCGGGCACCAGGTAGGCGGTGGACAGGTCTCCCGCCTCCAACGCCGCTCCCGGAACGGCCAGCAGGTTGGTGTGCTCGGCCCGCAGCCACGCCGAGGCCTGTTCCCGGTCGGCGAAGCGTTTCGCGACGGCTGGTGCGCGAGGCTCGCGAAGCCACGCGGTGGCCTCCTCCACACCCTCCGCGTAGTACGCCAACAGCCGCGGCAGGGCCTCTCGGTCCTCGTGGTCCGCACCCGTGTGATGCACTGCGAAGTCCCGCACCAGATCATGCGTCGACCACCGCTCCCCGGCACTGTCGATCAGATGCCCCCGCACCAGTTCCCGCAGCCCCGCCCGGACCTCGTGGACGTCCCGGTCCGCGAGGGCGACCGCGGCGGGCAGGCCGAGGTCGGGGCCCGGGTTCAGGGCGAGGAGCCGGAAGAGGCGGGCGTGGCCGGGCGACAGGTGGCGGTAGGAGAGGTCGAAGGTGGCACGCAGGGCCCGCTCGCCGTCGTCGAGGTGCTTCAGCCGGGAGCGGGCGCCGTCGAGTTCGGCGGTCAGGTCGTCGACCGTCCGGCCCGGCTCCAGGATGAGCAGGCCGGCGGCGATGTGCAGGGCCAGCGGGATACGGCCGCACAGGGCGACCAGCCGCTCAGCCGCCTCCCGGCCGTCGTCGACGCGCACGTCGGTGCGGTGCAGGACGTCGCGCAGCAGGTCGAGGGACGCGTCGGGCGTGAGCGTGGTGAGGTCGACGAGACGGGCGCCGTGGGAGGCCAGCCTCGGATGGGTGTGGCGCGAGGTGGCCAGCAGCCGGTGGGGGCCCGGTCCGGGGAGCAGCGGCAGGATCTGGTCGGCGTCGGAGGCGTTGTCGGCGAGGACGAGCACGCGCCGCCCCGCTCCCGCGAGCGCGGCCAGCGTCGAGCGGTAGAGGTCCTCTCGTTCCGGCTGCGTGGGCGGGATGTCCTCGGGTGCCGTGCCCATGGCACGCAGGAGGGACTCCAGGGCCTGGTGGGCGCTGACGGGGGCGGGGTCGTAACCGCGCAGGTTCACCGCGTACGTGTCGGTGAACCATCCCTGTTCCACGGCGTGGTGGGACGCCACCAGCGCGAGCGCCGTCTTCCCGATGCCGCCCATGCCCGCGACGGCCGCCGCACCGGTGACCACGACTCCGCTCGGACCACCGTCACGGGGCGGGGCGAGGATGTCGAGGAGGTGGCTCAGCTCGTCGTCCCGGCCGGTGAACACGCTCGGCGCCGCGGGGAGCGTCAATGAGGCTCGCGGCACGGTGAAGCCGGCTTCCTGCCTGTCTCCCCCGATCCGGTCCAGGAGGCTCAGCACCTCGTCCAGGGCTGCCAGCCGCCGCTGCCACATGTCCGGATCGACCTCTGCGGGCGCAAACGGGACCGCGTGATCGACGGCGTGTTGCTTACAGGCGAGCACGAAGGTGTGCACCAGGTCCCAGTCCGGCGCGCCCGCCGACTCGCCCTTCAGCAGCGCGCTCAGTCGCGTGGTGCTCAACTCGCGCACGCCCACGGTCTGCTCCGCGACAAGACTCTTGGACGCCCGATGCAGATCGGCGTTCTTCGCCCGGACGGAGTCACGCAGGGCGCACAGCCGCTTCACGAAGTCACGGCGCGCCTGGTCCGCAGCCGCGTTCACCACCACGCACCGACCTCCAGCTCCCCGGCACCACGCCGTCCCGGAGCGTCCCGTCCCGTGCCGGCCAGCCTAGGGTTCACCGCGCCCGAGAACATTCGAAATCCCGATCCGTCCCGGGCTCCCCGTTTCTCCGGCCCCTTCGCGGACTCTGCTCCCACGCGACAACCGCGCGTCCGTCCGAGTCTTCTGGGAGCACCGCCATGATCCACGCCCTTGCGGCCGTCACGTCCGACCCGTCGGCCGGGCACCTTCCTCCGACGACGACCATCGTCGTGATCGTGCTGCTGGCGGTGGTAGTCGCTCAGCGCGTGTACCAGGTCGCCGCCCAGGAGCTCACCTTGAAGCTCGCCGTCCTCACGGCCACCGGGACCTCCTTCGGCGGGACCTTCTATCTGCTGAAGACCATCGCCGATGCCCTGCATCTGCTCTGAGCCGTCGTCAGCGGGGGATCAGGCGCTGCTCCGAGGGGTCCAGGCGGCGGGTGCGGGAGCCGTACTCGCCCATGTAGCCTGGCCAGTTGGCCACGTTGCGGCCGTATGGCGTGGGTCTGCTCGGCCTCGGACAACTCGGTGTTATCGCTCAGGTGTCTCGCCTCACTGCGGGCCTGGGTCAGCACAGCGAGGAAGCCCGCGTACAGGTCACGTCGGGTGTTCCGCCACTCGGAGGTGACGTCGTGGTTGTGCTTGTGTGACTCCAGCAGCAGCTGGCGCCGCGCGCCTCCACCAACAGCGAGGTCCCCATGGCCACGCCCGCGCCCAACAGCGTGGCCAAGAGCGTCGTCCACTGCGTCATCGGCGCAGCCCGTTGTGCTGTGTGGTGCCGTCCCCGACCAGCATCCCTCGGGCGCCGCAGCCGTCCACGACGATGTGCCTCGTCCGGCGCTCCGCGCGCAGCACAGCGCGGGCCGCCGCGAGGATCTCCTCGTCGGTCTCCGCCCCGGAGCGCGTCAGGACCTGGAGCAGCCGGGTCCACCACACGTTGGGGTCAGTCTCGTACGCGTCCAGCACGCGTACGCCGTAGCCGCCACCCCCACTGTTGCCGCGTCCGGTGTCCGTGAGTCCGGCCGCCGCCCCCGTGGCCAACGCGGTGGTCACCAGCTCCACTTCGGTCACCGGGACCCCCTTCAGATGTGCGGGTCGTGCAATGTCATGTCCGTCACCATGGCCGGGGGTGCTGCAATGCTGATGAAATTCCGGTGATGTACGGGAGCGGAGGCTTCGCGGTGGACGGGGGAACTCCTCAGCGGCTTCGGATCGCGTTGCTCGGGCCGCTCCGGGCCTGGCGTGGCGGAACGCCGCTGGATCTGGGACCGGTGCGGCGACAGGCCGTACTCGCGGCGCTGGTGCTGCGCGCGGACACCCGGGTGAGCCATGAGCAGTTGCTCGACGATCTGTGGGACGGACAGCCGCCGGGGTCGGGCCACAAGGTTCTGCCGAGCCACGTCCATCCACTGCGCAGGGCACTTGACGTGGCGAGTGCCGGGCCGACGGAGTCGGTGATCCGCAGCGGCAAGGGCTGGTACAGCTTCGTCGGCCACGGGGTCCGGCTCGACGTGACCGAGCTGGACGAACGGGCTGCCGAGGCACGGCACGCGAAGGTGTCCGGCGACGTGACCACCGCCATGGACCGGTTCTCCGAGGCGCTCGCCCTGTTTGGTGGCGAACCCCTGACCGGCCTGCCGGGTCGGCGCGCACAGGCGGAGCGGGAGCGGCAGCTGGAGCGCCGGCTCTCACTCCGGCTGGAGAGACTCGAGTGTCTGGTTCTGCTCGGCCGGTCCGCCGGCACACTGGACGAGCTCGCCGAACTGTCCGCGTCCGCTCCCCTCAACGAGTCGGTACTGGCGCTGCGGATGCGCGCTCTGTACTGCAGCGGACGCCAGGCGGAAGCCCTGAACTCCTATCTGGAGATGCGGGTTCGCCTGCGCGACGAGCTGGGCATCGATCCCGGCGAAGGGCTCCGCCAGACGTACGACGCGGTGCTGCACCAGGACGACGAACGCCTCCTCGCTCCGGCAACGGCTCGTCCCACCGCTCATCCCGCCGCTCCTCCCACCCGGCCCCGGCTCCGCCGCACGGTCAACGACCTGCCGGGCGACGCCGGCCGGCTGATCGGGCGGGAGGCCGAGCTGGCGCGGCTGGTCGCGCCCTGCGCGCCCGGATCCGTATCGATCGCGACGGTGGACGGTACGGCCGGGGTCGGCAAGACCGCGCTCGTCGTGCGGGCGGCCCGGGAGCTCAGCGCCCGGTACCCGGACGGCTGCCTGTTCGTGGACCTGCGTGCACACAGCACGCAGCGGCGGCAGTCGCCGGAGCGAGCGCTGCAGCGACTGCTGCGATCGCTGGGTGCGGCCAAAGGCGAGTTACCGAGCGACCTCGAAGAACTCACCGCTGTCTGGCGCGCGACGACCAGCCCGTTACGGCTGCTGCGGACTGCGCTCCAGGCCGTTCTGGACGTAATAGGCGAGCAGGGCGAGAAAGCCCTGGTTTCCGGCATAGAAGGCCAGGATGGCGGCCAGCCCCCGGGCGAAACGGCGCTGCCGGAACAGGTCCGGGGGAACGATGGGAGGCAGCGACCGCGCTTCGAGACGGCGCTCCCGCGCCCAGAACACCACCAGCAGGGCCCCGGCCACGGCCAGTGCCCCCACGAGGTGGGCCGGGGCGAGAGCGAGGGATCCGCCCAGCCCGGACAGCAGCAGGAAGAGGGCGGCGCCGAGGATCACCGCGCCCGTCACATCGAGCCGCTTGCGCGGTCCATGGCTCTCGGGCACGCGGTTCCAGGCACCGGCGATGACCAGCACGCCGATGGGGATGTTGACCAGGAACAGCCCGCGCCAGCCGAGGTCGTACGGGTTCCACGCCATGAGGGCCCCGCCGCACACCGGTCCGGCGACCCAGGCCAGCCCGATGGTGGCGCCGTAGAGTCCCACCGCCCGGCGCCGGACCGCTGGGGGCAGGGAGGCACGGATGATCGCCAGTACTTGAGGCAGCATCAGCGCGGCGGTCAGTCCCTGGGCGACACGGGCCACGATGAGCACGGTCGGCGTCGTCGCGAGGGCGCAGACCGCCGAGGTGAGCGTGAAGCCCGCGGCACCCCACAGGAACCCGCGCCTGCGGCCGAAGACGTCACCCAGCCTGCCCCCCGTCATCAGGGCGACCGCGTACGCCGTCGTGTACCCGACGACGACCAGCTGGGTCTGGACGAAGGACGCTCCGAGCGCGCTCTGCAGCGTGGGAACCGCCAGCAGCATCATGCTGGAGTCGAAGCCACCGATGAAGGTCGCGGTCAGGAGGGACACGAGCACCATGCCATACCCTGCTCCCGCGCCGTCCGCGGCTCCGCCGGAGTCCATGGTTCGCCGAAGAGTTCGCATGCACTGATTGATCCATGATGGTCTCTTCGCGTCCAAGTCTGGTTGCTTTTCAACTGATAAGCGAAAATGCTCAGGCGGAACCGTAGGGACGAACGTCCGTGGTTGTCCGCCGAAGGCGCCGCGCACCGTGGGGCGGCGGGATGAGGAGCGGGCGGGGCCCCGGCACGGTGCGGCGTACCCAACACGCCCGGGTAACGCGCATGCTGCAGGAGTTCGCAGCCGCGCGGTGATGACCAGCCGTCGCGTCCTGCCCGGCCTCGATGAAACCACTCGCGTGGACGGCACGTCGTCGTAGCTCGCCCAGTCGGCGACCGGCGGAGGGTCGAGCATGTTCGGCACATCCCCCATGTCCCGGAATGACGTAACTGCGGCCTCCTGGAGGGCTGTGCTGAGCGGTCAAGGTTCATCCAGTCGCTCCTCCTCCTGGTCTGACATGCCCCAGCCAGAAGCGCTCCCACCACGGCTGACGCCGATGATGGAGCACTGCCGGGTCAGCGGCTCAACCTCGGGCAACGGTTCGCTGAGGTCCTCCCCCACGACCACTGGATGACCCCAAGCCACGCAACAGGCCCGGCACTTTCTCGGCCGAGCCGGCGGCGTGCGGCAGGCTCACCCGATCAATCTCATCCACCAGGCATCTACGACGCACGCTGACTCAGGTCGACGACGTCCCCGACGGACCGGGCAGGGCTCGGCTTCAAGCGGCATGCGGGGTGAAGGTGACGCGGGAGTCACCCTCGTCGATCGCCAGGTTCAGGATGACGTCCCGAGCCTTGGCCAGGCGTCGCACCAACGGGAGAGTCGGCACGGTGTCGCCGCTCGGCCTCGCAGACCTTCTGGGCCTGATGCGCACTCCGACTTCCGCCGCCTCACGCATCCTCGTCTTACGGAACACCGTCAACAGAACGATCCACTGCCCGGGGGCGAGCCAGTACGGGACGCGCACGGCCTCGCCGTCCAGGTCGTAGCGCAGCTCACGCAGTGGGCCGCCCAGGTGACGCGAGTACGGCTCACCAAGCGTCGTCGGCTCGTCCAGGAGACAGTCGTCCTGTCCGCTCCGTCATGCAGGCTCGCCGAGGCCCCCAGGCCCGCCGGCGGGCGATCACCGCACCCCACCTCGTCGCCCTCGTCCGAAGCGGCGCCCGCTTCGAAAACGGCCGCCTCGGCGAACGACCCGAAGCGGCCCTGAGCCTCAACTCCCCGATCCTCAACTCCCCGAGCCTCAACTCCCCCAAAAGTCTTGACAATTACTCGTCCGGCGGTTCGCCGGAGTGCCCTTTGGGGTAGGGCTATGGCCCGTGGATGACGCTCAGTTATCAACCGTTCCGCCGATGGAGACCGTTCCGCCGATGGAGGCTGACACTGCATGCACGAGCACAAGACCTTCGTCGAACTCATGTGTGCGAGGGCGGCGGAGCACGGTGACCGGACCGCCCTGATCTTCAGCGTGGATCCGCTCCGCGCCGAGGCCGACGAGGCCGTGACGTACGGGGAACTCGACCGGGCCGCCCGCCGGGTCGCCGCGCTGCTACAGGACCGGTTCGCCGTCGGCGACCGCCTGCTGGTGCTGCATCCCTCTGGGCCGGGGTTCGCGCGGTCTCTCTTGGGTTGCATGTACGCGGGTATGGTCCCGGTGCCCGCGCCGCCGCCCGAGGGCCGTCAGCGGCGGCAGGCCGACCGGCTCGCCGGGATCGCCCGGGACGCGGGAGCCGCCGGTGTGCTGGCCGATGGCACGGACCTGGAAGCGCTCACGTCCTGGGCCAAGGAGCAGGACCTCCGGGGCGTGACCGTACTCGCACCCCACTGCGCCGAAGCCGGAGACGAGCTGCCCGCGGACGAGCTGCCGGCAGCGGACCGGTGGCGGCCGCCACCGGCCGACCCGCACGCTCTGGCCTTCCTCCAGTACACCTCAGGGTCCACCGACGACCCCAAGGGCGTCATGGTCGACCATGCCAACCTGCTGGCCAACGCCGAGATCCTCGCGGCGATCTCCGGCATGAGCGCCGACGGCCCGGTGGGCGGCTGGCTGCCGCTGTACCACGACTTCGGGCTGATCGGGCTGCTGCTCACGCCGCTCGTCCTGGGCGGTCGCAGCGTGCTGATGCCGCCGGTGGCCTTCCTCAAGCGCCCACACACGTGGTTGACGCTGATCGACCGGCACGGCATCGACTTCTCCCCCGCTCCGAACTTCGCCTACGACCTGTGCCTGACGCGGATCACCGACGAGGAACTGGCCCGGCTGGACCTCTCGCGCTGGCGGTGCGCGGTGAACGGCGCCGAGCCCGTCCAGGCCGCCACCGTCGAGGCGTTCACCCGGCGGTTCGCCGCCGCCGGGCTGCGACCCGAGGCGATGCTCCCCGGCTACGGCATGGCCGAGACGACCCTGGTCGTCTCCGGCGACCGGCCTGCCCGCCGCGCCGTGATCACCGAGGTGGACGCCGTCGCGTTCGAGCGCGGCGAGCTGCTGCCCCCGACCTCCGGCGCGCCCGTGCACCGCATCGTCAGCAGCGGCCCCGCCGAGCACCTCGACGTCCGGATCATCGACGCCGACGCGGGTCGGACGCTGCCGGACGGCCGGGCCGGCGAGATCTGGGTGCGCGGCCCGAACGTCGCCCGGGGCTACTGGGGACGTCCCGCGGAGACCCGGCGCGTCTTCGACGCCGTCACGCCCGACGGGGAGAGCGGCTTCCTGCGCACCGGGGATCTGGGGATCCTGCATGAGGGCGAGCTGTACGTCACGGGCCGCAGCAAGGAGCTGATCATCGTCCGCGGCCGCAACCTCTACCCACAGGACCTGGAGGCGGCGACGCGGGAGGCCCACCCGGCTCTGGAACGCGGCGTCGGGGCGGCCTTCTCAGTCCCGGTGCCCGAGGAGGAGGTCGTGGTCGTCCGCGAGTGCCGGGCCGACCGGGTCGCGCCGGACGAGCTGGCCCGCGTCGCCGCGAGTGTCCGCGACCGCCTCACCCGGGATGTCGGGGTGCCCGCCCACAACGTCGTACTCGTGCCTCCCGGCACGGTGGCGCGGACCACCAGCGGAAAGATCCAGCGTCGGCTGCTGCGCCGGCGGTTTCTCGGCGGCGAGCTCGAGATCCTGCATGCGGAACTGTCGCCGGCCGTCCGCGCCCGGCTGGGCGACACGGCGGCCGGTGACACCTCAGCCGTACGCACCCGACTGGACGACACAGCGGCCGGTGACACCTCAGCCGTACGCACCCG